>JBIIDM010000127.1:0-10119 GCA_044238365.1 Bdellovibrionota bacterium | reverse complement strand
AATGCACAACCCGTTGTATTTAGATGGACAAAATTTGGTAAAGCAGAAAGATAGTTTATTTTAAGGCGTTTTAATGAAACGCTATACTAGTTCCTGTGCCGATCGAACACCACCCAGTGAATGATGAACAGCCCAAGGGTAGGCCCCGTCATAACCAAGATTATACTCACCTGCAAATTCCATGATCGGCAAGAGGTACAGGCCAAGGGTACTTGACAATGACTTAAGGTGTTCTATTCTTGGAATTATTCCGGTTAGACTCAAATCTGTCGAAAATAGAGCGGGGTGTGCCTGGTAGATTACCAGTTTGTCCCAAGACGTTCCTTTCCACTCGTGATCTTCCCACGGAAAGTCCAAGGAGATGACTTTAGAAGGTCCGTGGACGCCATACGGTTGTAAGTAGGACCCAGGGTCTGGCCTAATTAAAGAGGCACTTTCTGTCTGAAGTTCGTAAAGATAGAGCGTACCCAGAGGTACTTTGGGAATTGTTTGTTCCCAGTATCCACCATCAGTCAGGTTAAGCGGTACACACCTCCATCTTTTTTCAATCAGTATTTCAGTCAGTGACTGTACAGACGGTTCGCGCACATCGGGGATCCAGGAGTTGCCTTCTGGCGAGAGCCAGACGGATACTTTCTGATATATTGGTGCCCATACCAAAAAGTAGGTGCTTTGTGGATCCTGATTCGAACCTGAAGAGGTTTGGAGTGGGGTTGCTCCCAGACGCATTCCTAGAGTCGTTCCTAGAGGCATAGCTAAGTTCATAACCTTCTTAGGTATCGAGTGATGGGATTGTAGGCAACAATATTCGAATTTGCAAAATAAATTTCCAGGGCGCTATAGTCAAAGAAAAGCTATCTGAGTATTTCTTGACAGCTCCTTACCCCTTTTAACCTACGTTTTGCATATGACGATACGAGAACCCGCTCACGCTCAATCACCGCTTTTTGAGGATCGTTCACTTGATCAGAAGATTGCGTCGCTGCACACACTCGTCGAAGATCTGTACTCGATCTATTTTTACGGTGCTCGAAAGCACATATTGAGAATCCTTGATGGGTATATCTGCTCGAATGAGGAGGAGATTCATAATGTCAACCGAATTCGTGACCTCATCGAACGGGTGCCAAATATTTTTTGCCAGAATTGTGAGGTTGGTCATATTACCGGTTCGGCGCTGGTCGTCAATGTACAAACAGAATCGTTTCTTCTGCATTATCACAAGAAGCTCGATAAGTGGCTACAGTTTGGTGGTCATTGCGGGTTTGGTGAGAATGGTTTCGAGGTGGATCCAGCTGATGTTGCATTACGTGAGGCGCAGGAGGAGACGGGGATTTTCGGCCTCCAGCATCTTTTGACGGAATTGGCAGGCCAAAGCGCAGCGAGTGAAGGGAAAATGGAGGGCAGTGGGTTGCACAAAACTATTTGCCCTGTTGATATAGATGTTCATGATGTTCCTGCTCGGAAGGGTGCTCCTCATCACGTACATTTGGATTTCCGGTATGTAATTGTCGTTCGGGATAAGAATCCGGTCATACAACCGGCAGAGGGGGAGTCGACCCAGTTTCTCTGGACGGAATTCCATAAGCGAGAGCTGCTTAAAGGAAAAATTGATAGTTCTCTTTGCCGGTTGATCGGGAAGGCAGAACTTCTTTTAATGAAAAAATGAGGGCAGAGTTAGAATTAAAAACAGTTAGCAATGAGAGACTCAACATACTTCTTTTGCTCCAATCTAGTAGCGTTACTTTTGAACTCCCGGTAAGAGATCGTTACGATATTAGGAATCGTCGTCACTCCTATTAATTTCCACAGAACGTGGGATGTTTTCAAACCTAACTTGGCCACGTCAAGAGGGTTTCTGACTCCGAAGGTTGAGTGCCAACTCTCTCCTTCACATTCAAGAAGAAGAATTATAGGCGTGCCATCGGGTAGCATAACCTCAATAACAAGGTCAATTTCACACTTGAATAACCGAATGTTCTGTTGCAGCTCGAAGTATTTTATAGAGCCGGAGTACTTCAGTCGATTAAGGTAGTCTCTAACATATCTAAAGACCTGTTGCTCAAAGGAATTAGGTTCTATACGATTTATGCGGTTTTTCTTATGTGGACGAAGGTGATCGATTTGATTACTCAGCCTTGTGAACTTTGGATCTCCGTATGTCGGATGATATTGGGTAATCTCCCCGGAAATGGTCTTCGCCAAATTATCAGAAAGCCACCTGAGGGTAGCTAATTGATTGTTAAGATCGATCGTACAATCCGAATCTTGTACTAAGTTCAGTTCCTTCGCCCTCCGATACACCGGTGCAGTTCCCTCGTCTTGGCTTCTAAGCCGTTGATCAATGTTAATTGTAGAAATCAAGATGTTTCGCTTGAACACTTCCTGCTCAGTTTCGGACAGTTCATACCAGATATCTTTTTTGGGGCGAAAAGCCGAGTAGGTGTCAAAGATTTTCTTGACGACAAATAGCCACACGGCTGCAAGATCATGACGCCCGGCAGATATCAGTTGAAGCAGAAAGTCAGTTGATGCGAAAAGACCCTTTACAGTTCGAGTTATTAGCTCATTGACAAGTGCGTTCGCGGTGTGCAGGTATTTAGTTGTCATCGGCGTAGAAAGAGAAGGAACGATGGTAATCGTCCTCTCGTGATTTTCCTTAACATACGCGTCAATATTCCGGAAGCAGAGTTCGATATTCTTGAACATATCCTCTGACAGCTCAATTGCGGCCAGTAATTGTTGATCAAGAATTCTTTCAATTTGCTCATCAAGGGCTTGGCCATTTTCAAATGGCAGGTACCCATTGCTGTGCACTGCTCGCTTTGTTGACGATAATGCGCTGACAAATCCTGAAATATCGCGAATGGTAGCAAAAGCCCCACGGTCACCTGAATGGAGGGTAATTGCCGTAATAATTTGCGTTATCCATGAGACAATATGGATTTGAAAATTATGTTTCGTAGGGCCTCGATTGTTGAACAGGTCTGCGTGGCGAAATATTCCAATAATGCATTCCAAAGTCGAGCTTGCGAACTGCAGTCGTGAAACGCCAAAGTAGGGCGACCAGTTTAAACGCTGAATGTAGCTTACTGACTTATCAAAAAGTCTTTGAATTGTTCCTAGTTCGAATTGTTGCCATAGTAATGTCCTTTCCGAAGTGTTAGACAAACTGAATTTAACACCAGCGCCGTAGCTACTGCACCATCCATAAATGGTATGATTGAACATGAGGAATTGAACTTCAGAAACTGGTATGCCACACCGGAGTCCCGAGTTGTGGATTATCCTTGGATTAGCAATCATGAGGTCGATTCCATTCTGTTTTTTAAGATAGAGCTTGATTGACTCAATGAATTCTATCCGTCCTTCATTTACATTAAAAAGGGCGGTTTTGGACACTGTTTTCGAGAGCATGAACCCGAGGAGAAAGAACTCCTCGGGTTCAAGATGTCTATTTCTACGCTTGTAACGGGCCCAAAAGGCCCATTGCTGCACCGCTTTGGCCAGCAAAATGTTGTGGTCCGGACTATAGTACGGATTGTCGTTATTAACGGCTTTCACAAACATTGCAAGGCCTTTGAGCGAGAGATCATGGCCCATCTTCTCAAAAATGATCTTGAGAGAATTTAGGGTCATTCCCAGGTGTAAGCAGCCTTTGTTTGTGTCAACGCATCGATGAGCAAGCTCAGCAACCAAGTTAGAAGTATCTTCTGGAGAAAATTGATCCAGATCAATTGTGCTGGCCGCTTGTGCCATAGTAACTATGGCGTTCACAGTATCTTCATTTAAGGGTTGAAAATAGCTGCTCTCAGCGAGTTGCATTACGGCGTTTAACAACCTAGCAATAAGATCTTCCGAAATTGTCAGAATGTTGTCTTCTGGGTTCCTTGAAGTTCTACTCGTAGCAGTTAATTCCCCGTAAAAATTTTTGTTATAAGGAACTGTATTCGACGCAATTAAGCTTTTTGAGATTATTTTATTCCCAGTATAACGTTGAGTGGACAAGATATTAGCACCGTCTGATTCAAGGATAATATTCAAGACTACCCTCAGCACCCAGTAGCAGGCCGTCCTTGGGTCAATTGGATATGTTGAATCATTGCCAATGGTTTGGCTGATATTCCAGATACATATAAGAGAGAGGATTGGTTTTCTCACTGACAATTCTTGATCAACAGAAATGTCGTTTGGCGTTCTGTAATGTTCAGACATATAACCTCCAAAAAAAAACCTTGTAATTTTTCTCTGCCCCTTTTCTTATCCATATCTACTAAGGAGATTGATAAGAAAAGGGGGTAGATGTCGCTTCTACCCATGACAAGTTGTAGCCTGCGATTGTACAGCGTTTGAGAATGTTAGTCATGGCCCACATCGCTGTTTTTTTAATCGGTGGTAACTGCCAGGTATTTTCCCAATCTCTTCGTCAAATGATTGATTTTGTTCACTGCGGCGTGGAGTACTACGCCTCATTCACAAAACAATTACGTTCCTCGACCTTGGAAAAATCCCTGGCAGTTACAACTAGTTGGGGCGCTTTACGAGCGTGCTGATGATGAGGGTACCTGAGTAGTTACCTGCCCGGTATTTTCCCGATTTTTTCGTCAAACGTTTTGTCGTTAAACGCTTGGTTTGGAGTTGGGCGTGTGTGTGGGGGGCTTGGGTAGCAGGTATGATGGGATAGTATTTGGGAATCAGCTGTTCCCGGAGTCAAAAAATTCTCAATAGATACAAAAGAGTAAAGCAATATTTTTAAAATGTTTGCGCGCACTATTGTAGCTTTTTTTAATGTCAGCTCACCCTATGAAAGCTACAACACACTGAATTCACAGGGTGAATTTGCGATCAGCGAAGAGGGACAAAGTCCCTGGGCCCGAGCGCCGAGCGGGAATAGCTGAATTGGTATACGCGCTCTGAGGGACTCGAACCCCCGACCCTCTGGTTCGAAGCCAGATGCTCTATCCAACTGAGCTAAGAACGCGCAACGGCAGGATGATTACATAAGATGCCCGTCTTGAAAAGGCTCTGGCCTGAAGATTTCTGGTTTGGGGAGGCTCGGAGGGGTGATTTTTAGGATTGGACGAAAATTTTATTGTCTGGATGCCCCTAAAGAACTGGGGATTATTCCCGAAACTGAGCGGAGAAAAGTAAGGTCGGGCGCGGCGAAACGGGATAGACGGACGTGGTAGGATTTCAAGAACGGCAGGAGAAAGACGAATCAGTGGGAGCTTAACTGTGCGCAGGGTTAGGTATTTTTATACCACCGAGGTGAAATTTCGCATAACCTTTGTAAGGGATTTTCTGGATTAGCCGTAGTCTTGATAACGTACTCAATATATAAATAAGATGAACAACCCAGCGCAAACCAAACAATCTGTCGTTGTTAAGAACCCAAATCCTCATGGTGGCTCAGCGTTTAACGGAGGCTATAGAGAAGAAGCGTTGCAAGCACGTTTTACTCCGCAGGCGTCACCGGAACTCGATACGTTACTCAAACAGATAGATGCTCAGGACGGGAAATTATTTACAGCCGAGGGCGCGGCCCTGCTCAAGCAGAAGCTTAAGGTCTACGGGAAAGAAAATTTTTCGATTACGCTAGAACAGGGGGGTAAGGCTTTTGAGCTGGCTCAACAGGCGAACGACCCCGAGTATATTTCTAAGGCACTGCTCTGGGGAGGAGTGACCCTCCTAGAAAAGGCGCCCAATCGGGAGGCCTTCATTTCATACGCTCGTGTTCGCTACCCAGAGGACTATTCATCAAGTTATCGCAAGGACTTAAATGTTGCAGCAACGGATGTTGGCCCGGCTTTTTCAGAACGGTGGAAGAATTTAGCCCCGGCTAAATATCATGCCATGATAGAGAACTACTCTATAAGGTTCAATATCAACCCGAATCTGGCAGTTGCCATCATGAAAAACGAATCAAATTTCGATCCCGGTGCTCAATCCAGCGTAGGGGCAAAGGGTTTAATGCAGGTAATGCCTGGTACAGCAGTACATATTACTCAGAAGTTTAATAGTATAGGGGTTCCTGTTCCAGATGACCCGATTGAAAGGAACATTGCCTTTGGCATTTACTATCTTCGGGAGATGAGTGATATGTTTCGTGGTGATACTGCGGCGATAATCCGGGCATATAATGCAGGGCCTGGGAACGAAAAAAGTGGGAAGAGTCGAGGATTTCGCGAGACAACTAACTATCTTGCAAAGGTTACAAAAGACTTAGATAGTCTTAGCGGATAGGTCGTGTCCAGATTGGGTGAGTTGCTGATTGGAATCTTCAGTGTGTCGGAGCGGCTTATTGCCGTTTGAGAGGACTCCTTGGCAGGCAATTTTTTTAGCTTGTTTGGTAGACGCGATCTCGGTCATACTATTTAGGGACGGGAACTATGATAGAGACTGTCACCCTGAGTTCGATGTAAAGAACTCAGGGTATCGGTATGAATTTTCTAATTTAAATGGGATCTCGATACTTCCCTGGGTTTCAGTACTAGGGCAGCGTTAGGGTTTTCTCTTTTTATTTGAATAAAAATCAGTGACTTACGCTCTTAACCTGATAAGAGTAAAAGTTCTTAGGTTGGCGCCCATATCGGAAATTGTCGCGGCTACTAGTGTAGTGAGGGGTTGATGGAGAGAATCTTCACAGAGCACCAGCCCAATCGGCGAGCGTATCTGTTAATCGGGGTGTGTTTGCTCGGCTATCTAGTGTGCTCCTGCAAGGGCACTGCCCAACCCGCTTCTGGAGAGCATGCTGTTACTATTGACACGCTATCGGTTGATAGGAGTGGGCGAAGTCGCTCGGGTATCGGCAGCACCACACCCATTAATCGAAATATCTCGGTGACTTCTGTGCCTGAGGCAACGTTTTCTGGTTTTCCCGGCGAACGAGTCATCGTTGGGGGCGAGGAGAAGCGGATTTGGTCTACTTCGCCTAGGGGCGCGGCTAGCGTGACCCCGGTGCCCACGTACCAGATATATCCGTATGTTATACTTCCTTCTGATAAAACTAGGTAAACCATTATGAATCGTATTAGTAAAGTAAGATTTCACAAACTGTTATTAGTCGTACTTCTAATTCTGGTCTGTTCATTAGCGGCTGCGGGGGAGGGTAAAGTCCAGCCAGAGGTTCGCGATATGACTGAAGAAGAGAAGGCGGCCCTTGTAAAAGTCGAGATTGAGAAGAAGAAGGAAGAAGAAAAATTTGAAAAGATGGCCCCATTTGGAGTGATCGCTTCCTTTGGTGGTGGAGTAGGCAGCCAGCAAGTAGGCACTTTAGGTGAGGTAGGGCAGTCAAATTCCGATCAGCCTCCACTGGCAGCTTCAGTAAAAAAGGTAGATGGTAGCTGGACAGTACAGGTCTTGAACAGCGCCAAGAAGCATGTCTCGGCTACTATTAAAGTTGAGCAATACAGGGCGGGAACAGAGTCGCCTTCGAAGACCGATAATTTCTCAGTGTCGCTCGCCGGTGGATCAGAGGTTTCTCGTTTGGTATCTGCTGGACCGGAAACTCAGAGTGTTCAGGTAGCAGTGGTCTCTTGGAAGGTGAAGTAGTTCGCCATAAATTCCTGGTAACACCACAGCACAACTCTAGTGATATAACGCTTTGACGCGGATCAGCTCGTGATCCGCGTTCGCGCCAGGCTTGACGAAGAGATCATTCAACCGTGTGAGTCGTTCGTTGAGCGAGCACTATGGATTTTATGAGGGTACGTTGCTCCTTCTCAAGTATCTGCGTGTGATCGAGTGTGAGAAAGAGGTTAAGTTTCACTAAACCTCGAAAGGGGATATCAGGGAACATCTTACCGAGTTGGCTTTTATGGTTAAAATGTTCTCGCATGCTGCTGGTGTAGATAAAGTGAATTCGGGTGTTGCGATCAAGTAGGTTCTTCAGAATTTGGCTGGATTCTGTATGGTTCATGTAGCTGTAGGTAACCACACGTCGCCCCTCTAAGGATGCGCAGGAACTTCGGAGTAGGATAGGGGTGTAAAGACCTAAGCTGCGCATGAGGCGCCGTTTTAAGCGATATATAGCGTGCCGCCAGATCCACCCGGGGATTCGGTAGGCAAACGGATCAATGAGAATGACGCCAGTAACGCGTGTATCTACATTAGATGCCCGGAAGGCGTCCTCAGCACCAGAGCATAGTCCACCAAGAGTAAGATCCTTTATGGCAGGATAGCGCGTCAAAATGTATTCAATAGCACTTGAAATCTCTTGGGCAGTTCGTTCGCTTAGAGTTGCTGAGGTGAGAATTGACCGACTCTCTCCGATACCACTAAGGTCAAAACGTAACGTGAGAATTCCTTCCGTGGCTAATTCCCTTGCGAGATTTGTATAGAATCGAAATGGTCCAGACATGGGCTGTAATCCGGCGCTGATAAGAATTACCGCCTTCCTATGCCCATAAGTTTCTTGTTCTATGAGTTCTGGGTCTGTAATGATTCCCGCAAGGCGCTGATTGTTTCCGAATAGGCAAGGGATTTCTTTCATGCCTCGCCCTTGATGAGGGTTGCAATGGTTTTTGATATACCATTGTCTGGTAATATTTCCTCTAAAACTACGGGGTCTCGCCAGGAGCAGTCACTGGAGAACTGGACGATTTGTTGGAGAGGGTGGTTTTGAATTGATTTTCGTACGCGTTCCTCAAGCATGACGTTGGTGGTGAGTAGGCAGCTAATTAACATTTTGGCACAGGATGCCGGGTCTATATGAATTGAATCGAACTCTCGGATCATTTTTTCTGAGTAGTGCATTCCAAGAAGATCTCGGTCGCGGAAGGGAGAGAACGTCGGTGATAACCATCGGAAGTGAGGTTGGGCACGAAGATAGTTATGGTGAAGAATTAAAAGTTCCTGGTAGTAGGCTGCACCATGAACAATTGGATCCCAGAGCACGATTCTGGAAAAGTCGCGGACGAGTGAACTATTTAGAAGCAGTGTTGCACCAAAGCGAATGCCAACAGCGATAATATTTTCGATCCCTGTTCGGTTTCGCAGTTCCTGGTGGGCAGTGTCAATGTCCTGTTTCCATCGCGAGCAGGTAGCATCCTTGCTGTCGCCAAGCGCATCGCGGCAGCCAAAATAATCGAATCTGAGGACCGGAAAGCCAAGTCGGATAATGTGTTTCGTCAGGTTTTGAATAATAAATGTTGAACGAAGAAATTCATGGCCGCTCGCACAACAGATTAACACCGCTTGATTTTTCCGGATTATGGCTGGGGTTGTCAGTACTCCGAAAAGGCTTTTGTCGGGGCCAAAATAAAAAAGTTCTCTGATCTCAGGGGGGTGGGGGGCAGTGGGGCTTGCGCGGGTTGCCGCTATACGCCCTGTGTGGTGGTCGCAGATTCTTGCGAGGACTTCAAGTGATTCTCGCAGTACGTCCATTCCCTTAAGTGTTACGCCAGACTGCTGTTGAACCAAGCAGATGAAACTCAGTGCTAGAAGCGAATCCCCGCCGAGTTCAAAGAAATTATTATCAAGCCCGACGTCATCTACTTTTAATAGTGAGGTCCATAGTTCAGCGAAGCTCTTTTCGGTAGCGCTCTCTGGGATTCGGAGGCCATCAGATGGGGCAGGGAGGAGGGGTACGTCGAGCTCCTGTAATGCACGACGGTCGACTTTCATATTATGATTAAGGGGCAGAGCTGGGAGTTCCGTATAGGTAGAGGGGACCATATAATCAGGAACGTGGTCCGTCATGAACTGCCGAATCGCAATGTTTCGCTTTGGTGGTGAAATTCCGTCATTCTTTGGAACAATGTAGGCTATAAGTTGTTTTTCTCCTTCTGAGGTGGCACGCGCAAGAACGATACCGTCTCGCACGCCCGGCGCTTGACGAAGAGCGTATTCTATCTCGCCTAGCTCGACTCTCATTCCTCTTAATTGGATCTGAAAATCACGGCGGCCGAGGATTTCAATCAGGCCGTCATTGCTCAGTCTTCCGATATCACCAGTGCAGTAAAAGCGTTGGCCATCAATAGTCACGAACTTTTCAGAGGAGAGTTCTGCGAGATTGAGGTATCCCTTAACTACACCTCCACCGGCAAAGCAGATCTCGCCTGAGATGCCCACAGGTAGTTGCCTTCGTCGGTTGTCCAGAATTTTGACAATCACATTTTG
>JBIIDM010000126.1:0-10196 GCA_044238365.1 Bdellovibrionota bacterium | reverse complement strand
CACCTCGACGCTCTTAGTCGTCGCTGAAAACTAGCTCTCTTTTAACCTGAGTTCTTCGCTACGACTGCCGTCACTAGCCTGACGAAACTTTCGGCCGGTGTCACCTCTGTTGTTATCAAAACCTCCCCCCATCGTTCCGTTAAGCCACCTGGATTTGTTTTGATGAGGGGCAGCAGCTTTACCATATCCTTTGAGGTTGAAAGGATAACTTGCGAGGGATACCGGCGCGACAGCTGATCCACGTCGCTCTGCGTGAAGTGATAATGATCGGAAAAGGGGTTAAATCCTGCGAGGGACCCGTTGATAGATTCGAGGGTATGCTTAAAAGCGTCTGGATTGCCCAAACCACACACCCCGACTATCTCTCGGTTCTTGAATTCTTCTGGGCTAAAAACCTTCCGGGTCCCATTCTGCCACATTACAATTCCGGAAATTTTCAAAGAGCTATAAAAAATCGGCACCGAGGGAGGTACTTGACCTTCTATGGTCTGATCAGGAGTAAGCTTTTGTAGAGAGCGGCTAGAAAATATGATCGCATCGCAACGTTTTAGGCCTCGGTCTCGGTTTTCGCGAAACTTCCCTTCAGGCAACATCCTTGCATTAACAAATTCCGATTTAGCGCAATCTGTTCCCAGATAGTGTGTAATAATATCAAGATCCCGGGCGACCGCTCTATGTTGAAAGCCATCATCAAGAATCACAACATCAACGCGACCCTGTTGCTTCAACCACTCCAACCCCTTACGTCTTGACCGAGATACCACCACCTGAATTCCCAGTGTCCTGGCTAAAAGTAAGGCCTCGTCGCCGACCCTTAGAGGCGAATCATCCATGGAAACCGGATATGGTCCCTTTTCGGTGCCACCGTACCCTCGCATCAAAATAGCTGGTAGGCATTTTGCTGCTATAAGAATCTGACACAGTGCAACCACCAGCGGTGTCTTGCCGTTTCCCCCGACGGTGAGATTGCCAACCGAGATTACAGGAACTTCACTACAATAAACTGATCTTATTTCAGCGTCGTATAAATAATTCCTTAACGCCGTAATTCCGCCATACATCAATGACAATGGCCTCAAGGAACACCTCACACTGGCACCGTATCAGGAATCTCCAAAGTGGATTCGATTTCCTCGATAATTCTTAGACTGCTTCCCTGATGCTGTAACCACTGCGTTGCGCCATCACGACCTCTTTGGGTGAACTCCTTTGGAGCGTTGAAACAATTCCGCAGAACGGTGACTATTTCCTCTTGATTTCTTACGGTAGACACGGCTCCAACCTTTGCAAGATCCGCAATCTCATTCTTAATATTTTGATAATATGGGCCGACAATTACCGGCACCCCTTGAGCTGCCGCTTCAAACGGGTTATGACCACCAATATTCACTAACGTGGCCCCAATGAATGCAATTGAGGAAACTGAGTAGGCCTCTAACAACTTACCATAGGTATCAAGTAGCAAAACCTTATTAACCTGATATGAATCCGAACAGCGCTCTTCCCAGGTTGTATATCGAGTGAACGGTAGGTTTTGGGCAGTTAAGGCCGCTGCAAAGTACTCAAATTTTTCTCGGTGCCTAGGCGCAATAATGGTCTGAAACTTAATACCTTCATTATGCAGAGCCTTGATGGCTCCTAGCCAGGCGGCATCCTCTCCATCGCGGATACTTCCCAGACAAAGAATCGGCCCAGTACTCAATCCAAATCGAGTACGAAATTCGTCTCGTTCGCCCTCTGATACGACACGAACTCCGTCGTACTTCGAATTACCCATCACGCGCAACTGAGACTCGGTACATCCCAACGATAAATATCGGTCAAACGACTCTTTCGTACTGGTCAAGACCCTAGTAAATTGCGGCAGCGCCTCCTTTAAAATGAAGCGTAACTTTTCATAGCGCCCGATGGCCATGTCCGAAATGCGTGCATTGACAAGAAAGGTGGGTATCTTCCGGGCACGAGCAACCATCAGTAAAGACGGCCAAACTTCAGTTTCGTTTATTATCAACCCAATAATATTTCGGGTCCCTATGGCTCGATTATGAAACGCCGCTGCATCGATCGGAAGAATATGAACCTCGTCAACATCAGCCTTACCAGCATCAAGGCCTGTAGGTGAGGTACTTGTAAGTAACGTTCGAACCGTTGGATGACGCTCTTTAAATAACTTTATAATCGGCAACAAGCCCCGGACCTCCCCCATGGATGCCCCATGAAACCAAATTGTGGGCTTCTCAAACGAAGCTGGGCTATTCCATAATCCAAATCGTTCGCCATACCGAATTCTGCCACGTGATTTCAAGAGGAGCCCAACTCCAACCAAGGGTGAAATAACGGTCACAGTAACACTATATAACTGACTCCAGAACATGGGTCTCCTACCTCGCGGATTAAATTAACGTGTGTGATACTTCAGCCTTTCCCTGAGCTTCAAACTGATAAGAATATAAGGTGAAATATTCGCCCTTGGAGGCAATCAGAGAATCATGAGTACCAGATTCTACGATTCGTCCGTCCTTCATGACCACAATCCTATCGACCCCGCGTATCGAAGAAAGTCTATGGGCAATTACCAACGAAGTACGGTTTTTTTCCAATCTTTCTATGGCCTCTTGTACGACACGTTCCGCTCGGTTATCCAGTGATGCCGTTGCTTCATCAAGCAAAAGTATCGGCGAATTTTTGAGCATAGCACGGGCAATCGCCAGCCTCTGCCGCTCACCTCCCGACAATGAATGGCCACCTTCTCCAATTACAGTATCAAGACCGAATGGCAATTGGTCAATAAACTCCCAGGCACCAGCATCGGCAGCTGCCTGCTCAACCTGAGCCCTACTTGCCTGCAATGAACCATATTTAATATTGTTCAGCACCGAATCGTTAAAAAGAAAGGTGTGCTGAGATACCATAGTAATTCGAGAACGCAAGGAGCTTAACTCAAGTTCACGAACGTCGACTCCGCCTAAGAGAACCCGCCCCTGCGTAGGATCGATAAAACGGGGAATGAGATCGAACAAGGTACTCTTTCCAGCGCCTGAAAATCCTACTAAGGCTACTTTCTCACCCTGCTCAATCTGCAAACTGACGCCCTCGATCGCAGGTAAATCCTTTGTGGGGTAAATGACCGACACATCCTCTAATATAATAGTATTAGCCCGGGGCATCGCCTTTGGAGATACGGGGGTACGAATGTCCTCAACCGCGTCCAGTAATTCGAATACACGGCTGGCACCTGCCATTCCAAGAAATACCGTACTGCTGATTCGGCTTAACTTTTTAAAAGGATCATACAGCAGAAAAGTAGCCATGAGAAAGGCGATAAACTCGCCTTGCGTTCGCACCCCCTTTGCAACGGAGAGACCACCATAAAGAACAACACCCGCAATCGCAAAACTCGCAAGAATTTCATTCACTGGCCCGGTTAGCGCCCTTACACGCTCGGATTTTATAAACGTCTGCGTGAGCCGTTCATTTTCATTCATGAAGCGCTTCTTCTCAAACTCTTCGGTACCAAAGATTTTAATAACCTTACTTCCAACCACAACCTCGTTAAGTAGTGCACCGAGCATTCCGATAGCATCCTGCCCCCGCTTGCTCAACCTACGAATTTTCTTTCCGAAGCGAATAATTGGGAGAATACCAATCGGAAGGACCACAAACGCGATCATCGCCAGCTGCACATCCAGATATATTGCAGTCGCGATCAAAACCACTATCCGAATCGTATCTCTAAGAATCGCAGCAACAGTATCAGTTAGGAG
Source organism: Bdellovibrionota bacterium (assembly GCA_044238365.1). GTDB lineage: Bacteria > Bdellovibrionota_C > UBA2361 > UBA2361 > JBIIDM01 > JBIIDM01. The sequence continues at coordinate 6,432 of JBIIDM010000126.1, read as the reverse complement.
CGAACGAACCAAAAGCACATCGCCATTAACACGAGCAAGGATATCACCACTGGAATTGCGAAGAAAAAAAGCTGGCCCCAAATTAAGGACCTTTTCATCCATGTCGTTTCGAATGTCTCGAACAACGTAATGACCAATCTTTGCCATGAGGAATTGCTGACCAAAATCGGCGACCGCCCTGAACAAACTTATGGCGATCAGTATAACTGGAAAGGTGTAGAGCACATCACTGCTGCCCTTTGTAAACACATTATCTAGCGCATACTTTCCAAGAAAAGGAACCACGCCATCTGACGCCCCAAATGCCACCATACACAGAAGGGCAAGAATGAATTGGCCGCGATAGGAACGAAGATACCTGAGGACCCGTGTATAATTGACAATGGAGAGACCCTGCGTCTTCATACTACATTTCCTCTATTCTCGGAAGAATTCATAATAATTGCGCATCGTTATAAGTCAAATTTAGATTCAGAACGCGGCCCTACAGTATCTATGGATGGTACCTGGTTGTCAATTATGGCGCAAAAATCTCTTAAGGAGCAAGGTGCAGCGGAGTGTATACCGGTTTCACTTCAAAAGTCTCACAAGACGAGGAATCGGTAGATCGTTTACGGAGCAGCCCGTAGAGGGACAAAAAATATCCACATTTCAGAAGCAATAGTCTTCAGGCAATTTGAATTAGGATGGATCTACCAACCATTTTATCAAGGCTAGGATTTAGAAAATAATTTACAGAACACTTAGCTGCCCCTGAAAAGGACACTGAGAATAGACACCCCCTATTTTTAGGGTGTTCTATTGCATTTTCTTTGCTGATAACAGGCTATCTTTCTAAAAATTCTTTGCCCAATCGATAAAAAATACCTGCGCAATTACAGCAAAGTATAACGCCTAACTATTACGTAGCAAATAGCACAGGGAGTCCCATCAGCCACACGTTACCCAACAAAGGGCAGCTCTACCACTCGCCCAAACTCCCTCCAAAATGTCGGAAAGGTTTTGCCAACGACCTGAGGGTCGATAATCTCTATCGCCCCGGGCAGATTTGCGCCGACTACCGCGAGAGACATTGCCATACGGTGGTCGTCATAGGTATTTAGTCTAACTGGCGAGGAATCAGCTGTCGCTCTACCGACGTACTCCTGAACTTCCATCCAGTCCTCACCAACCTGTACGGAAATGCCTAGCTTTAAAAATTCCTGCTGGATCGCGCTGATTCGGTCACACTCCTTCACCCTGAGGGTTCCAAGACCCTTCATACGAACACCCCCGTGAACAAAAGGCCCCAGGGCGGCAAGAGTCGGAGCCACATCAGGCATGGCGCCGAAATCAATCCACTCTTCAATTGGCGTCATGGTACCTTTCGGTGGACCAGTAATTGTGAGCCCCTCCGGACTCCAACGAATAGTCGCACCGAGCCGCTCGCAAATTCCAGCAAACGCGATATCACCCTGCCACGAAGATTTAAAAACCCCTGGGAGAAAAAGTGAAATGCCCAATGCGGTTGCTAGCGCCATGAAATATGAGGCAGCAGACACGTCTGCTTCGCAATTCAGATCGGTAGCACGATAGCCTGTACCACTTACCAGGTATCGCTCTTTGCCATCGAACTCTACGAGGGCACCAAACTGTCTCATTGCGGCAATACTCATCTCGAGATAGGGGCGGCTAACCACTTTTTCGCCGACATCGATTTTCAGCCCGCGGGGTAAACACGGACCAAGCGCCAGCATCGCAGAAATAAATTGACTCGACACCTCACCAGAGACCCTGATGGGTTCATCGTTGAGCAGGAAACGTCCCGGAGAGGTAACTATAAGTGGCAGCGACTCTCCCTCTACCGATACTCCAAGTTGCCGCACAGCACCGGCTACTTCCCCCACGGGACGCCGCCGAAGTGATGGATACCCGTCAATCGCAGTATCCCCGTGTCGCAATGCCGCAAGGGCTACAGCAAAACGGGCTGATACCCCACTAAGTCTGACCTGAACTGTGCAGGCTCCAGATTTTGGCAAAAGTCCATCGCACCCTTGGACCACAATAGTGGAATCGACCACCTCAGTCTTGATACCGAACCCGCCCAAAACGGCTATCATATCCTCAATGTCCTCAGAAAGCTGCGCATCGCTCATCCGCAAGACACTCTGACCATCTGCCAGCGCCGCATACACCAGGTAACGTAGCATTAAGCTTTTGGAAGGAGGGAGAAGTACGATTAGATTGTCTGAACCTCCAGAAAGAGCCCTGCCCCCATGAATCCTCAAGACGCTGTCATCGTTCGTAATTATATGCTTACTCACGGCTCTGGATACCTTTCTATTTAATAAGTGTGACGGCCGAATTCCAGGGGATGGGAATAATGTGATGTCGATATCAGACTCTCTGACGGTTGAGTTAGTTTCACTTTTAGCATACGGTTACTATTACACTTTAGTGAATTAGCTCTCCAGAATGACACCACTAGCAAGCACCTCCGTTCCATTTGCCCCTGATCTTGAAAGAATTGATGCAACGTTTATCACGAAGCACTGGGACTTTCGCCATTCATGCGAGATGTCGACGAACGAGCAAATAACGCCGCCAACAGCCACACGATTAATCACCGCACTCACTTTACATCTTCCTCACATTCCCCCAGATAGCTGGCCAGAAAGATTATCAAAAAGTGGCGCATTCATCAACGGTGTGCAGTCCCGTTCCGATCACGACCTCCCCTCTGTCGCACGAATTGAATACTATGAGCCCCGTTATGATTATAAAAATCCGGAGTTGTTTTTTCCCAGCTTTGATGCTTCGCGGATTTGTTATGAGGATGAATTTCTCCTTGTCTACGTAAAGCCATCCAAACTGCCCTGTGTTCCTGGGCGTGAACAACAATACTTCAATCTCCGCTACTACCTAGAGCAATATGTCGGCAAACCCATCCACATGCCGTCTAGACTTGACATGTCAACCTGCGGATTGGTCCCGGTGAGCAAACATCCCATTATGCACGATCCACTTCAGCAGATTTTTCAAAAGAGACGAATTACAAAAGTATACCGGCTCAACACCGATCAGACGCCCGCCTGGCGCGAGAATGAAGTCATTAGTTATATTGCAAAGCACCCTCTTCATCCAGTCCTCCGTTGGAGTAATCCAGACGAAGGCAAGGAAGCCAAGACCCAGTTCACCGTACTTAAAAGAAGAGCTACCGCCGGTGCTCTTCTTGAGGCAAGGCCAATTACGGGCCGGACTCATCAAATTCGGGTGCACGCCCATTCCTTAGGGCTTCCAATAATCGGTGACAACTTTTACATGGGCACAAAAGCTGAAACGCTTCACCTGGCGTGTTTCCAGCTTAAGTTCAACCACCCCTTGAGTCACGAGGAATTGACAATACAGATACCTGAAGAATTGCAACCAGATTGGCTGGTGGAATGATAGGGGCGCAAAGCAACGATCAATCGTGATGGTACGGCAATCTCCGACACATTACAGAAATCCCACTCCACCTCACTTTACCCTAAAAACCTGAGTTCGACGTCAGAACAAAGGTAAGTGGTTGAAATTGCTTTAGACACGAGGCGTGCAGTGACATAAAAGCACAGACGTAGCTTGCTACGTCGAGCATTTTATATCATGAGAAACGAAGTGTATGAAGTAATTTCAGCCATTTACCGCAGTTCTTACGTCGAACTCAGGTTATAGTAATCTTCAAAAATAATAAAGTATTAAAGATTACTATAACGACTCGCGGAGGCGAGTCAAAACAAACACATAGCCATCGCCGAGATGCGACTCAAAACCGCATTATTTTTGACGATGGCTATAGTAATAGTGGATTAGGATTACGTGTGGAAACCTTCGCTTACGCTACTTCCGAAAAATCGAGAGAATCTGTAAAAGTCTCGCGCATCATGCATAAGCCAATCAACGATAAGGTTATGCAAATAGCACCCACTAGGTATAAGGCACCAACCACACCCCAGGAACCACGCAGGCTCATAAAAAGCATGGTAAAAATCGGTGTCAAGCCGCGGACGAAATTAGGAACAGTCGTGGTGACCAGCGAACGCAGGTTAGTTCCAAATTGCTCGGTTGCTGCTGTTACAAAGACCGCCCAGTAACCCACAGTAAAACCCATCGGCAAACATAACCAATACACAGCAGAGGCCGACTGGACTGGCACGCTAAGGTAGCACGAGATTGTAACGATACTACACAAATGAAAGGCAACTATGGCGAATTTTCTGCTTTTTAAATACTGGCTGAAAAGACCGCAGGTGAGATCCCCAAGAACTAATCCGATATAGGCGTATTTTACCGACTCACCAGCCTTGACTGGATCAAGCACTCCATTGGCAGCAGCAATCTCAGGCGAAAAGGCGACCAACACACCCACGACAAACCAAGTCGTCGTCCCTGCGAGAATACACCCGAGGTACCGCAACAATCGCCCCCTGTTAAACAGAATAAGACGAATATCCCCCTTACGAAGCTCACTCTCCTGACTGGTCTTCTGAAACATGCCAGACTCGGATACCGAGACTCTCAAGAACAGAAGCACTATTCCCAGTCCACCGCCTATGAGGTAGGCAGTTCGCCAATCAAACGCCCCTCCGACCGAGGCAGCGACTACAGCACCTGCTACCCCAACCGTAGCAACAAGCGTTGTTCCTAACCCTCTCTTTTCAGAAGGAAGTAGTTCACTGACCAGAGTTATTCCGGCTCCCAACTCCCCAGCGAGGCCAACACCCGCCATAAAGCGCAGCACCACATAGCTGCTGAGGTCATAAACAAACGCGTTCAAAATGTTAGCGACAGAATAAAGGAGGATCGACCCAAAAAGCACAGAAAGTCGACCTTTGCGATCTCCCAGAATTCCCCAGAATACACCTCCTACTAGCATACCAATCATCTGAATCCGAAGAAGGTACTCACCATCTACGGTCGGATTCAAACCCAACGATTGTAAACTCGATACCCGGACAACCAAAAACAAGACCAGATCGTATACATCGACAAAGTAGCCAAGAGCAGCTACCAGAATAGCACCTGCTGCCGGTAATCGGAATAGTGTGGAAGACATAGATTTTCCTTTGGGAGCTTTCATAAGAACCGCGGCCACTGCGCGCAGTGGCACAATTATACTGGAAGGGCGCTACGACTTCAAACGCTCAGAGCCTATTAACCTGAGTTCGACGTAAGAACAAAGATACATAGTTATCCAAAGGTTATTTCCACCAATTGATGCTCCAGGCGTTATCAGTTGGTAGCTTTTCCCAATCAGTTCGCCCCCCTTGCCAACGCAACATCTCTGCCTTATACAATTCCGAAAATCTATTTTCTCTTATCGCGTCTCTAATACGCGCCATAAGCCGCATGTAGTACCGGATATTATGAATCGAGAGCAGTTGAGGCCCGGCCATCTCATCGCAACGAAAAAGGTGATGAAGATATGCCCGTGAATACCGCATGCAGGCGGAACAGTCACAATCCTCATCAAGAGGCAGATCCACCTCACGAAAACTCGCATTCTTTATATTGATAAACGGCTTTTCGCCCGAAATGAATGCTCTTCCAAACCTGCCAGCCCGGGTAGGCATTACACAATCAAAGAGGTCAACACCCCGTGACACCGCCGTGACAAGATCCTGAGGTGTTCCTACACCCATAAGGTAGCGAATCCTGTATTCCGGCAATTGGGCAACATGGTAGGAAAGCACCTCATACATATCGTCTTTAGACTCACCAACACTCAAACCGCCAATGGCATACCCATTAAAGGCCATCGCTGACAAAGCTTCGGCAGAATACGTTCGCAAATCACGGTGTAGACCCCCTTGAGTGATACAGAAAAGATGAGTCGCACCGGGCTTTGTTCGTGCGATATCACAACGACCGGCCCACCGGAGAGTTCGTTCGAGTGATAGACGCACCTCATCCTTGGTAAGCGTCGTAGCTGGGCATTCATCCAATACCATTGCAATGTCGACCCCAAGGGTTTCTTGGATCTGGATAGCTTTTTCCGGGGAAAGAAAATGGGCTGACCCATCCAGGTGTGACTTAAACCCTACGCCCTCCTCGGAGATCTGCCGCATCCCCTTGAGACTGAAAACCTGGTATCCACCGCTATCACTTAGAACCGGGCCATGCCACCCAGTGAACCGCTGAATTCCACCCAGTCGGTCAATTAACTCTGCCCCGGGACGCAGCCAGAGATGGTAGGTATTGACGAGGGTGATTTGGGTGCCTAAGTCGCGAAGAAGATGGTACGGAACGCCCTTTACTGATGCTCTGGTTCCCACAGGCATAAAGTTGGGTGTCTCAAATCCGCCATGAGGTGTCTGATAATATCCAGATCGAGCCCCGTCCGAGTGACACTTTAGAGAGAAAAAATTCTCAGATTCAGGTGAACGCATAAAGGAGATTCCCGCAAAGTTTTTA
>JBIIDM010000268.1:0-2832 GCA_044238365.1 Bdellovibrionota bacterium | reverse complement strand
TTTTCAAGGTCGAGGAAAGTGATTGTTTTGTGAATGAGGCGTGGTACTCCACGCCGCAGTGAACAAAATCAATCACTTGACGAAGAGATTGGGAAAATACCTGAGCAGTTACCATTTTTACTCTTCTGGCGCCTCTTCATCGGCCACACCGTACTCACCGAAATAACCCATCCTCCACAAAACATATCCACCTACCGTACTAAACACTACCGGCACGGCTATCGCAAGACAGAATGATATAAATAATATCTTCATCACGTTTGATTGCGGGTTATTTAGCCACCGAACAGTCATAATGACCAAGCCAACTTCGAATAGAATAATAATGAAGCTGAAATAGCCTACAAAATTTAATAGGTGAGCAAGGAGAGTAGGATCCATATTTTATAACAAGTCTGTTAAATGGTCTAATAGCTGGTTTATACCGGTTCCACTTCAAAAAGTCCTAAAAAACCAGGAACCGGTATATGCTTTGCGGAGCAAAGCCCCCGGAGGGACAAGCAAATAGCCATTCCAGCAAATAGAGTCTTCAGACATTTTAAATTGGAATGGCTATAATAAATCAAATAACTTACGGACATCCGCCTTTGACCAACCGCCCCGCCGAAAAAGTAAGACACCCGCACTTACGCTGACGGCTTCATCAGCTCAGCCTGAAGCGCCACATCTATAGCACGATGTTCATACTCAAACCCGCTTTCCAAAACAGCCGCCGACGGATATATCCGGAGATCCGAAAGGATGGTCTCATTTGCAAGGTCCGATCCATACAGTACGCGCAACGCAAAAGGCGGCACGGGAATAACAGCCGGCACACCTAGGCACTTTGCAAGTGCGCTTGTAAATTCGCGATTGGTCACCGGCTGTGGAGCAACACCGTGAACAACACCGCTAACCCCTTCATGACTAATACAGTGGCGGATAAGTCGAACAACATCAGTAAGGGAGATCCAGCTCATGTAACGCTCGCCTCGACCAACCGGCCCGCCAAGCCCGCGCTTGAATACACTGAGAAGGAGCTGCAATGCCCCGCCCTCCTTACTTAAAACAACGCCTAACCGCAGTCGAACAACACGGGTGCCCTTTGTCGCAATCTGCTGGACGGCCTCCTCCCAGTCACTCGTTACATCACTCAGAAAACCAGTTCCTGGCTCTTCATGTTCACCCCGCACTTCACGATGTTGGAACCCGTAAAAATTTATCCCCGATGCTGATACGACCACTTTCGGCGTATCTATCAGCCGAAACAGGGCTCGTACCAATACATCGGTACCATGAACGCGACTCCGGACAATCTCATCTCGCTTTGCCAAGCTCCACCGATCGCCAAGTATCGGCTCTCCAGCTAGATTCACTACGGCATCGACCCCGGAGAGAAAATCACCGTCGGCGTCGATCAACGCACCATCCCGTATAGTAACGTGATGTGCAAGCTCAGCATGGCCACGCTTAAGGTGCAGCACCTGTACACCGTCACTTACCAATGATTCCGACAGAGCATGCCCGATAAGACCAGAAGCGCCGGTGATTAAAAGCTTCATGGGGCCACAAGGAATTCACGAATGATGGTACTCGCTATTTTTCCGTCAATTTGGCCGGGAAAGGACTCGTTCAACGCCTTCATGACCCCGCCGATAGTTAATCCGGCTTTGTCTGTATATTGTTCAACCAGGAATTTTTGAAGATCGCCAGCCGAAAGCTGCGACGGAAGAAATTCTTCGATTACCGCGATCTCCAGATTCAAAGGAGCAATCTGCTCCGTTCGCCCGGCCTTTTCCGCAAATTCAATTTCCTCGTGACGTTTCTTTAGCTCGGTTTTCAGAACGACAATGATCGCCTGGTCATCAATGTCGCCTTTTTCCATCTCGACGTACTGAATAGCGCTGAGAACGGATCGAATTGTTTGCAATTTTTCGCGTTCCTTTGCTTTCATGGAAAGTTTCATAGCCGTCTGAAGACGAGCCTTCACTGTTTGATCGTTCATAATTCAAAATCTCCTAACCTGATGTTCGACGTAAGAATAAAGATAAATGGTTGAAATTGCTTTAGACACGAGGCGTGCAGTGATATAAAAGCGCAGGCTGAGAAGCTTGCTACGTCGAGCATTTTATATCATGAGCAACGAAGTGGATGAAGTAATTTCAACCATTTACCGCAGTCCTTACGTCAAACTCAGGTTCCTCCTCTCAAAAATAGACACTACTCGACTGAATCCAGAAATGCCTCTAACTTTCTGGTTGTCTCGGCACTGAGAAGATGCTCAGTCTTGCAGGCATCAATTTCAGCCTGCTCTTCACCGACACCAAGTACCGTAGTAAAGAAGCGGAGCAACAAATCCTTCCGCTTTACGACGGCCTGCGCAAGCTGCTCACCCTCAGAAGATAGTGAAAGAAAGCGATTGTCATCCTCAACAATCAAACCTCTGCCTTTTAAGCTTTTTAAGTTCGCGGATGCACTGCCCACGGTAATATTCAAATGACGAGCGACGTCAGTCACTCTCGCATATCCCCGAAGTTCCCTAAGCTCGGCTATGGCTAACAAGTGATGAGCGGCACTGTGCGTAATCTGGTTCTCTTCAAATTGCTTCCAAACATCCATATAATTCGTCTATTTCTTCTTGTCATGTTTTTTGTGACACCCCAAATCAACGATGGAACTATATTAGTGTCGTAATCTGGTCTACTCTTACGCCCGCTGACGGACGTTAGCCGAGATTATAGTGTTTCTCAAAAATAATGCGGTTTTGATTCAACATTTGAGAAACACTATCGACTCGCGGAGGCGAGTCAAAGCAAGCACTTATAGTAATTCTCAAAAATTCCTTAGAATTTC
>JBIIDM010000267.1:0-2860 GCA_044238365.1 Bdellovibrionota bacterium | reverse complement strand
CCTTACCAACCGTTGCGACACGCCACCAACCAGATGTATTGGCCTGGTGCAGTTTAATGCACAAAAAACTATAAACCTTTGTTCCTACGTCGAACTCAGGTTATAAGCACTTGAATCAACGTATTTTTTTAATATACACCGAAGTACCTTGATATTGATGCCCCCCCATCGCATCAATGACATCAAAATTATAGCAAGACTACACTGGGGTTTAGTAAATTTCCATAATCTGCTCAAAAAATGAAGCCTTTCTCACGCGAGCACAATTTACAACACGTAGATCTTCCATCCCCTGACTCAGGAGAAAAGGCTTGGCTCTGCCTCATCCGGGCTCTAGAACAGCAGAGCGGGGGTGGCGCAAGCTGATTGAGTAAAATTCCTTCCTCCCTCCGTGAAAATATGGTACAATCTCCGCCGTTTCTGATTGTTATTCCTGAGCACATTTATCGTATAGAATTTTATCCTTGAGGAGTTTCTGTTTGGTTACCTTTCGAAAAAAGCCGTCGCGCACCCCTGTTCCAAAAGTATCAGAAGATACCCATAGAATTAATGACAAAATCATCGCACGAGAGGTGCGAGTGATTGATGATGAGGGAGAGCAATTAGGAATCCTTCAAGTAAGAGAGGCGCTGGCCAAGGCTGAAGAAGCCGGGCTTGACCTCGTTGAGGTAGCACCGACCGCGAAGCCGCCCGTGTGCCGAATAATGGACTATGGAAAGTTCAAATATAAGGAACAGAAAAAAGAAGCCGAAGCGCGGAAAAAACGCTCAGAAATCGAGACTAAGGAGCTTAGAATCCGGTACAGAACAGACAGCGGCGATCTTGAGACGAAGCTCAAACAGGCTCGTGATTTCCTTCTTGAGGGAGACAAGGTCAAGTTCGTCATGAAGTTTCGGGGACGCGAAGTTAACTATGTTGAACTAGGCCTAGAGAAATTCGACGAAATTGTGCGCCGCCTTGAAGATATAGCTACGATCGACGACCAGAGTCCACTAGCGGGCAAGCAGATTCATATCGTACTGGCCCCAGTTAAAGAGGCAGTGATAAAGCACCTGAAGCTAAAGGCAGCTTCTACTGTGGGCAAACCGAAAGAGCCGGGCAAAGCAAATGCAAAGAACGATGATGATAGGAACAATGATGATGGCGGGGCCGAGCCGGAGACCACTGAAACACAAGTCGCCAAGGCATAATCTAACTGAGGTATATCTGACTGAGGTATACCTGACTGAGGTATAATAGCACGATGGGATTCCCCAGCCCGAAAGATCCGCAAAACCCACACCTGAGTAGTATCTGGCGAACGCCCCAGAGGATTGTGAATGACCTCCTGGATAGTGAGAATCCGCGAGCGGCTATTCAGGCACTTCAACCCCAGGTGCTATATTCAATCGTAGCGCAGATAGGACTAAGCAGCGCCGTTGAGGTGCTTGACCTGGCATCCAAAGAGCAGCTGACGTCAATTATTGATTTTCACGTCTGGCAAAAAGACGAAATCGATCTGGAAAAACTCATTGACGTGCTCGCCTGCACCGATGCGACCGACTCACTAGACCTGCTTGGTAAAATCGTTCGTGCGATTGACCTGAAAATTATCGCTCTATTAATATCTCGCTATGTTTCCGTGATTTCTCTTGACGACCCTTCTGAGACGCCGTTCGAGAATGGATTTGTAACACCGGACAACGGATCAACCTGGCTGAGAGTTGAGACATCAAATCAAGATCTCCACTTCAACATCTCCCGCGTACTGGCGTATATATACGAATCAAACCTACAGCTATTCTATCAGCTTATTTCTATTCCAACAGTTCACACTGCAAGTATGTTGGAAGAAGAAGCATACCTCGAAAGAGAGAAACGACTCCAGGCTCTCGGCTTCCCCGATGAAGAGGTTTCATTCGAAATATGCACACCACTCCCCCCCCACGATCTAAAGTATACGCTTGAAAAGCTCTCAAGCCTCCACGGCACGCAGGAAATCATCGGTGCAAACGAAGAGATTTTAATTGAAGCTACTATACCTTTCCAGATATCACTCCCACCAAAACACACATCACGAGCGAGCAAACTCGCAGGCTTAGTAAAGGATTCAGCTGAATTCGAGGCCGAGTTCGGCTTTCTGCTTAATTGTACCCTGATGCGGTGGCATGTAGATCTCTCAGAAATACAGACCGTCGGGGACATGGCCGAGCGGGTTCGTGGCGCTATTGAGCTTGGCCTGGAACTCACGGCGAATCTACGTCTAACCGAATTGAGTTCATTTGAGGCAATTGGTCTTCGTGGTTTGTTTCGTGCCGGTTTGTGGCATCTGCTTGAACTCAGAAAAATTGCCCTGGCGATTAGGGCCAAGGCCGACCTTCTTGATTTGAATAGACCGATCTCGCAGCTTCTCGAGGCCCTAACCGAAGACGTGCCGGCCTTACCGGACTGGTGGCAGCCCGGAATGACCTTTGAGTCGATGCCAGAAGCTCCTTTTATTTCGAGAGGCATAACAACACTCGAGGAAATCACTGACCTTAAGAGATTGCTTCCTCTTATTTGTGCCACGTAGACCCGCGGCAAGCGTTGATCAGATTGGTCCCGTCACTTCGTCAAAAGCCTTATTTTGCTCGCGGCGAATTCGGTGGTCGTAACCCGGTATCTGTCTCGGCTTAGGAGTGTCTCGATGACTATACTGTGCGCGGTCAAGTCTTCGGTTTCTGAAACCTATGGGACTGCAAAGTGGTGCCAGGCCAGCTATTCCCGCTCGGCGCTCGGGCCCAGAGGGACTTCGTCCCTCTTCGCTGATCGCGATTCACCCTGTGAATTCAGTGTGTTGTAGCTTTCATAGGGTGAGCTGACATTAAAAAAAAGCTACAAT
>JBIIDM010000125.1:0-10348 GCA_044238365.1 Bdellovibrionota bacterium | reverse complement strand
AATGCTCGACGTAGCAAGCTGTTAGCGCCTGCGCTTTTATATCACTGCGCGCCCCTCTCGTGTCTAAAGCAATTTCCACCATTTACCTTTGTTCTTACGTCGAACTCAGGTTAAAAAGAGCAAAGCAGGACAATGTTTTTGAGGAAGAAATTGAACAACGTGCTGAAAAGAGTACATCTGACGAGTACATCATGAGTAGGCTGCTTGGATTTCTCCTTATTATCATGCCCTTTGTTCCTTTCAAATATATAGTTCCGCCGTTGAACTTTGACCGGTTTCTCTATACCGCCCCAGCCTGGCTCTTAGGCATTGCCATAGTTGCGGGCCTTTCGTTTTTGCTAACGTACGTTGTCACCCCGCTGCTTGATAGAGCCACCCGCTGTACCTATTCCTGGATTAAGCGTGTAGGGCCCCTCTGGATTCTTATGCTGACGGGGATACTGTATATCGTCTCTTGGTACGCCTTTAATCACAAACCGCTGCTCGTCGACGCCATAGTGCAGGTTTTTCAGGCGCAGGTATTTGCGAGTGGGCGGGTTGCCGCTGATCCATTTCCGCTACCCGCCTTTATAATGGGTCAACATTTACTGTTTGAACCAACGGGAATATTCGCGCAATACCCCCCCGGCCTAGCATTAACTCTGGCCCCGTTTATAGGGATAGGAGCCCCCTTTATCGGCAATATCTTTCTCACCGCAACCTCTGCTATTCTGATTTCAAAGGCGACTGATCAATTGTACGGCGAAGTTGCTGGCGTAGTTGCACGCGTAATTATGTTGGTATCTCCTTTTTTCTGGTGCCTAGGCGTAAGTTTTATGAGTCATGAACTGGCCCTTACAGGAACCAGCCTTACCCTTTACGCGTTCTCTCATATTGGCGGCATACCGAGTTCCGTGTACCCTCGCTCACGATACTTTCTCCTCCTTGGAACTGGCATTGGTCTGATTTTTTTGAGTAGACCGTTAATAAGTCTGGTTTTTGGCGCTCTCTTCCTTGGTTATAGCTTTCCGCTACTGAACTGGCGGCGGTGTGTCGTCACCGCTCTCCCCGCCGGTTCGCTTATGGCACTCTTCTTTCTCTACAACTGGATTACTCTAGGGGATCCCTTCCTTCCAGGATACATCAAACTATGGGGTGCTGGACACGAGTTGGGTTTTCATCAAGACCCTTGGGGTGAGTTTCATACTCCCCAAAAGGGCATTGCCTTACAACTCTACAACCTACACCTGCTCAACGAGTATCTATTTGAATCGTACATTCCAGGCCTTTACCTTCTTGCTATTCCACTAATTTGCGGGATTGGGCTATCGAGAATCGACAAACAAATGCTTGGATTATTCTTTTCCCTTCCTCTTGTCTATAGCTGCTATTGGCACCAAGATTCATTTCTGGGCCCGAGATTTCTTTATGAGGGCCTGGCATTTCTGATACCGCTGATGGCAACTCTGATGGTACGAACTTACGAGAGATTAAACGCTGTTGTCTACACTAGCGGAACAGCATTCAGCCTGGGTAGCTACTGGCGAACTACCATTCTCGTCGCCTCAGCTATTGGTCTGATCAACGGCATGCCTACAAGACTGCAAATCTACGCCTCGGGAATGAACGCTATGAAGGGAGACATTCTACAGCAGGCACATTCGCAGGGAATCACCGATGGAATTGTATTCGTAGCAACGAGCTGGGGCGATCGAATTATCAGTACTATGAGAGGACTCGGCGTCTCATCCCCGCTATCGGAACAAGTCTATCGAAAGCTGGACCACTGCATTCTTTGGACGCAGCTACTCAACGCAATTCAAATGAAAATGGCCCTCACTGAGCTTGAAAAACTCCTTGCCGGTCAGCTTATAAACCCAGCGCCCCTTACGCGCCCGTCCTGGAATAAGGACGTGACTTTAAGAATCGACCCTACCCAGCCCCTCACGGACCGTTGCATAAACGAACTTGAATACGACCGTAGCGGAAATGCGGCCTATACAGTCTACGCACCCCACCTCCTGGCGAATAATGCCAGATGGAATGGAAAGCTCTTGTTTCTTCGGGACCTCCGGGAACAGAATACAGTCATTCTCGCAAAATATCCCGGAAAAAGAGCTTTTCTTTTTCACGACAGAAAGTTTTATGAACAGCCTACGAGTAGCACGACAGGTTTTTAGCCTGGATAAAAGCCTTTCTGATTGCAGTTATGAACACCGAATGATTGGAAAAAGTAGCGTTAGTCCGGGCTAACGGCCCCAGGGAAATTCACAAACAGCTCTCAAATTGTGCTTCCAGCTAAAGACCTGAGTTCGACGTAAGAACAAAGGTAAATTGTTGAAATTGCTTTAGACACGAGGCGTGCAGCGATATAAAAGCGCAGGAGTAGCTTGCTACGTCGAGCATTTTATATCATGAGCAACGAGGTGGATGAAGTAATTTCAAACAGTTACCGCAGTTCTTACGTCGAACTCAAGTTAAAGACATAAGTTCCAGTAACCGATACTACAACTGGATGAGGGAGCTGCCCACAGCGAATCGCAACACTGAGGGCCGCCCCCTGGGGGTCAAAAAGTAACCGGAGGTTTCTATGAAAAATTTAAGTTTTCTGCTGGGCGCGTCTATTCTTCTTTGCTCGGGGGTCGCACTTTCAGAAGAAGTGACAATAGTTGATAAAGAGGAAGGCGTCGCCGTAGTTGCTGACGAACACGGAAATGTTGCTGTGGCTGACGCAGATGGCAATGTCATGGTACAAGACAGTGATGGGAACGTACACGTCGAAGATGAAGACGGCAATACGGCAGTATTAGATAGTGATGGAAACGTGCTGGAAGATGATATTGAAGAATAGGATTCAGGCGTAATCACTATATTTGCACGGTGTAGAGAGGCGCGCGGAGTATAGCCAAACCAGGAAACATCGTGCTTCTTTCTCTTAAACGGAACTTAGGTACGTTGCCTTAGGGAGGGAGAGCAATAATTTCACGGGATAGCAGCAGGCCTGCCACTGGGAACCGGCCCTCACCGCTCTGGACCGAGCCTCAACCATGAAACAAGGTGGGAGTCCTAACTTGATTGTTTTGGAGCTTGATTAGAATGGTGAAAACATGTGCTTGAACCGCAATTAAGCCCCGCGTTTAAGCGACGAACTTCGTGCGGTTCAGTAATAATGGCTAGCCCTGGTCGGAAGCTACAAAAGCGAACCACGAAGCGAACGTACTAAGTACCTAGGAAAAAGTTTTTCGGTCTAATGTAACACATAACACAGCAATTTTTCGGCATCTTCTGCACCACCTAAGACCGAAAAACTTTTACCTAGGTACTTAACATAAAAAACTAGAGAGAAGGGAGCCTGTTCTCGTGCCGCCGAACCCACGCTCACAACTTCATCCCGACTTATCTAAGGAGACATACTTCTCCCACAATTTAGTCAACCATAAAAAATCAAACCACCGCGACTCCTCATCTCCTAGCCCAGCCTTAGTAATTTCATTTTCTAATCGCTGGCTCAACTTCTTTCTAGCCGCGGCTCCTTCCTCATCCCAATTACTACCTATCGTCAACTCCCTCAGCTCTACAGGCCAGAACGCTGACAGCTCTAAATCGGTCGCTGAAAGTGTTACATCATACGGCTCCGCCAGTAATTTGCGAATTAGCTTAATTTCTGCTTTCACCTCTTCATTAAGATCAAACGCTTCCAATGCGGATATCTCACTCTTGATGAAATTTTCCTCGTCACCCCTGGAAAAATAGATTAACGCCAGCGCATGGGCAACCGCGGCACTTCGAGATTGCATTACGTCCGGGATCCTAACGCGAACCGTTTCAAGCGCGAGATCGGAAGCACCAAGATTTGTAAGCACTCGGACCGATGTTATCACCGGAACCAAGGACGCATTTGGTATTGCACCCTCCTGGAGGGATGCTCGGGCCGCATGACAGATCGCCTCTTCGCGGAGGCCTACCCGCCAGGCAACTTCAGTCAACGCAGCAACGATTGGCGGTAAAGTGACCGGCGCCGTTTTTATAAAAAGACTCTCCTTACTTAGCTCCTCCGTACTCTTACCAATGGAAACCTTATCAAGAGTCTGCTTTTTCTGAAGGGATTTCTGGAAATTGAGTAGCGCTTCGGGGTACTGCTTTCTCCCCGCATAATAGTTGCCCAGTTCGAAATATAGATTGGGATCATTGGGACGCCGCGCTATCAGCTCACTCCAAGCCTGTTCCGCTTCTGGAAATGCTCCTAAGCGAAAATAGGTTAACGCCAGATTGTGAGTAATGGTCGGACTCCCGGGTTTGAGCGACTTGGCCATTAGAAAGGACTCCTCGGCTAAGTCATACCGACTCCGAGAAAAATCATACACTCCCATATTAACGTACTGAGTAACCTTTAAGTCCCTGTCCGGGACAAACCCAGTGGGCACGTACCCAGTGGGTACGGCGCAGGAACACAGCCAACCACAGACCAGCAGAGATACCAGCCGTCTCGCAGGCCCGGTCTGGCTTACAAGGTCAAAACACCGGAAGACACTCAATGAAAAAGGAAAATCTCCATTGTAGAAACGATTTTCGACCCGTGGTCTGATAAAAGGAGTTAATATCATACTAATTTTATTGGATTATTTGCCATACAGGGACGGTAACTTACTCAGACAGCTCGAAATTTACACCGACACCATATCTAAAGTGATCCCAGCTAGTTGAAACTACAAAGAATTTAGTGATTCTGGGTCGCAATCAAGTATCGCCGATACGGTGAGACCCAAAATCGCTACATTCGAGCTAGCTGGGCCGCTTTAGACCGCAAAACTCTTTTTAAACTGAGTTCGACGCAAGAACAAAGGTAAATGGTTGAAATTGCTTTATACACAAGGCACGAGTGATATCAAAGCGCAGGCGTGGCTTGCTACGTTGAGCATTTTATATCATGAGCAACAAAGCAAATGAAGTAATTTCAGGCAGTTATCGCAGTTCTTATGTTGAACTCAGGTTTTTAGGTTCAATCATTTGACGACCGATTCGGAGAGCCCAAGACACTATTAACCTCCAACGGGTGCATAGTACCAAAAAAACATTTGAATCACCTCCCTCTGAGGGTCTGAAGAGAAATCAGCCAAAACGAATACATTTTTCCGACTAACTCAAAGACAACTAATTGAATTTATTATTTTTAATGACTTACTATATAATCATTATATTTGTAACCATGTTGGCACTCGTTGGCATCCTCGGTCTTCTAATGATGACAGTAATCTTCCCGTTGTTGGCATGCTTGGCATCCCAACCCTGTCTTAGGCGGTGGCTGTTCGGAAAAAATCCGTTTTTTTCAACCTACTATTCTACGCCCAACAGGCTGAATACGGCTTCTGAAAAGGTTTCTGAAAAGCCAAAGTCCGCAGAAACAATAAAGCTACATATCGTAATTCCGACCCATAACGAAGAAGCAACGATTGCAAATACATTACAATCGATTAGTAAAGCGTCCGCTAACCTGACTGAGAATTTTGGCGGTGCCTTTGAGGTTTCCATCACAGTCGTGCTTGACGGCTGTACAGACGGCACCTCAAAGGCCATCGGAGAATTTAATTTTGTGCAGGTTATTGAACACCCCAAGGCTCTCGGTAAGTGGCAATCAATTCAGGACGGCTGCCTTGCAAAGGGCTACACCGACTGGACCGTTCTGATTGATGCCGGGTCGGCCTGGCCAGACGACTTGCTGAGTTCGTTAGTCTGCCACCTTCGAGATGATGACACTGTGGGGATTGCGCCATCATATCGAAATAATAATGCCAAATTTCTGGAAAGGCTCTCTTGGGCCGTTGAACGGCGATTGAAGGCTGTAGAAAACGGTGCTGGTGGTCCAATAAGCGTACATGGCGCGACTGTCTTTTACCGAACACCTGCGCTCTGCGATGCCTTTGGTCTGCTGTCAGGAAAGGCCTGGCTGAATGATGACGTGGTTATTCCACTTGCAATTCGCTCACTCTTTCCCTTTAAGAAGCTTACCTACCTGCCAAAAATCATCGTAGAGGATATCTCCCCTATCCGGACCGGAAGTGAATCAACCCGAAGAGTTCGCCTGGTACGTGGCAATCTCGATTGGGTGCGTGAATCGTTCTGGCGCCACTCGCCCGTTGTTCAGATTCTCGCCCTTAGACGAATTTCAAGAATGGCATGGGCATACTGGTTCATAGGTTTGATTTCTCCGCTTCTGCTTCTGGGCCTTAGCGGCGTTATAGTGTTCGTTCTAATTTTTGTACTTTTTAAAAGAAATGCGGCTTTTAACGCATCTCTGAAAGTAATTTATCTTCTGGGCAAATCTCAGATTATCGCTTGGAGATAGTATAGTTGAAACATTGTAGTTTGTGGTAAATGAAGTTTATTGGAGTTTATAAGTGGTACCCGTCGTTTCAAAATTTAGTCGTTCCGTAGTAGTTGTACCCTGTGTTCAGATCACCGTATGGACAGTTGCACTCATCTTTGCAGTTTGGAACGAGCCTCCCCTCATGCTGGCAATTTTTGCAGTCATGGCAACAGCACTCCACACAATAATATTTCATTCTCTGATAACTGACTGGCATCTTCGTGCTCTCCCACGGTATGCTGATATCATGGCCTATAGCTGTGTATGCGCAATCACTGCATTAAGTGGCGAACTGGCTATTCGTCTCTTTGGCAACCATTCAATTGCTCCTCTGCAACAGATTGCCAATGTGGGGGTCGTAGTTGGTGTAATCGGATATTTCCTTTACTACCTCATTTCATTTTGTGCTTTTAAGGCTGGCTTTAAAAGACTGGTCGTGCTTGATGTTGGAGCCGAGGACGAGACCAATCTTAAATTAGCACTTGCAAGCCGAGGGATACTGAACCAAATTACCCTATTGCGCATTCATGACCTCAGGGAACTTATTCTTGCAAAGCAAGTGTCACTGGTCGACGCCGTTGTTACCTCTGTCGGGCATAGTATTGGCATTGACAACGAGGGACTCTTAATCAGGGCGCATCTAGCGGGGGTACCGGTACACCCTTTAGAAGGGCTGATAAACCGGTTATGGGGCCGATTTCGAATAAACGACATCAACCACGTTCATTTTCTTGTCAATGCCACCGACCAAAATTTGGCATTGCGCACGTATAGAACCGGGAAGAGCATTATTGAACCGATAATTGCCTTTGCCATGTTACTCCTGTTACTGCCCTTTCTATTAGTGGTTGGAGTGATTATTAAACTTGATTCAAAGGGACCGATACTTTACTCTCAGATTCGGACCGGACACCTAGGAAAGGCCTTTCGAGTTGTAAAATTCCGAAGCATGAGAACTGATGCGGAAAAACACGGTCCTCAATGGTCGCAGAACAATGATGACCGAGTTACACGCGTAGGAAAGATACTCCGTAAGACGAGGATTGATGAACTGCCGCAGCTTTGGAATGTTATGCGAGGAGAAATGGGCTTCGTTGGTCCACGACCTGAACGGCCCGAGTTTTATCAGAAAGTGAGAGACGAGATTCCTCTGTTCCCGCTTCGAACCCTTATCAAGCCCGGAATTACCGGATGGGCTCAGGTCTTCGCTGGGTATGCCGGATCCGTCGAGGAGTCGAGGCTAAAACTTGAATTCGACCTATTTTATCTCCAGAACATGTCACCACGGATGGATATTATCGTACTTGGGAAAACAATTTCTGTCGCCGTGAAGGGTGAAGAAAGAATCGATACGCCAAAACAAATACTTATGAGTGAGGGGAACCGGCAGCGAGCGTAAGAGTGCTGAGTCTTGCGGATCTCTATAGGCAGCATGTACTCTTTTTAGGATCAACGTAAGAACGGCTATTGCCGTTCACAGTGAAAAGGTCATAAATTCTTATTTTTCAATCGGAAAATCGCTGAGTTTTCCATGAAAAATTTGCCTGACTCTAACGGAATCTATGTAGGAGCTAATCCTGCCCCTCTGAGACCTCTTCGAGACGCTGATATGTTGAGGTTCTGTAGCCAGTTTTCGTGATACCTCTCCTGATTGAGACGGTGAGCGGGACTAGAGAAGGATCGAGTGTCGCCAGCGCAAGGCGCGAAGTCTCGGAAGTTTTGTATGAGTGCCCATCCACGAAGGGTGAGCTCACTGGAGTGTTGGTGACCATGTATACCCCCCCCCGTCCGTGGTAGAGTGATCGAGTGAGTCGGTTCATCAGGCCGATCGACCATATTGCTTGTCTGCAAGGCAATCGGGACGAGCATAGCTTTTGGCGTATTGGTCTACACGTGCTGTGCTAGTTTCTCGGTTGTGCCCGACATGTAGGGCATCACAAAGCTCGGGCGAACCCCGTAAGCAACCCCTCTCCTGTCCGCAATTGGCGGAAACGTATCCCTGCAATCCTCTTCAACTCTGGCAAAAAGCCGCTCAGTTCGTACCCACTTGCCATCGAGGCGGGAAAAAGTTCCGGATGCTTCTCGTACTTCTCATCCAAAAAGACACGCATCGCTCTCGCATCGTGCCAGATTTGATCGTACTGTTGCCGAGTAATTCGAACGCACAGTTGCCGATGGAACCGCCTGTGCTCCCTCTCTCCTTTTCCCTCGTATCCCCGACGACACGATCGGGTTTGGCGTGTAGTATCCATTTTACCTTCCCTGTTCTTTCAGTTTTACCAACTAAAGATGCAGAGAAATCAAATGTTTAAGTCAAGCCCGATCTTTTCGTCGACTCTCGTACATAGATTCCGTTAGACTCAGGGAAAAAGACTATACTTTCACCGTTTCTTCGGAAAACAGAGTCATAGCCCCTCTAATTCAAACTTTTTTTTGTATCATTCCTATTCAAAGGCGAGATCATGTTTAGTACTAAATACCTGGAGTTCGACGTAAGAACAAAGGTAAATGATTGAGATTGCTTTAGACACGAGGCGCGCAGTAATGTAGAAGCCCAGGCTGAAGATTGCTACGCCGAGCATTTTATATCATAAGTAACGGAGTGGATGAAGCAATTTTAGCCATTTACGGCACTTCTTACGTCGAACTAATGTTTTTAGGTTTAAATTTGCTATCACTACTTTTGCTCGCTCGGGCTCTCGCCCAAGACAATTCGCTGAGCCTTTAGGATGGTCGGCGAAGTATCCACTCGTGAGGATCTGCGAATCAAAATTTCCGAGAGTCCGGAGGTTATAAGGTTCAACGGTGCCTGTAGGATTCTCAGAGGAATGAGATGCCACCAGCTTGTAGGACGGTTATACGATCTGTCGAGAAACTCAACCGTTTCTCCTTCAATGTAATCGAAGGGAAACAGACAGAGGTCGTTGGAAAGCGGGAGCAGCTTTACAATTTGGGTAAATGCAACACTCGTAAAATGTTCGGCAACCAGCAGGATCGTTTCCGGATCTCCCATCTGTTTGCGTAACTTCATTCCATGCCTAAAGGGAACCGTCTTGTCAAACATCGCCAGAATTACCAGCGAGTTTCTGGGATCAAGATACCGGGTAAAAGATGTTGGCTCAGTAATAACTTTTTGGCGAAAGATCGCCTTAAATCCGTTCTTATTAGTATGCCTGGCGTTCGCAACGAACTGAACATACGTGGAGATCCTTCTTTGGTCTGAATCTTTAAAGACGCTTGCGAGGTCCGTGGCCCCAAGAATAAAAACGTTATGCTGAAGCCTTTTATCTATACCCGCGAGCGTAGCCAGATTTATCGCACCCCGACTCATCCCTACTCCACCAAAACTCTTTTTGCCATATTGTTTCTCGAAGAAATCCATGGCGATACGGTCCCGAATAAGATTATTCCGGAATATCGTCTCCAGAGAATTAAAGAGCTTCGGGTCCTTAAATTCATCACTCCGGTGAATAATGGCAACCTCATATCCATGACGAACGATATAATCGGCCAGATACGACTCAATGATTGGCTTACCTCCAAGAACTGGAAACACGAGAATCAATTCTTCGCTGGGCTTTTGATTTCGCTGATAATAATCCAAGGATATCTGTCCAACTCCGGACTCGATGAGAATTCTCCGTACCGTATATTCTCTTGTAGGTTGCACCCGATGCTCCACAAACCCGGTGTAACTCCGCCCTTCCGAATAATAGGCCTCAATAAAGGGCGGTCGTTCGGGAGGCGGAGAAGTATACGTGCCACGAGCCAGACGGACACAACCACTAAGCGAACCGACCACCGTCAAGGCAAAAAAGAGCCTCGTGAGGTCGTTCGTGGTGGTGTTTAAGAACCGTGGCACTTGTCCTCCCTACTCTCCCCGGGTGATTACAGTCGGATATGAGGGGGTTTCTTCTTCAGAAACCTACTCCCTATGATCACTTACCATGGACGCCCCCCCCCCCCCTCAACGCTTCTTATAAGGAACCCAGCAGCCAAAAAACT
>JBIIDM010000124.1:0-10356 GCA_044238365.1 Bdellovibrionota bacterium | reverse complement strand
TTTAGACACAAGGCGTGCAGTGATATAAAAGCGCAGGCTAACAGCTTGCTACGTCGAGCATTTTATATCATGAGCAACGAAGTGGATGAAGTAATTTCAGCCATTTACCGCAGTTCTTACGTCGAACTCAGGTTTTAAGACTTGAGCGGAACGCCGCGACCTCCAGTGTGAGAGCTGGAATCATTAACTTTACAAAAGCATTAAGTCGCCAGATAGTGATTTATGTTTATGAGTTTCGTGTGTTCCGGCCTATACCGACCCTTTACGAGGCTGTACTTGACGGGGGCTCCCTGAAGCACTTGTTATGCAAGTTACTGTGGGTACAGCCTCTATCAGGATAGGTATAGGCGGTACTGTTTTTTTGCGCCGAGGTGAAGGCGGGAAAAGTGGGTGGGGAGAAAATACAGGTACCTTGAATGGTACAAGTATTTAATCCCCGGGGATCTGGTACGATTAATTATTGCGCCAGACTACTTAAAAAACTTTGTGTTACTTCTTAAGAACAGGGCGAGCGAACCGCATTTTTTTCACAGGCTTTTCACCTGAATTGAGCGATTCTTTCGTCGTTAGCGGCGTGAGATGCGTTAAAATCCCCAGCTTTGAAGCGAATTTTGAGCGGAGTTGATGCATCGCATCAGTGATCACCAAAATTTCTTAGAAGCCTAAAAAACAAGCGTTTTCAGATATATAGCAACCCCCGGCAAAAAGAATCGCTCAATTTAGGTTTCAGTCTCGAAGAAGAAAAAGCCGGGGATTTGGATTCCGAACCAATCTATCCACCGCGCACAAATAACTTTTGCGATTTGGCACGTTTTCTGGAGGCTTTGTTCTGCGGTAACTTCATATCCCACGATGAAAGATTCTCCTACAATGCAAGAAACCAGCTTAGTAAGGTCAAGAAACTGAAAAGCCTTTCCCTTAAGACTAATTCGCTGGATCAGGGTCCATTCTGCGGAACGAATCTGGAAACTTTTGGTTTCCAAGATTGTCTCTTGGTCGGTTATTTTTATATCCCCGCCAAAGTAACGTTGGAGGGTATAAATCTCAGCAGTACTCCAACAGACAAGCGCCTGCGGAAAATGCTCGAGAATTTCGACCGCTTCTTCTGGTCCCGCTTGGCAACAAGAAACACTGTCTGCTGAAGGCGATTTTATGCCTACGAACTCAATCCGGCTGCACCCTGAATAGGTTTTCTCTTTCGTTTTCTCATCTGTGAGAACTGTCTCGCTGTGGAATCGAAGAAAAACCGCCTCGAAATTTCCGGCTAAAAATTCGCGCTGGTCAATGTGCTTAGTAGTCATAACAAAAAAATTCCTAGGTGAATTTCCCGAAAGCAGCTCCACTGACCATCGAGAAACTCACCTAAGATCAAAACCTTCCACTATACATGCTTATGCTACTAAACACTCTCCGCGTATCATCACCTGCGATGACAATCTCTAAATTCAAAAATAACCAAGCCGTTCCAATAGATTAGAAAGAATAAGCTTAGTAGCCAATCTTCCTATATTCCCTCTGCTCCCAGTACTTTATGATCTCTTTGAAACTCAATCAACGCCCTCAAGTCCCCCCCACTCACGAAACAAAATACATATTCCGATACTTTTGCAACAAATAGGCACAATACGCTATCACCCTGTCAAGGGTCAGCTCGTTAGCACGTTCCCGCCCCATCCGTGCTACCTCACTCCCGTGCCCCAAATCGTTCTCCAACTGATAATGCAACGAATACAACTGCCCCTTTAAACACTTGATCGAATCCAAATCCTCATCAGGATCCCCCGAATGCCCAAGATCAAAGCGAAAATAGTGTCGGCCTTCTTCAAAAAATGAATTGTAGAAGTTTACCCATCGGGGTCTTCGGCGCAAAGAATCAATCAGGTCCACCTTTACCACCACGCCGCCATACAAAAATAACTCCTTAAAACGAACTGACCAGGGATAGGCGCCCGGCAAATCAAGGAGATAGCGATACGTTGGCCACTTCTCAACACCGACCATAAGGTCTGACGCACTATCATAGTTATCATCGTCTCCAATATGGATTGCAAATATATCATCGGGAAATTTCGAAAAAAGATTTCTTATTCCCAACTTCTTCGTAGAATCCCTACCTGAAAAGAAAAACTTCCCTTCCCTGTCTTCCCAGGAAGGCGCCCGCCTATAAGATGCCTCGGAAACATGGCGATAGGTGTCCCAATCTCCTCGTATGTCACAATTATAGCCATCAACAAACGACCAATCGGGAAAGAGAATGCCATTGTCAAAGCCAAGGGGAAGTGCGTAACAAAATATAGGAACTGACCGTACAGGGGGGGTGCCATCATTTACGTGAATCCACATTGGAAAGTTTCCACACTCAGCCCCCTTAGACTTCATGAAGAGTAATATCCGCCGAAGCAACTCCGTCATGCACTCTACGCGTTGTACATGGTACTGATACAGATCTCCTCTATCTTCGATATCCGCTAAGTGCACCGTATAATCATTACAGATATCAAACCTTACAATACAGTTTTCATTTTTATCTATTGCGGCTAAAGCACCGGGCTGAATTGATGCCCCACTGGCATTCACTAGGAATGCAGATTCAAAATCAAAGGGATTAGGAAGCGCGTCAAAGGGAGCATCACGTACACTCGCAACAGTTCTCAGATTCCTTAACTGCCAATCTCTGCCAGAGGCGACATGTCCCGCGTTAGATTCATCACCCGCTAATGCCGAACCAAAAAAATCTATAAATTCCTCTTCATTATGACATTCCGCGGAGATTCTTCTCGCAACTCTTGTAACATAATCCTGCTGAATGGCCGAAATCTGCAGGTGTGTTAGGCCCCGAAGACTCTGCTTTAGTTCTTCGTAGTTTATTGCACCTAAATCACTCGGCAATAGACCGGGGAGCAAAAACGCTGATAGTTGTTTTATGCCCTGAAGGCGCTGAATCATCCCCGTTTTCCAAATGCGCCTTAATCGGTCTCGTCGAATCTCATAATCAGTTGTCAAATTTGAAAAGAGATAGTTACTCAGTTCCAAAGACTCGACCAAACTAATAAATTCATCAATCGAACCTCCTGTAACCAGAAAATTTCGAAGATTACTAATGGTAAGTTTATACAGAGACGTCGGCAGAGGATAGTTTCGGCGAACATTCTCCTTAAGCAACTGAAGCGCGCTTGCCGAAAGAGTCAGCGGTGCCCACTTAGACAAATTAAGGACTCGTAGCGGCATCTCCGGATCACGCAAAGCCCTATCATCCGAACATACCTCAATTTGCGAAGATTCAAGCGATCGAATTCCATCACAGTCATCATGCACAACGTCATGCACAATATCGTATGAGATACTGTTGAAGGTAAAATCCCGCAACTTGCTTGATTCCTCAGGCGTAATTCTAGGATTGCCATGAGCATACGGTTCATACACTATCCCAGCACGCGGCACCTGAAATGACATCGTAAAACCTCCTGCCAGACTTAATTCCAAATGCTGGTAGCGAGTATCCTCTAGAGTTACCAGACCCGGAAAACTTTCTGCAAGCAAATCCCATAGAACTATCGGCATAACGCCGTAGACTTCAACATTAACATCTCTGGATGTTACGCCCCAGTAAGCGTCCCTGATTGCTCCGCCAAAGACTCTCACCTGTGGGGATTGACACCCGGCAATAGGCGTAACGTAACTTAGCCGCTCGTGGACTCCAATAATAAGCTGAAATATATCACGATGCCTTTCCCACAGATCGACAGACAACTTAATCCTTAAGTTGTTCAGGTCACTCTTCATCATAAATTTTCCAAGCTAAGAAATTCTCCTTTCATTATATCGGAGAATCCGAAGCATTCTTCCAGATGAGGAAAAAGATCTTGAATTGATCCACGGGATTTGACAATCCACTCCTGCCCCTGAACGATTCCCGAACTCATCATAAGGGACCGGTCAAGTCCTACCCTAGCTTTTTCCAAAGATTTCGGCCTTGAAATCCTGGAAGGAGTGAACTCTCTAGTAAGCAGATTCGCTTTGAAGAGCAGACTCTTGATTAGACGAATATATAATACACCATCTCTAATCCGGTCTGCTTCAGACCACTTCAGGCCACTGGACGATTGTACGGAAAGTAAAAAATTTGTTACCTTTGACTTTGATTTAATTAATTGGGAAAGATAGGAAAAATCCTGTTTCCATAAGGGTTCAACAAGACATGTATAGAGAATTGACTCACACAACTCAACGTCATCAATCTTATTAATCCTGATATAGGTTGCCGCCCGATCTACAAGCTGCATCATCATCCGCCACCGTGAAGCCCGCTCAGTTGGTGCAAATTCTGTAAGCATAGGAAAAAGACGGTAACGAAGCTTACAAACACGAATCAGATCAATACCCAGGGATGGGGTTAGTGAAAATTTTAAAATGCGCCCAATCCACGTTCCTATCTCACTTCGAAGCCCAGGAGTTAAAGGAGCATGATCAAAAACATCAGAGATTAATTGTAGCGACTCTTCGGAAATAATACCTCGAATTTGACTCGCTATAAAAAAGAATTCAAACGCATGCGAGTGATCCAACCTCACAATGGAGTTATGAGCAATTGTCAGGCGACCATTAAGAAGGTCTCCTGCTCCTCCAAAATCTATCAAAGATCGCGTAGATGGAACTAATCCAATACAATCCGCGCGAAGTATTGATATATGAGTACTCGCCATGTGGAATGATCCCTCTTCTGGAATCAGGCCAGCCACAATCCCTCTTTCCTGAGAGACAAAGATAATATCAAAATACAGCATAGAACCTTGCAACCCTGACGGTGTTACCTGAAACGAACGCCATTGACGACTCAGAAGCTCTCTCGGATCTACGTTGTGTAAGAATACTTCCGGGGTAGTATTTGAGCTAAAAACCACCCTGGGCTCAATAATTTCCCCCCACCACGCCGCACGAATCAATGGACCGGTAATGACCACCTCCGCAAGCGGAAAGGCCGATTTAATCTCAGATTCAACGGCCTCTAAGTTATGAAACAAAAAATCCAGAGCCCTTAAAATCTTATCTGAAACTCTCTTTTGGTCAGGTATTTCCATCGTTCTAGCTGACC
Organism: Bdellovibrionota bacterium; assembly: GCA_044238365.1. GTDB lineage: Bacteria > Bdellovibrionota_C > UBA2361 > UBA2361 > JBIIDM01 > JBIIDM01. The sequence goes on along the minus strand of JBIIDM010000124.1, from coordinate 5,264 downwards.
ACTTTTGTTTGTAAAGACAGTCGCTCCTGGTAATCTTCAACAACCCGAAGCACATCTCGTAGAAGAAGTGCTGAACCTAACTCGTACTTACTGGTATCTACTTCGATCATTGGATAGGGAACTTTCAGATCACGCGTTGACGTTACATGAAAATTATCCAGATCCTCCGCTAAAATAAGCTTCTGGGTATTCGATATACTCGCAGCATGGGGAAATGGAACAGTCGTATCACTCGTTATGCGCCCACCGATAGCCTCAATGCTTGACCTGAGCCGAATACCCAACCAAGGTGCTCCACCCCTTGCTATTGAAAGAGCCGCTGCCTTATCAAAGATATCTGCGTAAGGCTCGTCCCCATAAAAACTAAAAACGCCCCGTATCTCGTGCTGGGCTGCGCGCAAAAGTAAAGACCAACAATAAACGTCACCAGCATATGTGGCATCACTATATCGAGCGCGCAGCTGGTCGATGTCGTAAAATCGCCAAGAGTCTTGGCCCTTACGAGAGGCTAATGCAGCAATAAGCTGCTCTTTTCCTGACTCTATGTTTCCGATGATTACTAGGTTCATTGGCAACGTCTGATAGTTTACACACCATATAACGCGTAATTCTCCCTTCATAGTAGCAGTTTTGCTAACTGCTCGAAATAGTCTGATTTTTCAGTATTCTTATGAACTTAACTCTCTGATTACCTTCGAGTTTATTTAAAAAGGTGCGAAAATACCAAGAGATCTGTTAAATTCACAAAAAATAAATAATTTCAAATAGTTGACGGGAAGTATTAGCCTAATTGTTCGTGTTGTTTTCAGGATCGACTTAATAATTGCCCGCCCCCCAAATTGCTGCTATTGTACAAATATTGCCATTGACTGCCAATTTGTACAAAGTCAACAATCCTGAATACATATGATAGTGCGAGAAGCTGAATCAGTGCTTAAACGCCTAGTGGCGGGGTACCCGATCATCTCCATTACCGGTCCACGACAGTCCGGCAAAACCACCTTGGCGAAAAGCTTCTTTCCTGAGAAGCCTTACGTTTCCCTTGAGGATCCTGATACTCGCTCGTTTGCCCTGACCGACCCACGTGGATTCCTGAGCCAATATTCTTCGGGAGCAATTTTTGACGAAGTGCAGCGCGCGCCTGATCTTTGCTCATATTTACAAGCGATCGCGGACGCGTCGCGGGAAATGGGCCGTTTTGTAATCACCGGATCGCAGCAGTTCTTACTTCAATCACAGATTACTCAGTCACTAGCGGGAAGAGTAGGGGCAATTGAGCTGATGCCATTCTCGGTAAGCGAGCTTGATGGCACGCACGCGGCAACAAGCGAGCAGTTCCAATTCAAAGGCTGCTACCCTCCCCTTTTTGACCGGGACCTAGCTCCTACCGATTGGCTGTCCGACTATATTTCAACTTACCTCGAGCGAGATTTACGACAGCTCCTTATGGTCAAGGATCTGACTACTTTTAGAAATTTCCTTGGATTAGTGGCAGGACGAACAGCACAACCACTCAACCTGTCGGCCTTGGGAGGCGATGCCGGGGTAGGGCATCATACGGTGAAGGAATGGCTGAGTGTTCTCGAATCCTCATATATTATTAAACTGGTCCATCCGTATTATAGAAATTTCTCGAAACGACTGATCAAGTCGCCGATGATATACTTTATCGATACAGGTGTACTCTGTTCCCTGTTAGGTATGCGAACGTTCAATGACCTTGTTGTTCACCCCCTGAAGGGCCCCGTGTTTGAAAGTTTTGTATTCAGCGAGCTGTACAAAACAATTCTGAATCGAAGAGACCCTTCAAAGGTTTATTTTTGGCGCGATCATCGAGGGGAGGAAGTAGACTTCGTTATAGAGCAGTCACCATCAAAATTACATCTCGTTGAATGCAAGGCTGGGAAGACCATCTCACCTACTTTCTTTGAAACCCTAGGGAAAGTAGGTACTCTAACGGGCGATCTATTGAGTCACTCCTTTCTGGTATATGGAGGAGACCAGATCCAGAGGAGAGCCGACCACTTGGTTATTCCGTGGAATTTAATTGGCAGAACCTTTGGTGAAGTTCTTGACAAGGCGTAGTCTTGGTTCACACTCACTACATTCGAAATTTATTCAAACAACAAACTGCCGATCCGGAGCACAATCGACGCCGCACCAGCCCGTAACCCTGCTCGAATGGCCACCTGATAATCCCCGGACATCCCCATGCTAAATGAGTCCACTCCAAAGCTTTTGCCAAGTTCAACCAGCCTGTAGTAGTCGTCGAACGACTCCTCCGGGTCGTCATACTGGCGAGTAATAGTCATCAAACCAAGCAGCTCCAAGGCACTACTTTCCCGCGCATAGGTAATAACGTCGCCTACCTCGTCTGGTTGGAAGCCGTCCTTGCCCTTGTCATCAGAGATATTTACCTGAAGATATAGCTTTTGGGGTACGGCCGATTGCCGTTGCACCTCAGCTTCAATCACCTTGAGCAATTTCTCTCGTCCGACTGAGTGAAAAACGGCGACCTCCCTTACCAGTACTGGTATCTTATTCGATTGGATTCTGCCGATGAAATGAACTTCATCAACGTCCCGAAGGTGACTGCGCTTCTCTAATAATTCCTGGACATAACTCTCACCAATTATGGTTTTAGACTGAAAGTCAGGGGCAACTAGCTTCCTAAATTCCTCCGCATAACGGTTGATCTCGTCTACTGTCCGACCCTTGGTGGCAGCCAGTACTGCTACCTGCATGTTTCCAAGAGCGATATCAGTCAATTGAAAGTAAAATTTTCGTAGATTGCTCATTCCACAGAATGTCCCAGTTTCTCAAGTTCTTCTCGAACTACAACAAGATCCAAACCCATAACATTCGTGTATGATCCGTCCAACCTACGTATGAACTGCCCGCCAACCCCCTGAATCCCATAAGAGCCAGCCTTATCCATCGGCTCCCCAGTTGCAATATACTTTAAAATCGTCGATTCACTGAGGGGACAAAATTCCACGCGAGTCATGCTACTACGTACCACCGAAGACGATCCGGTCGCAAAAGCCATTCCGGTCCAGACCTCATGCCAGTTCCCCGAGAGCGCGGAGAGCATACCATAGGCGTCATCCAAATCTTTCGGCTTTCCAAGAATCTGGCCGTCAAGCAAAACTACCGTATCAGCCGCTATTACTAAGCTTTCAGACTCACTTTCAGCACAACTGCGGGCTTTGGAATTCGCAAGGCGAACCACCAACTCCCCATGAGACTCACCTGGAAGAACGGACTCGTCAACATCGGGGCTGACAATCGCAAACTCAATTCCCATCAATGAAAGTAGCTCCCTCCTTCGAGGTGAAGCCGATGCTAAAACTAAGCGCATTGTTATTCCTACAGCATTTTAAGAAAAGCAGATAGCAGTGCTTCCTCTGGCGTCTTACACCATTCTCCACTACCTGCTTCAATCGTCGACTTGTCGGCGCCAGACACTCGCCCATCCTCACACGAGGCTCTCCAAAAAGCCCCCAGTTCAGTCTCAATCTTAATATTCTCAAAACCCGCCCGACAAATGATGTCGCCAAGTTGTTGTAGAGTCGGGATCAAAAAATGGAAATTAGACGCACTTGCTTGCTGCCCATCAGATCTCGGCAAGTCCACTACCTGTCCAGTATAAAGCGAACACAGCCTAGCGTTAGGTAACACTACAAATTCTTCATACCCAACATCAGCAAATCCACGCCCAACCACATCACCAGCTTCAAACTCTCGAAGGTACCCGCGATCTGCAAGCATCCCAAGCCGTTCAAGATACTTTCTATCATTCCACATTTTCGCAAAACCCAGATTATCGATACGCCTGAATTCGATCGAGCTGCTGAACACCAGAAGTTCCGCTCTCTACAAGGGTCATCTCACTTACTCGGGTGAGCTGGGCTTTCTGCTGAAACTCCCGAAGATTTGCAGCTCCAATATTACAAAACGTCCCTTTCACCTTCGCCAGTGTAACCTCAAGCTTTTCCGCAAGCGGGCCACTGTAGGGCACAAACGCATCCACTCCTTCCTCGAATTTCAGTCCCTCACCACCATCTTCCCGGTAACGCTGCCAGTTGCGGGCTCTCACCGACCCCTCACCCCAATACGGCTTATAGAGACGCCCCTCAAAGGTAACCTTGTTAGTTGGACTCTCCTCTGTCATTGCAAAATACTTCCCCATCATTACAAAATCGGCTCCCATGGCAAGGGCCATAATGATGTGGGTATCAGTGCTCAACCCACCGTCTGAGCAAATCGGTACGTACGTGCCTGTTTCAGTAAAGTACTCATCACGGGCCCGAGCCACATCCATTAACGCCGATGCTTGTCCTCGCCCAATACCCTTCTGCTCTCGCGTAATACAAATTGATCCACCACCTATTCCCACCTTCACAAAATCGACGTTAGCCTCTTCCACAAGGTAACGAAAAGCCTCACCGGTGACTACATTTCCACCCCCAATGATAGCCTTAGGTCCCAATTTCTCGCGAAGCCATAGCGACGCATCCTTCTGCCATTCAGAATATCCATCCGAAGAATCAACGCAAAGACAATCAGCTCCTGCCTCGTATAATGCTGGGCCCCGCTCCCTATAATCGTGAGTATTGACCGCTGCCCCCACAAAAAGTCTCTTGTCTGCATCGGTCAATTGATGCGGATTTGCCTTTGATTCAAAATAATCTTTGCGAAATACCAAGCTACAAAGACGACCATCTTTACTTATTATAGGAAGACACTCTTTCTTATTCTTCCATAGAATTTCAGTTGCCTCGTTAAGCGAGATCCCCTCGTTGCCGTAAATCAAATTTTCCTTTGGAGTAAAAAAACCGCCTATGGGAAGTGACAAATCATCCTTAAATTCCCAAATGTCCTTGCTGGTAAGAAGCCCTAAAAGCACTCCTGATGACGTACCATTATCAGTAATTGCGATCGTGGAATGACCTGTCTTCCTTCTCAACGCAACCGCTTCATGTAAGGTAGAATCAGGAGTCAAGTTTGAATCAGAGCGTACAAATCCGGCCTTATGATCTTTGACCTCTCGGACCATGGCAACCTGACTCTCAATGGACTGCGAACAAAAGACAAAACTGCTTCCTCCTTTTCGAGCCAATGCTATTGCAAGCCTAGAGCCCGAAACCGACTGCATCGCTGATGACACTATCGGGATGTTAAGCGACGCACGAGGCATTTCACCCCTGACATATTTCGTGATGGGCACTGCCAAATCTATACTTTGTGACACATGTTGTTTA
>JBIIDM010000266.1:0-2903 GCA_044238365.1 Bdellovibrionota bacterium | reverse complement strand
CTGTTCCCGTTCATTAAACTAAAACCCCCTCGTATTTGTCCTGAATGTAACACAACTGAACCATGCTTGGGATACGTCGTGGGGATGGGGCTCAGAGAGTGCTTACGATATAGTAAAGAGAGTGCCAGATTCTTTCGCCTGACCACGTGTCCGCAGTAATATGCTTACGACTAATAACGGAATAAGAATCAATATTCCTAGAAGTGCAGTATTCCAATACTCTGTACAGTATTGAAGAACTTTGACATTTGGTGCTTGTGCTTTAAAGAAAGCGTGCCCCCACACCAGTACTGGAAATATTAGCAGTGTATTAATAGTAAGAAGTAAAGTGGTTGCCCGTAGAGCAAGTCTTACTGCTGAATGGTGTTTTTCTTGTGCCGCAAAAAGAGGGGTGAGACTATTGACAATTCCAATATTTGCGTTCGAGACCATCATTACAAAAGGAATTACGATGCCAATAGCTGCTAAGGCGTTTGGTCCGATTGCACCAACAAATGCCGTGTCAGCAGCACTGACTATGGTTACAGCAATTAACCCCCATGTGGTTGGCAGGGCGATTCGAGTAAATTCTTTAACGATAGAATCGGTAGAAGGTCTTTCTTCTGCTGGCTGCATTATAACTAGAACCTAATTTTGAATGCTTTATTCTAACATAGAAAATTGGCAACTGCTTGTCCCTAAATATATATACTTCACGCGGTCATGTTTTCGGCTTTTGAAAACAGTTAAAAATTAAGGGTCGTTAGTGATTGCATGGCCCTCTGGAATTCAGGTGGTAATCTTGGCCAGGCAGTTATCGATGGCTTCGGTTAATGTAGCAAAGGTTTCGTAGTGTTGGCTGTAAAGCACAGAATGTCTCTTGGTTAACGACGGGTACTATTGACAACACTAATCATTTGATGTTTTATTGGGTCATAGGCACCTAAGACGTTGTACCTTTTGCGTCCTCACCTCCATCCCTCCATCCCAACAGCTTCAGTGAATCATCACCCTAGCATAATCAGGCAGATAGAAAAACCGGAAACGTGACCGCGTGAAGTATAACGCCTGCAAACAGCAGATGCCCCCTGCGTCGTACCGGCGGCGTGAGTTTGCGGCATCTCAACGGTAACCGTTGTCACCAGCCTGGCTAAAACAGCAGTAGTACTCGTTGTCAGGTTGTTCAAGGTCGAGGAAAAAGTCTTTTTTTTTCGTATGAGAGGTACTTACTGAACCTCACAAGGAGCAAAACACGGCTTTTGACGAAGAGATGGGACAACCTGGTGAACGATTGCTCTCAACGCAACCTCGTCTTTAAGTATTGCTTCAGTTACTCTCGGCAAGGGCGAGTGACTATCCCAAATCAAGCACTAACTATCTTAAGACCGTGTGGCAAAGTATCGCCCGCGATTTGTGCAAGTTCGGCCTCACTTCGTTTTACGAGGGGCTCCCAGAGCGGTTTTGTCGGCAGCTTATGCTGAACCAGTATTGTCTCAAGCCTTCTTTTATACTCGGCACTGACGTCATATTCCTTAGCGTTGGTACTGGAGAAGCCGGAAAGAAAGACTTTTGCCAGGGGTGCGTGTTTTAAGCAGGTATCTTCCAACTTATCGTATAAGCCCTGCACAGCTGGCGCGCTGATCAGGTGAGCGCAACCAGAGTAGAGCGGATTGCGATTTATAAGTCTTTCAAGGCTCCACAGGTATACAGATGGAAGAACGGAAGGTGTTGCATCCGTCGCATCACGAACAGGCGCTCCGATTTGTTTGGCGAGAGAGCCAGCCAGCCTTTCCTTGATGGAGGCCGGAAGGTATTCAAACGACGCGCTGAGTCTGAGCGCCTCAGGTTCCTTGAACAGCAGGTGTTCGACGCTCTTAAACAGATCACTCTGTTGGGAGCTCGTAAGTCCCCCCGCGACCCTGCGCCACATAATCCACCATTGCACCAGGATTCGCTTTTCCTTGGGATGAGCTAGCCCGACTTCCCTGGTTCGCCATAACTCCTGTAGCCTAATGTCGTCGAGCTCAACACCGTATCCAGGCCGCAATAAAAAACCGGCTGTAATGAAAAACTGCTCTTCGTGTGCTAGCGACCGATTTCTTCGAGTGAGTCCAGGAAGTAACCCACTCCATAGCGAACGCAGCAGCGGCGCTGTCCATGAATCCCGATTTGTTCTGAGGACCTTTTCCAGTTCACGGAGTACGTTTCTTGGCGATGCGCCTTTGGGTGCACCTTTTGTCCCTTTACCCCAGATGTCATCGAGCAATTCTAGTCCCTGACTGAGGTATGGTGAGGTATGATGTTGTGTCGGTACCGAAGCTTTTTCACCAGACCGAATCTGAAGCAGGACATCCCACGACTGTGCGCTGCCCTCCCTGTGACAGGAAATACAAAGGTTCTCAAGCTCGCTTAAAGTGGTGCTCAGCGTTACCCGTACTGATGAACCCCGCTCACGCAGAGCACAACTTAATAGTGCACTGAAATTTGGGAGCACGTGAAATTCCCCCCTTATTTCGCGGCGTGCCCCGGGCCGGTCGTTCGGAAAGGCACTTGATGATACAATTTGAAACTGAACCTCTGTTCCTAACAATGCTTCAAATGTAACCGAATCAACCGAATAGCGTTCAATAGTAGAGGCTCCCTTTGGCAGAATGCATACAGCTTCTCTTTTATCTTGCTCAGACGTCGTTACAAGGTACAGAGCATGGGGGTAGCCACTTTTTATGGAGAGGCCCTCGCCGCTTTTTGCTAAGCGGTATCGCGCGGCACCTCGGGCAACGGCTAAATGCATGGCATTGTTTGGGAGAATTTGAAGGGGGGTCTCCTGCCACGATTCCAATGCCTGTGCAATTCGCTTCTGTAGGACCTCCGGAACCAGCGTTCCACCCGTACATAAAAGGGCATCTACGCGACGTCCTTTTAGA
>JBIIDM010000265.1:0-2912 GCA_044238365.1 Bdellovibrionota bacterium | reverse complement strand
TTCTGCGGCAAAGCTAAAGAGCCGCTTAATGATAGTGTGATGGCGATTATGGGTACGAAAATTTATCCCGGCAAGTGATTGAAGATACTCCTCTATTTGCGCGCGCTGGACCTTGTCGATGAAGTGCCTTCCGAGCTGAGCAACAAAGGGGGTTAGCACGCCTTGGTAGGACTTTTTGGTGAGTGAACTAAGGTTCGGGTCATTTAAGAGTTCGGTTGCCACTCGGGCTAGTGTTTGAGGCATTTTAACTCCAAAAGATTTCAGCTTTACATCTCATAAGGCTTATGTGACTATGTAGGCATTACATAATGCATATTACGCAATAACCTATGAAACAGCAAGCAGATAAACAGCCCCCTGTCACCGGTAAAAAGGTCGCAGAAGCACAAGACGTCACCCCCAAAGGAGAACCATTAGGCGAGTACCTCCAGAAGCTTCGCCATGTGCGCGGCTTTACCATGGCAGCCCTTGCCAAGAGAGCCAAAGTGAATATCTCCACCATTGTCCGTATGGAAGGTGGGCACACCAGTAGCGTACGCCCCCGCGAAGCAGTACAGCAACGTTTGGCGATGGCACTAACAATTCCGGTCGAATATCTGCAAGCAGCTACCAAGCAGGAACCTTTTAGTATGCCGCTGACTAATAAGGTGTGTGCTACTTGCTGGGTGCCTGGCACACTGCCCGACTTACGTTGGAGCCAAATTGATGCGAAATTCTGTATGCGCTGTGGAGAGGGACTTGCCGATAAGTGCGGCGCTTGCAGTGAGTCAATACTCTTAAATGGGCGCTTCTGTCCGCAGTGTGGAAAACCTTATGGAGCTGCTAAGGAGGGTTCAAGAAGCCAGACGAGATCAAACACCAAAACGTAACGCCAGAGAAATGAGTGCGCCGGTAAGCTACCCCGCTATTAAGGTTTTTTTGGTGTGTTAGTCAGGTAAATGCTTCAATATCTGATTGGGTTATGAAATTTCGTGCCGTCGCATATAACATAATATTATTTGAGGAGTCATATCCCTCTAGATTTTCCATGTCACTGGGGTAACTACTCCCGCACTACTGAATTTCAATAAATCGACTCAACTCGTGAGTACCGAGTGCCCTATTTTGTCGGAGAGCGAGAGCCTTTGCTGAGCGATGTAACCACAGGGTACTGCTTAATGCTTTCTACTGGCAATACTTCCTCTACGGATACTGAGTGCTCAAGATTGCCACCGAAGTCGTAAACATAAAAGAGAACAACACCTTCGATCAGTCGTAGTGAGCTTATGGGATTGAGTTGACCGGGCCCTGACTTATCGGGGTAAATCTCAGCCAAGCACTTACTGCGCCAAGGCTTCCCTGCGAAGAATGCGCTGCAATGATCCCAAGTATCGTAGTTTAGACCGCGCCGAATAGCTAGATCAAGATCTGTAATGGACTGGTCATTACGGACCTCTACGGTACAGCCTTTTCTTCCGGACGCTCGCTTAACAAGGAGTCTAATGGCCAAAAGCTCGACATTTTTTGGTCGTCTCATTCGACCAAGTATGCTTTCCAACATAACTGATTTCTCCTGACTGAAAGTCATGTTCCGTGGGGCATGAAGCGTTACTGACGTTTCTTCGATTTGCGCGGACTTTGTTTCTCGACACCCCTCTGATTCGACAGAAGTTCCATCCTGAGTTTGGCACATTTTATGCCCAGAGAAACCCATTCATCAACCAGCCTTACGGAGGATCTCGTTAATTTCACCTACTTCACTCTCTATACAAATTCAAAGGGAAGCTGATTTACCGACAAATTAACTCAATAGACGTTGATTGCCAATCGTTACATTTGACTTATTATAGATCCTACTACCAGCGGCACGCTTGTTAAATGAAAGACTCGTCGGTCAAAAGTAGCCGCACCCTTGTCGATTTGGCGCGACCGAGGGTTCGCGATATCGCGTTTATGCCTTGACCAAGTGATTTCAATGTGTAGATCTGGTATCTTTCTTCTGGGGTAAGGAGATTCATGGCTATCCTAGCTTTAATCTTTTGTTTCCAATCAATCCCCAATTGGCTAAACGTTAACTGCTCTCTGGTGAATTGTCCTTATCTCAGAAGGAAGATAAGTCCCATCCTTCAAGAGCCTCTGGGGAATGTCAAAAGATATTAAAGGGATTTCAGTCGGCAACTGTGAAAAGACTTTTCTGGCTTCTTCTTCGTAGTAGATGGCTAGAGAAGGCTTACCGTAATAGCCCGTTACCTTGATGAGTCTTATCTGATTTTTGTTGGAATTTTTCATCAGAACAACAAATGGATCAAATTGACTGCAAAAATCATTAACCCACTTAATAGTTTCATTGTCGGAACAGTAAGGATAAGTATTTCTGAGCATCTCAATGAACAACTTATCTTCGTCTGTCAAACTTTCCGTTGCTAGTTGATAAGACCCCTCGTACCACGCTTGGTCCTTTGCAGTTTTTGGATGAAACATACAAAGAACTCGCCTGGCATCTTCCCTTCTGCTCGCAATATATTCATCCCTGTATCTATGAAACATCGGACTTCCGCACTTTTCCCCTTTTAGGTACACTTGCGAGTACTGATCCACTGACCACCGCGCTTCACCAGTGTAAAGCTGGGAACCGCCACTGCTGGATTGAGACACTGCTTCAGAAGTCCAGTTTTCTTGGTCGGATTCTGCTACTAGTAGTTTGATGTTAGCTACAACAACCATAATAAACCTCTAAAAAACATACACTTTGTCTTCTACCCTCACTAAATTGTTTAATGCTTTAAAAACAAGAATTTTTTTATACCCTAGTGCGCCCGGTAGGGCGTGAGTCTAACGGGTGAAAGTCCCGAACGTGCTGCGGTGAACCGGTACGTATAGTTGAATCCAGGGTGTCCACCGCGAGGTGGAATCTGAAGAGGAGGAAGCAAAAG
>JBIIDM010000264.1:0-2917 GCA_044238365.1 Bdellovibrionota bacterium | reverse complement strand
AAAGTGATTGTTTTGTGAATGAGGCGTGGTACTCCACGCCGCAGTGAACAAAATCAATCACTTGACGAAGAGATTGGGAAAATACCTGAGCAGTTACCTCCCCGCAAATACCAGGTATTATACATCAACATCGCCACCGTCATTGGGCCAACGCCACCAGGAACTGGCGTAATTGCGGATGCCCGACGGCTGGCCTCCTGAAAATCAACATCGCCAACCAACGAACCATCGTCAAGACGATTGATCCCAACATCAATGACTATTGCCCCAGGCTTAATCCAGTCACCACTGATCATACGGGGTCGCCCGCAGGCAGCGACGACGATATCGGCGTCTCGCACCACCGCTGGAAGATCGTGGGTCCGGGAATGGGCGATGGTTACCGTAGCATCTGCTTCCAGGAGCATCATTGCTACTGGTTTTCCCACCAGGATCGAACGGCCCACGACGCACGCCTTCTTTCCTGAAAGCCGAGCTCGAGGCAATATCTCAGGTTCTTCACACCGCCCTTGAATCAGTACCTCATCAAGAAGCCTCATAACCCCCAGGGGCGTACACGGTCTAACACCATTCTCCCCCCGAACCAGCCTACCCTGATTTACAACATGTAACCCATCAGCGTCTTTTTCGGGAGATATCGTCGCAAGATGGTGGGCTGCACTAAGGTGAGGCGGAAGAGGAAGCTGGAGCAAGATACCATCAATCAGGGGATTTTGGTTGAGACTGTTCAAAACGGCATCAAGCTCTTCAGCAGAGGTCGTTGCCTCTAAATTAAACTGCTCAGTGTAAAATCCACACTTGGCAGCAACACCCTCCTTGCTCCGCACATAACTCTGAGAAGCCGGATTATCGCCCACTAGAACGACCGCTAACCCTGGTGCACGTTTACCTTGGGCCAAATCACGAACTACCAGAGCTGCAACCCGACTGCGAACATTTGCCGCGACTCGACTTCCGTCTATGATTTCAGCACCCATAAAACAACTCCTAAAATTGGCAAGAAACAGCTTTTTTAATTTACAACCTGATTTCGACGTAAGAACTGAGGTAAATGGCTGAAATTACTTCATCCACTTCGTTGCTCATGATATAAAATGCTCGACGTAGCAAGCTGTTAGCCTGCGCTTTTACATCACTGCACGCCTCTCGTGTCTAAAGCAATTTCGACCATTTACCTTTGTTCTTACGTCGAACTCAGGTTTATAGTAACACTGGTGAGTTAAGCACGAACCCAGATCATGCACAGAATGCGCCTTAAGACCTGTTCAAGGCCCCAATTAATTCGAGCTAAAGCCTCCCAACAAAGTACCTAAAAGGAGTATACACATGAAGATAGGAATACCAAAAGAAACAAAAATCGGTGAAACCCGGGTTGCTTTAACTCCCGAAGCAGCCGAGGCCCTGGTTCGCGAAGGCCATTATGTAACAGTTCAGATGGGCGCCGGAGAGAAGGCTTCGTTTAGTGACGACGCCTATTTGGCTGTTGGCTGTGAGGTCGTTAGCTCGGCAGAAACTATCTGGAAGGAGAGCCAGATTCTCGTTAAGGTAAAAGAGCCTCAAGCTGCGGAGTATCACTATCTTCGCAAGGATCTACTTCTTGTGAGTTACCTCCACCTTGCAGGCGAACCCGAACTAACCAAGGCCATGTTAAAGTCTGGAATGACTTCCTTTGCCTACGAACTTTACCACGATGCAACCGGTGAATTACCTCTTCTAAAGCCCATGAGTCAGGTGGCCGGGCGTCTTTCTATAGTCGTCGGGTCACACCTGCTTCTAGCCCCCCAGGGAGGTCGAGGTTTGTTGTTGGGCGGTGCATCGGGTGTAAAGCGAGGCAAGGTTACGATTGTGGGTGCAGGTGCTGCGGGCAAGTCTGCCTGTGAGCTTGCCGTTGGCCAGGGTGCTGAGGTTGTGGTGTTCGAGCGCTCTCCTCGTGCCATTGAGGCTATTGAGAATCAATTTAGAAACTCTGTTCAGGTACTCCACTCCTCCCCTACCCTTCTAAACCGTGAACTGGCAGATACGGACCTCCTGATTGGCGCCGTACTTGTTCCAGGTGCACGAGCTCCCCGTGTAATCTCACGAGAAATGATCAAGAAGATGCCGAAAGGGTCTGTTTTTATCGACATCAGTATCGATCAAGGAGGTTGTGGCGAGACAAGTCGTCCCACTACCCACGCAGAACCGACTTATATCGAAGAAGGGGTTCTTCATTACGGCGTGTGTAATATCCCCGCGCTTGCGCCTCGCACATCCGCACTAGCACTCTCAAATGCGATTATGCCGTTCGTATCGGAGATCAGCTCGGAAAACTGGTCAGAGCGGCTTCGTTATTCCATTTGTACTGATAAGGGAACCATTCCACACCCGGCTGTTCGAGACTCGATTACGTAAACATATCCGACACGGGAGCAGATATAGCCGTTAGCTACGCTTGCCCAGAGACTTTGGCGCAGGGCTATGTCTCGCGCTTCAAATGATCTGGATACAAATGACTTAATAACCTGAGTTCGGCGCAAAAACAGTATCTGCTCATTAATCCGGGGCATATTAGAGATACACGATACGCGACATTTTGAAACTATCTACTTTTACCATTTCAAATGAGTGATTTGCCCCGGATTAATGAGCAGACAACAAAAACAAAAGTAAATTTTTGAAATTGCTTTAGAAACGAGGCGTGCAGTAATATAAAAGCGCAGGATAATGTTTGCGCGCACTATTGTAGCTTTTTTTAATGTCAGCTCACCCTATGAAAGCTACAACACACTGAATTCACAGGGTGAATTCGCGATATCGAGTAGGACCCCGCTCGCACGGGGGACCTCTCACACCACGTAGCGTACTTTGCGTACTACGCGGTTCCATAATGAGTTTTACCAGTCAAACCATGGAGGCGAGCGAGAAGAGTCCAAGCTCC
>JBIIDM010000123.1:0-10554 GCA_044238365.1 Bdellovibrionota bacterium | reverse complement strand
AGCCATCGTCAAAAATAATGCGGTTTTGAGTCGCATCTCGGCGATGGCTATGTGTTTGTTTTGACTCGCCTCCGCGAGTCGTTATAGTAATCTTTAATACTTTATTATTTTTGAAGATTACTATAATCGATCATCAGGCTGTTTAAAAATCATTAAATTCAGCACGTTACAACATTTGACAATATACTATCCGCCGAAACTCGCCGAATCCTTGCACCCGATACAGCCGTGTTAACCTGAGTTCGACGTAAGAACAAAGGTAGATGGTTGAAATTACTTTAGACACGAGGAGCGAGTGATATAAAAGCGCAGGCTGAAAAGCTTACTACGTCGAGCATTGTTAGCTTCATTCCCCAAAGGACCTTTTAAACTAACTAGAGGTAGGCTATTATCTAAAGTACTATTTGGCTTTAAGGAGTGCTTTCAGTGACAAACTTCCCCCCACATGTACAGGTTTTAAACAACGGTCTTACTCTAATCCTTGATCGCATGGCAGAAGTAAACTCGGTTGCCTATTCACTCTTGATTCCGGGCGGCATTGCCCATGATACACCCAATCTTGTTGGCGAATCGCTAGTCCTCAGCGACCTTCTTCATAAGGGGGCCGGACCGTATGACTCCTATGCGCTTAGTAACGAATTCGATTACCACGCCATCTCCCATGGAGAGGGCGCATCATTCACGTATTTTTCTCTGAATGGTAGTTGTATCGCGGAGAAGTTACCAAAGGGGCTGGAGTTGTTATCGTTGTTAACGCTTAAGGCACACCTACCATCCGAGTATTTGAGCCCGATTAAATCGGTACTCCTGCAGGACATTGAGTCATTAAGTGATAATCCCGCGAGACTCTGCATGCTTGAGCTGTCGAAAAGATACTACCCAACGCCATATAACTATCCGTCGATCGGAACGGCAGAGGGAGTGGCAGCGGTTACTCACTCTTCAATGCACGAACGTTATAGTCGGACCTTTCGACCAGGAGGCTCAGCACTTTCGATCGCCGGGCGTTTTGACGTAGATGAAACCGTCGCTTATATTGAAACTCTCTTCAGCGAATGGACCGGCGTAGGTGAACAGAAGATTCCGTTTAGCGCCGTTGAATCCTTCACCTCTCACTTTGTTCATTCAGATTCCAATCAAACGCAGATAGCCCTAGCCTTCCCATCTGCAAAATTTGACGAACCGGATTATTACATCGCAAAGATCGCGCACCAAATTCTATCCGGGGGGATGTTTGGCCGACTATTCCTTGAGGTACGGGAGAAGCGTGGCCTTTGCTATTCTGTGAGTGCTCGACACGCAGCCACTAAAGAATACGGCACCACGATTGTCTATGCGGGCACAACGCCTGAACGGGCCAAGGAGACTCTAGAGACGATTGACAGAGAATTCGTGCGAGTTGGAGATGACATTGAGCAGGCCGAGCTTGACCGCGCCATTGCAAACCAACTAAGTTCAGTATTCCTGAGTGAAGACTCGTCCGGCGGCAGAGCGTCATCAAATGTTGGCGATTGGTGGCTAGGTGGAAGAGTGCGCCCTACTTCAGAAGTTGAGCAGGCATTTCAGTCAGTCACCCTTTCTGATCTGAAGCACTACTTCGCAAAGTATACAGCCACTGCCCGAACAATGGTGGTTGTTGGAAGAGAACCACTATCGTAATGCGCTCATCGTAATGCGCTCATCGTAATGCGCTCTTATAATATACGTATTCTAGCTCCGATAGAATACTTTCGCGATAACGTTAAAACACATGCGTTACCACAGATTTTTCAACTTAGAAACGCGAATTGAAGAGTATGAACACTACCGACACTCACCTGCTCCCGAATGGGCTACGTATTATTGGCGAAAGAATCGATTGGGTGCAAGGTGCAACCATCGGATTCGTTGTAAAAACCGGCGCTCGTGATGAGGAACCTCAAGAAAGCGGCGTCTCCCACTTTCTTGAACACATGCTCTTTAAAGGAACAAACAAGCGTACATCTTTGCAACTGAGTTTTGACATGGGCGCAATTGGCGCCAAGGCCAATGCCTTCACATCGGAAGAACACACGGTCTACTACGCTTCGGTGGTTGGGAAATATGTTCCCGATATTACCGAAATTCTCTCTGACATGCTCCGTTCGACTATTCCTCCGGAAGAGTTCGATATGGAGAAAAAGGTGATCCTTGAAGAAATTGCTTTGTATCAGGATCGCCCGCTCTTCTGGCTGTTTGAGCAAGCTTCGTTGCACTTTTATCAGTCACACCCTGCAGGAAACTCGGTGCTAGGAACCGTTGAATCAGTGTCTGCAATAACCCGAGACCAAATGGTTTCGTACTTTAACCGGCGCTACTCACCAACGAACATGGTGCTAGTTGCAACGGGGAATATCGACTGGCAAAGAGTGTGCGAGGATGCGGAACGGCTTTGCGGCGGTTGGGAACCATACCCGGCCACCAGAAGCACTCCACCTTTTACTCGGCATGGGGAACAGACCATATTTCATCGGGCGCACCTACAACAGGGGCACCTGCTCTTCGCAACACCGGGATGCCCAGTGCAGGACGATACCCGCTATGCATTAAAAATCCTGGCAATGATGGTCGGTGACTCCATGGGGTCACGACTCTACTGGGATCTTGTTGATTCCGGGCTAGCAGAATCAGCAGGCGCTGACAATGAGTCACGTGACGGCGTCGGATCTTTTTCTTTGTATGCATCGACTCGGCCCAGCGATATTCCGGTCGTCAGGGAAAAAATACTTTCGATACTTAGTTCGTTAAGAACCTTTTCCGACGACGATCTTCAACGGGCGAAAAACAAGGCACTTTCACACCTGATTATGAGCGGTGAAAGTACAATGGGACGAATGGTGGCGCTTGGGCAAACCTGGACGTACCTGAGTAAGCTGCACAGCATCGAAGAGGCCATGAAAAAGTTTACGATGGTCGACCGAAACGCAATAGAAGAAGCACTTCTCAAATACCCACTCAAGGAGTGGTGTGAGTACCAGCTGCTACCTGAGTGATAGGGGCTTAGGAGAGAGAGCTGTCCAGAAATAAACTGAGACAGAGCCAGAGAGCCCCTCTTGTGCGATTTTCGCAAGGCGGTTAGTTGAACACTGGCGCTTACAGCTCTCCTACTGGGAACAGCGCCTCGAGTTTTTCCAATAGCTCTGGGGTGATCGAAGTCACGACCTTCAAACTCGCAAGGTTCTCTTTTAGCTGTTGTAATGAACTAGCTCCAAGAATGACCGTACTTACTTTCGGGTTTCGCGTGCACCATGCGATCGCCAACTCTGCAGGCTGCAAATCATACTGAGCCGCAAGCGCACTGAATCTTTTACTCAGCTCAATTCTATTCGGTTGGGTAATCCGCTCCTTCAACCAATCGTACCCCGCGAGAGTAGCTCTGCTTCCAGCAGGCACACCTTTATCATATTTGCCAGTAAGCAGTCCTGATGCCAAAGGACTCCACGTTGTCAGCCCCAGTCCACATTCCTCATACAGTGGAACATATTCCCGTTCAACACGGTGTCGGTGTAATAAATTGTATTCAGGCTGCTCCATTTGAGGCGGATGCCAGGCGTACTTCTGCGCAATCTCCCAAACAGAACGAATATCTGCGGCACTCCACTCAGAAGTCCCCCAATACATGGCCCGCCCGGAGTTTACTATTTCGTGCATAGTGCGCGCGATCTCAATCAGTGGAGTTTCCGAATCCGGTCTGTGACAGAATAACAAATCAACATGATCAAGCCCCAAACGAGTTAACGACCCATCAAACCCCTCAAGCAGATATTTCCTGTTGAGGGTGTTCTTCTCATTCGGACCTCCCTCCAGTCCAAAATATAACTTAGTTGAAACAACATAGCTGGAACGCCGCCAGCCAAGTCGTTTTATCGCTTCTCCCATTATCTTTTCTGACAATCCGCCGCCATATACTTCGGCATTATCAAAGAAGTTTATTCCATTATCATAGGCGTAACGCATCAATTCAACTGCTTTGTCGGAATCTATTTGAGGGCCAAATGTTACCCAAGACCCTAACGACAACTGACTAACCTTAATCCCCGCTGTTCCCAATCTTCGATATTCCATAGCTTTTCCTATTAATTATGCTTCTCAGTTGTTGGAGATAACTAGATATACCGGTTCCACTTCAAAAAGTCAGAAAAAATGAGGAACCGGTATATCTTTTGCGCAGCAAAGTCCCCGAAGGGACAAACAAATACCCATTCCAGAAAATAGAGTCTTCAGACATTTTGAATTGGAATGGGTATACTGCGCAAAATATGTGTCGAACAAACGTACGAAATAATTGCGACCGACAACTCAACAAAAATCAGCGCCCTGACCGCTCAATTTTACCTGGCGGTAGAGTACTATTTACCATGATTAGACGTACATAGTAATTGCTTTCTTCGCCTGAGAGCATAAAATCACAATAGAACAATACATCACCAGGATGCATCGCAACAAAGCCTCGCTGTGCAGTTGTAACGAAGTGATCGGCAAATAAGGACTTGCTTGAACTCACAGTCCAGAATATAAATTATAAGAACTTTAAAAATCAGTGGCGCGCCTTAACATCAGTAATTCAGTACGTAATGGCAACAGAAACACAACTTCAGAACAAGAAGTACTACTCGCGTGATGACGAGATCGCTCATTATACAGCGCCTAGCCGGCTTTCAAAACCCGAAATTTGTTTGATTGGCAAGTTTCTGCAGCCCGAACTTAAAACGCTGGAAGGTGGCACCGGTGCAGGAAGAGTTGCGTTCGGACTAGCGGAGTCAGGCTTCAAACAGATTACGGCCTACGACTTTATTGAAAAGTTTATCTCAACAGCTATAGAGAGAAATAAATATCCGAAACAAATCTCCTTTGAGCATGGCGATGCGACAAATCTAAAGTACCTGAATGATGAATTTCCGCAAATTATATGCTTTGATCAAATGTTCACCGCCATTGTTGAGCAGAAACTCCGAGAGCGGGCATTCAGGGAAGCCTTCCGGGTTCTCAAGCCCGGTGGACTCATGCTCTTTTCAGTTCTGAGTCTACGAGGGGCATCCAATAGTAAGGTTTGGGGTACCCTGTTTGCGCTAATCCGAATTATTCGCACTATCACCAAGAAAACAGAAAGAACAGAGGGTGGCCTTTACCCGTGGATTAGGCGGGCTGGAAAACTTCGGATCGGCGCTCTTCTTGATACGCCCCCGTATGCGTACTGGGCAAACGAAGAGTCTTTGTGGCGTTTCCTCGAGGAGGTTGGGTTTACGGTAGACCTTGCGGTCTGGAAGAACGAAGTTGAAAAAGAGAAGTACGTAACGTCCAAAGAAGAGCTCCCTAAAGCAACAACCTCTTCAACGGTAGTCTATTTTGTCGTTCGTAAGCCCGCCGCAACTTCGGGATAACACGACATCTAGCCCTTCTGCAAGATACGCCGACTCCAGGCTATAGCCATCGTCAAAAATAACGCGGCTTTGAGTCGAATCTCGGCGATCGAATGAGAACGGATGAACTTCAAACTCATTTGATAAAAAAACCGTAGACTGATACTCCACCACAGGAGGCTGGCGTTCTTATCAACCTGAGTTCGACGTAAGAACAAAGGTTTTCAAAAGAATATCCTTGTCTCTCCTTGGGTGGATGTGAGATCTTTCTCCTGAACAGTCGAACCAGGTCTGGACCAAGTGGGGGGCACTCGGCTAACTCGCGTATTGCGCATTTTTTCTTTGCCTTCTTTTCGGTTTAATCCCTTAGAACGCAACTCCGTAGAGGCTGTCTTTAGACTTTCGTTGGTTAAATCAATCCATGAAATACCGTTTGTCCCTAGTTCTGTTCGTCTCAATTGCTACTTCCCTTTGTAGCTGTGGCCGATCTTCCCCCAGTTTGCCCGGGATCGATCCAAAAGGAACGGTCTTTCCAACGGTCACGGGAACCAGTCTTGATGGCAAATCAACTCGAATACCGGGAGACTTCACCGGCAAACCAGTTCTATTAATCATAGGCTATTTACAAAAGTCCCAGTTCGACATTGACCGATGGTTGTTTGGAATTTTGGAAAATAATCTGGGGGTGCGGGTAGTCGAGGTTCCTACGCTGACCGGGCTAGTTCCAGGACTGATTTCAAATGTAATTGATAATGGAATGCGAAGTGGAATCCCGAAGGAGGACTGGGGGGGGGTTGTTACCGTTTACGACGATGCTTCCAAGATTGTTACAGCGATTGGGAATGATAATCCTCAAAATGGACATGTGGTATTGTTGAGTGCTGATGGCAGGATTCTCTGGCTCCATGATCGGGGCTTTTCTCCCAGAATCTTGTTAGAGCTAAAAAAGCGTATAGCAGAACTTTAACGAAACGCGCCTCGAATTACCAGGGGTAGGCATTTACCCCAATGGCGCACACGCTAGACTCAGCCATTCCTCAAACTCCTCACGCTCTGGTGACGGCAGTGTTCCTGCTTGAACCCGATGAAGCAGCAACACCTCCTCATGGTACTCATTGATAAAATTTCGCTCACCAACTGTCAGCAGATTCGTATCGATTAACTCACGACAGTACGGAACCTTCGTGAGCGTTTCGAATTTAAGGTATCGTTCCTGATCACCACAGTCCGCTTTTACAACAAGAACTAAATTTTCGATCCGAATCCCAAATTCCCCTTCCTCATAATATCCAGGCTCATTGCTCACCACCATACCCTCATGGAGTGGCGCCTTTCGATACTTCGGTGAAATTGATGGCGGAAACTCATGGACATTTAAAAAACAGCCAACTCCGTGCCCCGTGCCATGGCCATACTCTTTTCCCACCTCCCATAGAAAGGATCGAGCAAAGGCATCAATCAGTGGCCCATCAATGCGGTCAGGAAAAACCAGGCGACTCAAGGCAATATGCCCTTTCAGCACACGGGTATACAACTCACGTTCTTTGGCAGATGATTTCCCTAGGTGTACAGTTCTCGTGATATCCGTCGTTCCATCGTGATACTGACCACCGCTGTCTATTAAAACAATCGCCTTGTTTGTAATGGGGACCGAACTATCAGGATTTGCCCGATAATGAACAATTGCCCCATGTGCGCCAAATCCCACGATTGAAGGAAAACTTGGCGTCACAAAAAGGGAGTCACGGGCGCGAAGCTCGCATAACTTGTGATCGACTGCAATTTCGTCGATGGTAGACAAATCAACTCCCCCGAGCTCCTCTGCCCTTACGTTTCGATAAAGCCAGTGCAACATGCGGGAAACCGCAAACCCGTCGCGTCGGTGACTTGCACGCATGCCATCGCGCTCAACGCTGTTCTTCTTACTCTTGAAAAGCGGTATCGGATTTCCCTCCGTGCGTTGCGACACCTCTGCCTGGTCCTTGTTGTTGAGCAGCGAAGAAATTGCATAGTTCGTTGTTTCTGCATCATAGACCACTAGGCCACCGCACGACTGCAACTCCTCATAGAACGCTCCGTATTCATGCAGATCGACACCGTTCTCTTGCAGGTACTGTAAAACACCAGGAGCAAAGCGAGAGCTATCAACGAAAAATCGTACCCTAGCAGGACCAACTGCTTGGATAGACACAATCACATAGGCGAGAAAAACAGGATTGTACGGGATGTCGTGCCCTCTTAAATTCAGAAGCCACGCAATGCTATCGAGCGTCGTGACGATAAGGTGCTTGTCCTCACTGCTTGTTGCTGCAAGTTCCTCCTTAATCCTTTGCAATTTGGATGTATGCGACTCACCTGCGTATTCGAGCGGCCAGATGCTCACCGGTGATTTAGGTAAGGGCGGTCGGCTATTCCAGATACTATCAACCAGATTTTCACTGGTAGGCACCAACTCTCCTCCCCCCGATCGTACGGCTTCTTTTAATTGCTTTCCGAGCGCAGATGAAAGGGTCAACGGGTCAACTCCAATACGACGCGAGCCATACCTGTTTCTACACCACTTTTCCAGGGTCTCGACATCAGGTACCCCTGACTTCATAAGCGTGATTTTACCATGCGCGAGTTCCTCGTTAGCCTGCACAAAATAGCGAAAATCGGTCCATAACCAACATCCTACCTGATCAATAAGCAACGTACCCGCAGAACCCGTAAAACCACTAAGCCACTGAAGGCGTTGCCAACATTCAGGCACGTACTCATTAAGATGCGGGTCACCCATCGGAACAATATAGGCATACAAATCTCTCTGGATCATAACCTCGCGCAGCGCAGCTAACCGTCGCTCAATAGTTTCGAAACTACTCAGCTGTTGATGGTCGCGGTTCCCTTCGTTCTCTACCATACATTAAATCTTCTTGAGTTTGCATTATCCTAAAAAGAGCAGTTTTGCGATCTAAAGCGGCCCAGAGCTATCTGAACTTACTTCGAATTTAGCGATTTTGGGTCTCACCGTATCGGTGATACTTGATTGCGACCCAAAATCACTAAATTCTTTGTAATTTCAAATAGCTGGGACCACTTTATCCCACTCAACTGCTCTTTTTAGGATAATTCCATTATGGAGGCGCGTTTCTTGAATAATCCGGGCTAGACAGACGCTGAGAGGGCGTTGAGGTGATTGGGCGGGGATTCCCCTGGTCATCGATTGAAACCATTACAACTTCGGCAGTGGTTACTCGAACAGCTTCTGCGGCTCCATGGCTCATCGCATGTACCACAACCTCTACAACATGCGAAGTTCTTCCTATCTTGATTGTCTTTGTATAAAAGCTCACGCTCTCACCTAGTTTTACCGGCGCGATGAAATTAACCTCACGGATTACTTTCGTTACATAGCGAGCAGGTGCAACAACGCGAGCGTGCTCCGCAGCCGCTTGGTCGATATGACTTAAAATATAACCGCCAAATATGCTTCCCAAGGCATTAGTATCCTTCGGAAGTGTTACCACTCGAACTGATAGACGATATTCTTTCATCCCGTCTCTTTCCCCGTCTAGGTGAATAGGATCCAACCCATCCCGAGCCCGTTCATCGATATTCATTACCAAGCACTCCTTACGTAGTTACCGTTCCTTTTCAGGGGTCTATTCCCTCGGTTGCGACAAGGACATCACGAGGCCTTGCCCCATCCATTGGACCCACAATTCCTTCACGCTCCATCAATTCTATCAGTCGGGCCGCCCGATTATATCCGATGCGGAAAAACCGTTGAATCATCGAAGTAGATGCCGTCCCTTTTGAGAGAACCAACTGTACTGCCTTGTCATAAAGGGCGTCATACTCATCAACCTCGATAAGCGATCCACCACCGGCAGCATCCTCCTCCAATGCCTTCTCACAGGCGGCCAAAATGTCAGGATCATACTGCGGACCAGCATAGGTCTTTATGTGTTTTATTACTGCGCCAACTTCCTCATCGGAAACAAACGCACCGTGGATACGGCAAACCGTATGCGTACCCGGTGCCATAAAAAGCATATCTCCCTTTCCCAGCAATCGCTCTGCACCAATCTGATCGAGTATAGTCCTGGAATCAACTCGACTGGCAACCCGAAAGGAAAGCCGTGCCGGAAAATTAGCTTTAATAAGTCCAGTAATAACGTCCACAGATGGTCTCTGGGTGGCCACAATTAGATGAATTCCGGCCGCACGCGCCTTTTGCGCAAGCCGGGTAATTAACTCTTCTATATCCCTGCCCACCTGCAACATAAGATCCGCGAGCTCGTCAATAACAATCACAATTTTCTGTAGCGGATGAAACTCCTCCTTCTCAGTATCTCTAGACGGTCGAGCCCCTGCCTTGATGGCTTGATTGTAGGCATCAATGCTCCGGACAGAAAAACGCTGCATCAAGCGATAGCGTCGTTCCATTTCCCCGACCGCCCAATTTAATACCGCACGGGCCTGTTTTGCGACCGTAACCACCGGGACCCTCAAGTGCGGAATATCGGCATATATGCTCAGTTCTAGTATCTTTGGATCAATTAAAATCAACCCCACCTCGGAGGGACTCGCCCGAAACAGAAGCCCCAGCAACAACGAGTTAATGCACACCGATTTACCGGTTCCTGTAGCACCAGCAATCAGAAGGTGGGGCATCTTACCAATATCCGCGACAACTGGAATTCCGTGGGTATCCTTACCAAGAGGCACCACTAGTGGGCTCGAATCATTAAGAAACTCATCACTCTCTAGAACATCCCGCAGGCCGACTGTCTGTCTGTTTCTGTTAGGAACCTCAATTCCTACCGTGCCCTGACCAGGTATTGGCGCAAGAATTCGAATCGAACTTGCCTTAAGACTCATCGCCAAGTCGTCCGCGAGACTGGCGATACGACCAACTTTAACACCTGCAACCGGCTCAAATTCGAAAAGTGTTATCACAGGACCTGGATGAATCCGGGTCACGTTGCCGTCGATCTGAAAGTCCTGCAACTTCTTTGTAATTGTGGCCGACAAAACATCGTAGTCCTCCTGCTTCAAGTCATTAGAAGAGTGTTCGCTTTCAACCAGGAGATCCGTTTGGGGAGGATTGTAATCGGAATCCCTCGCTACAAACTCACTGCGAACCTGCTGCCTCCCCGAACGTTCCTGGATAACAACAACAGGCGGTTTT
>JBIIDM010000263.1:0-2982 GCA_044238365.1 Bdellovibrionota bacterium | reverse complement strand
TTTTCACTTGTTGGGTGAATAGCCAATGCCATAATTTAGTGCATAATAGAACACTAAACAGTATGTTTAAAGGGGTATTTTCTACTTTTTTTATATTTTACAGGAAAACAATCGCTCAATTCAGGTAAAATACTGGGATTCACTTTTCAGGTTTCTCGAACATCCGGAGCTCTTCGCGCCTACTAACAACTACGCCGAACGAACTATTCGCAAGTTAGTTTGTATTCGAAAGCTCTCATTTGGAAGTCAGAGCGAGAAGGGCCTACGGTGGATCGAGCGTTCTATGACTGTAATTCAGACTCTACGAATTCAAAGAAGACCTGTATTTGAATTCATGTTAGCTGCTCTAAATTCAAAATATAAAGGATCCAAAATGCCGTCACTCCTTAAGATGTAGCTAGCGGGGGGCCGAACGCTTACAGAGAACGGTACGCGTAAGTCGTGTAAAAATAGAAGGACTTGGTTCTTTCTATCTCGAAATCTTTCGACCAAACAGCGAGCTTTGGCTTTGCGCTTATCCTTGTGTTTCGTTCCGGGATTCTGCCTCAACCCCTGTAAAACGACCTGGTCATACCTGGCTTCTAGCGTTGTGATAACCTCACGCTTTACTTTACCTTTTGAGTTCTTTGCTGCTGTATTCATCTCAAGCAAAAGCTCTTTCATTTCTACAGCCCACGTCTGTCGAAGATCCTCGGCTATGTATTCAAGGTCTCGGAGGTGGTGTGCGTTACAAAGCGCATGAGTGCACGAGTAGCTTTGATAGGGTGCCCAATAATCATGAACTGCTATCCCTTTAAATTTCGGTAATATGCCGGCTGCATCAATCCCGGCTTTTCCTCTCTTTTCATGAGCGGTAAATAGCACAACCAACGTGTTGTTTGCCTCATGAGCCCAGAAATTTTCTCCTCGAATACTGATACCGGACTCATCGAATCCCGCTACATCGGATTGAATCAAGAGTTCCTTGGCCTCCGGAAGGAACGTCTCTTCCAGTTTCTTTGCAATCCGTTCCTCGAAATTTACCAGACTTCCTGTGCTAACTGGAATTCCTATCTCATGAAAAACGTGTTCTGCCAATCTTTCATAGGGCATCGCATTCTTCGTCGATAGACCAACACAATACGCCTGTAGGCTGGCACCATATTGTGTCGGAGCATTTACTCCCTCCGGGAATTGCTGCGACATATCTATCACCACCAGAACTTTTTAGTACTTGTGCTCGGTATTCTGTGATCGTCTTCACAATCTCAAAATCAAATACCTGCCGACATTCGCGTTCTTCTTCATTATAGGCGCCAGGAGGTAAAAATCTCCGATCTATTTCAAGTGGGATTACACTCGTCGGGTTCTCCGAAAATGCAAGATTAACTCCTTCTCTCCCCGGTTGTCCTCCGGGTTTCTTGCCAGATTTCTTTGTTTGTTTGCCCCCGCTTTTCCTTATTTCCCTTGGAGTTATCCTGCGACGGTGGAGTATGCCCGTTCTGACTATTTCTTGCCAAATATTCAATAGCCATATCAACACCACCAAGAAGATTTTCAATCGAATCTCTTAGCGGTATTGGAAGATCGTCGTAACGCGTAAGTATATCACGCGTTTCCTCGGCAAGCTTGTTGATTTTTACACTCATTCTCTTCGTCATCCCCATTTTATCGCACAGTTTGACGAGAATAGATACACCAAACAGAAGTTTATTTACATACCCCTCATAATTTTTTTCAAATCATTTATGTAGCTATCACGGGGTGGTGAATGGTTACTTGTGCCGTGTCGAAAACTAACAAAATGATGAGGGTAGGCCCCTCGACTCGAAGAATGGGCTTCGGGTGAAACCACCGTCTGGTGCGCCTTCCTAAGGGTTGGCGTTCTGAGCGAGACGAGAAAAGGCGGGCGAACGCCCGTCAGGTGCGTGTAGAGGAGATGACCGCAAGGGAACCCCTGAGCACATGTCGAAATTCAGTCCCCCTGTCAGAACCTCTGTAAGTAACCGTCGGAGGGATAATCGTTCGAGACACCCATAGTGCTGCGAACGGGACAGGCGGCATTGAGGGGGCATGACCTCTACACAGGCATATTGTTGGAACACGGGAACCTGACCCCGGATGCTAAGGGAAGGCGCACAAGATGCTGCAACATCGAGGCGCGAAACTCAATGCCGGGAATCAGGGACAGACTTGCTCGTAGTAGTGAAGAAACCTCTGTAATGGAGGTGGAGCGAAGGGGCAAGAGTAGTACATGCAAAGTAGTAACATTACAACTGCAAAGGACGATGATGATATGAACAGCAAACCATATGACATACCCAAGCGGGTAGTATATACCGCATGGCTAAATGTAAAGAAGGCCGGAGGAGGCCCTGGACTGGACGGCGTTACGCTCCAGCAGTATGAGGCAAATCTCTCAAGAAACCTCTATAAGCTCTGGAACAGGATGTCGTCTGGCACCTATTTCCCCCAGGCAGTTAAACAGGTCGGCATCGATAAGGCGGATGGCGGCACGCGATTGCTGGGGATACCAACGGTAACAGACAGAATCGCGCAAACCGTAGTTCGTCTCGTCCTTGAGCCTAAGATAGACCCTCTGTTTCACCGAAATAGCTATGGGGCTCGTCCCCATCGTTCTGCCATTGAAGCAGTCAGGGAATGTCGAGCCAAGTGTCTGAAGCAAGCGTGGGTCCTAGACCTCGATATATCGAAGTTCTTCGACTCTATTGACCACTCACTGCTGCTAAAAGCAGTAGAGAGACACGTCACTGCCCCCTGGCAGATGCTTTACATAAAGCGCTGGCTCAAGAACGAAGTATCGACCCCCGAAGGAGTACATTACAGTCCGCTCTGTGGTACTCCGCAAGGTTCGGCTTTTACGCCCCGAACACAATTGACAACTTTTCCTTGTCAGCTAATATAAGCATCGGAGATCATTCACTATACGTAAAGGGACGACGTTTTGCCTCTTATCGATGGGGAGTAATGCCCGAACCTAAC
>JBIIDM010000262.1:0-2995 GCA_044238365.1 Bdellovibrionota bacterium | reverse complement strand
TTTCGGGTGGAGATCTGGGGCGAAATCAGATGGCAGTTTTAACACTTTAATTTTTTTCATTCTTAGAGGCAAGAAGGTATCCTTTTAATTTTTGTCTAACTAAAGTATAAGTTAACAGTGGCAGTTGGATGCCTTATTCGTGTAAAGTTTTATTTTACAGCGTAGTTAATAACCTTAAAATCGAAATTTTATTAATTAGAGCGGTTATATACCCATTCCAATTCAAAATGTCTGAATACTCTATTTTCTGGAATGGGTATTTGCTTGTCCCTTCGGGGACTTTGCTCCGCAAAAGATATACTGGTTCTTCATTTTTTCTGACTTTTTGAAGTGGAACCGGTATAAATCCCGCTCATAGTAGTACTCAATTTTTAAAATACCTTTAACAATTATTATTACTTGGAATCAGGATGAATGTGAAGTCGCGCCTGGATTATATAGTCGTAGCGACAGGTGTCCTGTGGACTCTGATTTACTTTCACTCATCATTTATTGAAATTCATGATGATGGGGTTTTCGCCTACGTGGCCCAGCAACTGCTCAACGGGTCAATGCTAAACCGCGACGTTCTTTCATTTCATCCTGGTCTCTTGCACTTTGTTCATGTCATTGCCTTTCGGCTTTTCGGGGTTGATTTTGTTTCTTTAAGATATCCGCTGCTGGTAAGCACATTTTTGCAGATAATGATTGTATATACAATATTTAGAGGGCGAGGGGTGTCAACTGCTGTTGTCGCTGCCCTATTGATGTTGGCGAGCTCAAGTGTCCTGTACAACAATCCCTCTGGAAACTGGCACAGTCAGTTATGTTTCTGGTGTCTATGTCTAATACTGATAAAGATTCCCTCCGATCAGCGTCTTCGGTACTTCTGTTCAGGGATGGTACTGGGGCTTTGCTTTCTCTTTCGTCAACTAACATTTGCCTTTTTGAGCTTCGGATACCTTTCTTTTTTGGCTGCTGAGTCTCAAAGGCATGACGATCCGTTTTCGAAAGATAGTCTAGGCATCGGAATTATCATATCTCGAATGCTTCTTTTCTGTGCAGGTCTGCCGGTTCTTGTCTATTCACTTAATGGAGTTAATTCGGATGGGATTTTATTATTCTGTTTAATGCCCCTGTTCTTGTACTTTAGAGTTGCCTTAAGGGCCAGGGCGGAGCTTTCTGTACTATTATGGCAGGGCGTGCTTACTCTGTTGGGCGTAGCAATTAGTGTGGCACCATATGTAATCTATATTACTACCAATCACGACTTCAACTTGTGGCTAGAGAACACTTTTATTACGCCGTTCGCGCTCCATGAGGCGGGATACAGGGAAATAATGTTCTTTTTCTGGCTTCCATTCTTCGGTTTTAAGGAAATATTAGATAACCCGTTGAATCTCGAGGTTATCCTCAATAGCGTTCTCTGGTCAATACTGCCTTTTGGAAGTTTATTTTTGGGAATCGTTATTTTTAAATCTCGATCGAGATGTTGCCGAGAACCATTGCCTATTCTTGCCTTAAGCTACGGCCTCGTGGCAGTTTATTATGAAATACCAATATATCTGATTTATTCCCTTGCGCCAACTTTGGTCGCCTTGTTTTTTTTGTGGCATAGAAAGTCTAAAACTCTAAGCGAGATTCTAGCGGTCGCGATGAGTTTCACGCTTTTGTACTACCATGCAGGGCAACCCCTAGAACGTGGCGTTCTGGGAATGTTAAGAGGAACAAGATTCCCGACGGAGGCTTGTGCTTTTCCCCACTGTTCTTTGCGAGTTGGTACTGATGTAAATGCACGCTATAAAAAGCTTTACGATATATTACGGCCGATGCTTGTTGATGGCGCTAGTTTTTATGCATTTCCGTACAATCCGGAGCTGTTTTTTCTGCTCGACGTCCGTCCTCATACAGGTGGATATCACTTTGTAATGGATGTTCGAAACAGGCAGGAGCTTGAGCATGTAATCGGCGTATTTCAGAAAGACCCGCCTAAGGTGCTTGTGGTTGACCTTACGGATAAGGCCGCCGACGCTTATGCCCATGAGCTGTGGGACCGTATTGGAAGCCGATATGTGCTCACTGCCGAAGTTGATACCATACAGATACTCAAGCTACGTGAATAACAAAAAAACGTAACTGCCCAGGTATTTTCGGAATCTCTTCGTCAAGTGGATGTTCCTCAAGCTCTTTCACTTGTTTCCCATACTGTATGGTCCTACTCTCACAATCATCATCACCACTTTGTGTCATTCTACTATCCAAACCATACGCTGTATGAGACTGTAGATCTATCACAGCCACAGTGCTAACCTCCAAGCCTCGAGACGACTTACCAAGAGCTCCATTCCAAAACATACCAAGACCCTCTGTGCACTTACCACTCTTCTTAAGAAATGTCGCATCAATCGCCCCAATCTTCTCGCCGGTCTTGCCAAGTTCTTTCTCAATTAAAAGCCGGTTCAGCATCGCATAATCAAACTCTCTATTGTACCAACGAGAGTACGTATGTTCACAAAAACCACTGTGTCTACTCAAGTTTCGATAATTAGCCCTCCCAACAATACAACTCAGCGACGTGAACAGGCTGAGAAGAAAATTCCTTTGCGGAACTTTGACTCCAGACATAAAATCCAATACTGTTTTGATGATGTCGTCCATGTAATTATCCGGTTCGATTAAGATCTTTAGCAATCAAAATCTTGCCAGATTTTCTAAGTGGGCGATATCTTTACACCCAAAAACTGTTCACACCATTGTGTCATGATTTTAAGGAATAATAATAACCATTGACAATAAACTTTAACACAGGGCTTAGAAATGGATCCAATGCCAGAGAACAACAGACAACCGGAACAAAGTTCGGATATATTAAACGTATCAGATCTGCCACAAGGTATCTCAGACCTAAATTGAGCGATTCTTAACAAATGTATATGTATATACGGTTATTTATTCTTCCAATTTGGATTTTTGATCATGGCTGGGAGTAAGAACGGCTGCGTTCAATACGAATTGA
>JBIIDM010000260.1:0-3015 GCA_044238365.1 Bdellovibrionota bacterium | reverse complement strand
AGCGAGTTCTGCTGATAACCTATTTTTAATCAGCTATTCCCGCTTGGCGCTCGGGCCCAGGGACTTCGTCCCTCTTCGCTGATCGCGATTCACCCTGTGAATTCAGTGTGTTGTAGCTTTCATAGGGTGAGCTGACATTAAAAAAAAAGCTACAATAGTGCGCGCAAACATTTTAAAAATATTGCTGTACTCTTTTGTATTTATTGAGAATTTTTTGAATCCGGGAACAGCTGATTTTTAATACAAGATCGAACTGAATCACTCATAAATTACACCTCACTATTTTTTTTGCGAAATAAAGTGTAGTATATTCAGTGATTTATATAAAGTTCGGTCTTGTATTAAAAATAGAGCACCTAGAAAACGTTAGAGTCAGGAACTCTTCAAGACTCAATTTTGTCGGAATACTCAGTGATTCGCACTTTGTAGCCATAACGCCCCCAAACGGGAAGCATTATAGCTTATATCTACCAAATTCAATACCTCATTGTATTCATTAAGAATATTGGATATATCGGCAAAGCAAAAACCCGCAACCAGTAGAATTGTCGTCAGGGGGTATTATTAATTGTCGCTGAACACAAGTTCGACCTTTCTGCGCCCATCGGAAAGAAAATCGTCTGAATCCCTGTGGCTAATACCGTGAAAGCTGGGAGTGTATCTCTTTTTTTATATTGGAGGATGTTTGAGGAAGACCAGCCTGAGAAAGGACTTCCAAAAATTTAGTCATGCTACATGGCGGAGACTTTAGACTCTGCTGTTGTTTGTGAATCGCGGTTAGGACTTGTAACGGGTACTCAAGAAAACATTGGCACACGAAACTATCAGGGTGAATTGCCTTTATTTGATGGGGAGCGAGTAACGCCTCTGGAAAATCTTTCAAATTAAACGTGACGATAACATCTGCATGGCTTTCGATGCCAGCCGCCAGAACGTGACGATCTTCAGGATCGGGAAGATTTAGTGTGGAAAGATGTTTCTCAAATCCTGTAACGAGGCCATCGGGGTTGCTTGCTAGCATCAAGCGGCAAGTGCGTTGGAGGCGATCGGGTGTGAGATCGGGTCGAGAAGTAAGAAGATTTCGTGTCCATTCTTGATTAATTGTTTCTGACCATTTTGGAATGAACACATTTTCATTGCTTAAGCGCAGCAATAAATCCCGTAATATTGCAGAATAAAGCACACAGGCATCTAGTAAAGCGATCATCATCATCGAGGGGTCATCACAAATCGTATAGCCCCATTTCCTGAGCTTCCTGGGTTAGTTCGTCAAGAATCTTCTCGTTTTTGGCCTTTTCTTGTTGTTGGTACCGCAATACTTCCTGTACCTTTACTCGACGATAAATACCTACCTTACGAGAAGGCATTGCCCCTTCATCCAAAAGCTTTACCAGGTAAGGACGAGAGACATTGAGCATATCAGCCGCCTCCTGGGTAGTTAGTTCCGCTGAATGAGGCAGCAAAGTAATAGGCTCTCCCTGACTTACCGCATTTAAGACATCCACAATCAACCGAAACATCCCACCAGGAATCGTTATTTTGGTGCCTTGTAAACCAGGATCGAGAATAGCAAAAGTGATTGTCTCAGGAGGATTTTCCACTACTGCCGAAACAGACTCCAAGGCTTGGTTTGCAAGCGTAATAGCCTCTTGTGTTGGAGTGTAGGGCTCAGTTGGGCGTAGCGTCACCATAGCACTGCCTTTATAAATAAATCATGTTGAACTTCTTTTAAGGATATCACCAAATCGAAGCACTCGCAACAGTCGAATTACTCGAATAGACTAAACGTGGCAAAGTTCATTAAAAATAACTAGTTGGCCTTGCTGTTTAAAGGCGTTTTTTATCGTAACCAGCGATTAAAGTGGTTCGACTAACCTTGTTATAGTCTTTAGCGGGGGCGCGCCTCGCTGACCGAAGCGCCGCGGTACACGTCGACCGGCACTCCACCCGGGATGACGGGCGGTTGCTCCTGACCTTGGAGGTACACCGAGGGCATGCCCAAAGGTTTTGTTTTCTCCTATTTTTAAAAATCCCGAAATCTTAGAAGGTTCACCCGATAAGGCCTCATATCGGGTGTTGCGGTTGCTCATTCCAGTAAAAAACCCACCGTTCCGTATATCTTGCCCCCCATTCCATAGCCCTTTTTCATTACTCAAAAACCCGAGAACCACTTAGTCTAGGTGTAGCTCAGGCTGTGCTTACGCCCGAGCTACACCTTCGCCCGAACCGTGGTTTCACGAAAGCAACACTTCGCAACGTCAACTGGCTCACCCCCTCCGTAATTGCTTCAGTTGCTTCTAGTATACCGTTTCATTAAAATACATAAAAATAAACACTTGTTTCTTTTTGAATTTTGTATATAAAATCCTTTTCTGGGTTAATTAAGAGAGGATTCGTAAGGCTATGGCAGGTACCAGTTCAAGACCCAAACTCGTGTTGGGTGAGGAGAATAGGAAGAAACTCGAAAGCGTGCAACGTAGTAGATCGGCCAGTTTTCAAACGATACGTCGAGCCAAAATTTTGCTGTTATACTCAGAAGGTCAAACGATAAGTGAGCTGATAAGGACGATAGGATGTTCGCGTGATATGGCGGTCAAGTGTATTGATAAAGCACTTGGGATGGGCATAGATGCTGGTTTGGTGGATTTTTATCATCGTCCGAAAGAGCCAGAGTGATAGATGATGCGGCTAAGGCCTGGGTGGTGAGCGTTGCGTGCCAACAACCGAAGGATCTCTCGGGTATGCTGCGGAAGTTTGGAGCAGGAGACTCCTGGCAGAGCACGTTCGTGGCAATTGTGTGAAGGCAGGGCATCCCTGTCTTTCCAGAGCAGCCAAGGCGACGGTTCACCGTATTTTGAGTGAAAGATGTCTGAGGCCTGAGAAAATTCGATACTATCTTGAAAAACGAGATCCTAACTTTGAAGGTAACTACTCAGGTACCCCCAACATAAATGCGCCCCAAAAGCGAGCTAACCATCTGTAACTGCCAGGGATTTTTTCAAGGTCGAGGAAAGT
>JBIIDM010000261.1:0-3015 GCA_044238365.1 Bdellovibrionota bacterium | reverse complement strand
AGGTTGCACACATAAGCAAAAATTTCGTGCCCACCCTGAATCGTATCCCAAAGCAATTTGAACACACACCGAGGCATTATCTCGGGATGTCGTACCATGCTATGTGGCTGTCCAATAACTTCACGTTCAGTGAATCCTGAGATCTTCAAGAATGTCTGGTTGACGTACTGAATCTTGCCAGAGGAGTCAGTCTTACTAACAATAATCTCTTCGTCTCCTAGTACACGCTCCCTTCCGGTCGGATCTGCTGTTAATCGACTCATAACCTTTCTCCAAATAGTTAAAACTACCGCCCTCTATATTCATATGTCGACGATATCTTAATTATACTGAAAGCAAAAATCTCGGCCCTCTCAAGTATTCGACTAGTTGATGTGGTTCAAATTGGTGGCGGCCCGCGAACTGGCAACAATGCACTGTACTCGTTGGAGAATTTTAGCTTTCGTATTTCGCAATACTGTGAACAATTTTCTGAAAATCTAATCTATGAACTTCAAAACGTTAATAAGATTGATTTTTATTCCCAATATTAAAATGCACGTATACTTCTCGCGGTCAGGTTTTCGATTTTTACGCTCAGACCCTTCGCCATCCATTTCGAAATGATTGGGTTATGGCGTCCCAGTTGAGTGCAGTCGCCGGTTTCAGGAAACCGAACACTTGACCGCGTGGAGGATAAC
Organism: Bdellovibrionota bacterium; assembly: GCA_044238365.1. GTDB lineage: Bacteria > Bdellovibrionota_C > UBA2361 > UBA2361 > JBIIDM01 > JBIIDM01. The sequence continues at coordinate 2,335 of JBIIDM010000261.1, read as the reverse complement.
TACTCAGGTACCCCCAACATAAATGCGCCCCAAAAGCGAGCTGTTACCTAAACTTAAGTACATTCACTTACTGTACCTCGATCAACTGCAGTTATTAAAAAAACAAACTACGTCATTAAAGACCGCCTATGCCACCCTACAATATCGTCTCTCCTGTCTCGCTGGGACAAATGCCCGCTGACACTTCTCTCACTTCGGCTATGAATCGCCCGAGCTACCAATTCCTTACCAGTTCCGGATTCCCCGGAAATTAAAACAGTTGCCTCAAACCTTGCCACTCGTTGCACCAGGTCGAATACGTGTGGTGTATGGCTCGATTCCGATCTATTACTTCTTCAAAACCATGAGCCTGAAAAGAACGGCGTGCTTCTTCGTCATTGCGGGATAGAGGCAAAATCATGCGCTCATGAGCTGCCAAGCGCTCTTGTGCCGATGTAAAATCCGTCAAATCATAAAATCCTGATTTCATACTTCAATGGTGCGAACAGTTTTTGTAACCAGCTGATTTACTTATCTATATTTCGTGACCGATAAACTCATGAAATGCAATAAAATCAAGTGGTTACCATAGAATCTTTCATGCTTTTTAAAAACTGTTCACACCATTCATACTTGAAGATTCAAATTTTGGTTACGAGCCAGTTATCCTCCTACCGCGGCTCCCATCTTGAAGATTGGAAGATACATCGCTACGACGAGAGCTCCAATTATTACTCCAAGAACTAGTATCATAATTGGTTCAATAAGTGATTTCATCGCAGAAACAGCATTGTTAACTTCATCCTCGTAAAAGTCAGCAATCTTTTGAAGCATAGCATCCATCGCACCGGTTGCCTCACCTACACCGATCATTTGTATAACCATCGACGGAAAAACAGCGGAATCCTCTAGGGGCTCGACCATCGAACGCCCCTCGGAGATCGCCAGACGAGAAAGCTGAACCTCACGTTCTACCACCTTGTTACCGGATGTCTTTGCACATATCAATAAGGCATCAAGAATAGGAACTCCCGAACTCAACATCGTTCCAAGTGTCCTCGTAAACCGAGCAACCGCAATCTTCTGCACGATCGATCCAAATACAGGCAGTCGTAATAGAATCGGATGGATTATCTCCTTGCCTCTTTCGGTCTTCATAAATCTTCGAAAAAAGAAAAGGCCGCCAAATATCCCACCAAAAATGATGTAAGAATTCCGAACTGTAAAATTACTCAGATCAATGACCATTTGCGTTGGCAAAGGCAGTGCGGAACCAAACTCTGTAAATAACTCCGCAAATGTCGGAATAACGAAGATAAGCAGAACTGACGTGACGATTACTGCCGCAGAGACAACCACAGCTGGATATATCATAGCGGTCTTTATTTCACGTTTTAATTTCATCGACTTCTCAAGATGAATCGACAGACGTTCAAGGATGATGTCGAGAATACCACCCGTCTCGCCGGCATCAACCATGTTTACGTATAGTGTATCAAAGGCCTCCGGCTGTTTACTCATTGCTTCACCAAGCGTGCCACCACCCTCTACGTACTCCTTGATTCCCTTTAAACACTTTGAAAAAATAGGACTATCAGTCTGCTTTGCAAGAATGTCGAGTGCTTGTACAATTGGAAGACCGGCATCTAACATTGTGGCAAACTGTCTTGTAAAGATAACAACATCTTTGGGCTTTACCTTGGGAGCAAAGCCGGGAATCTTAATTTCCCGACTCATGCCTTTGTTTTTTTCTTTGATTCGCTTTACATCCGGAATAATTTTACGAGATTTGAGAAAATTAAATACTGCCTGAGGATCTTTCGCCTCAACTTGACCGGAAACTTTTTTTCCCTTCTGGTCCTTTCCTTCCCACTGATACAAAGGCATGACGTTATCTTCTCCTAGTAAACATACATCTTAAGCACTGGTGACCCGAAGCACCTCTTCAATTGTCGTGGTTCCCTCTTTGAGTCTCTTTAATCCGGATCCCCTAAGTGTCGTCATTCCAAGCCTTGCGGCCTCTTTTTTCAGCTCTGCAGTGGAAGCCCCATTCAGGACAAACTCCCGGAGCTCATCTTTCATGACCATAATTTCGTAGAGGGCTATTCGACCCTTGTAGCCAGTTCCTGAACAGGTTGGACATCCTCTTCCTTGAAAAACCTTTACATGGGGAGCTTCTGCTGCAGATATCCCAATGTCTACCAATGTTTCGGGACTTACCTTTACCCGCTCCTTGCAGTCCTTACAAACTCGCCTTGCTAACCTCTGGGCGATAATAAGGTTTATTGAAGATGCAACAAGAAACGGCTCTACCCCCATATTTAGCAGTCTATTTACGGTAGATGGTGCATCGTTG
>JBIIDM010000122.1:0-10851 GCA_044238365.1 Bdellovibrionota bacterium | reverse complement strand
CCCAAGAATCATCAATCAGCGAATTCCCAATGAGTAGTACTAAAAATCGCGTCATTCAGTTCTCGTGGTATATTACCGGCCCGGCGCTTCTATTAATACTGATTATGTGCCGTCTCTCCTATTGGCAATGGAATCGACATCTCGAAAAAGTCGAGCTTATCAAAGAAATGGACCAGCGACTGCTTGTACCGCCAATCTCAATAAAGGATCCTCTTACAACTCCTGGCGTAGATTGGGCGAGATCTCTAATTCACCGACGCCTTCTCATTGAAGGCACGTACGACTTTGAACATGAAATGATCCTTCGTAATAGGCGACACTTTAACCAACCGGGTGTCATGATCCTTACGCCACTAAGAATCAAAGATACGGACTCTTGGATTCTCGTAAACCGAGGCTATATTCCACTAAAGTATGCCTCCACAAAAACGCGATCTCAGTTTCAGAAACCGTCCACAGTTCACTTTGTGGGACTGATTAAGGAAACAAATCCCAGGCGGTTTCTAGCGCCGAGCGACCCACCAGCCGGAGGCTCGAACCCCTGGGTTGACGAATGGCTAAGGGTTGATTTGGCTAACATCGAAAAACAACTTCCGTATCAACTCTTACCGGTATACACCGAAGTAATGCCTTCGGCCGATCTGGAAAAGGTTAAGAACGACATACTGTCAACCGAGAGTGGTAAGAGTGAAATTCTTAGTTTGGTGGCCCGCAGTGCAACAACGAGCAGCGAGGCAAATGTACCCCAGCTCGGTCTTGATTCATTACCGACTCCACTAAATGATCTGATTATTCCGCCCGGAAGACACTTGGGCTATGTATTTGAATGGGTAATCCTCGCAATCCTCACGGCGTTTCTGGCCGTTATTATTCAGCTAAGAAGCAGATGATAAAACGTCTCTTATAGTATTTCCTAAAAACCTTAGTTTCGAAAAATTCGGTGCCTTAGCCAATCTGAAGACGCGATCTGGTGAATAATCCGGGCTAGGTTGTATATGGACCCACCCGGGTGGGTCCATATACAACCTGGTGGGCGCTTACTACTACATTCGCTCTAGCACCGGAATCCCAAGCAACTCCAAGCCTCCCTTTAATACTCTCCCCACGGCCTTGACAAGTAAAAATCTCTCGGTCTTTAACTGGCCTGATTCGGCATTATGAACCGAACAATCACGGTAAAAGGCATTAAATAATTTTGATAGCTCAAACAAATACCCGGCTAATAAATGAGTAGCGCACAAGTTCCCAGTCCTTTCGACTACAATACCGTACTCGCCAAGATGTAAAATTAGATCACGTTCCGATTCATGATGGAGTGACTTAAATAGCTCGGTTGACTCGTCAAGGGAGTTAACTTCCTTGAGAAGAGAGGATATCCGGGCATACGCATACAAAAGATAAGGCCCAGTATTACCACTTCGTGAAGACCAGTCCTCCAGGTCAAAAACTATCTGAGAACTTGGATCCTGCTTCAACATACCGTATCTGATAGTCGCAAGCGATAATACATGCAACGCGCGATCAACTTCGGCATCTGGCCACGTACCCCGATACTGGGCCAGAAACTCGGATTCAATTCGTTCGCCAAGGAGTGCTTTAAGCTGGGAAAAGAGCACGACATTGCCCTTACGGCTACTCATTTTCCCATCCTTTCCTACTACCAGACTATAATCAAAATGGTGACTCTTTTCCGCCTGCGGATAGCCCAGTTTTTTCAGGCATGCGAAAACTTGTTGAAAATGCAATTTCTGCCGCTCATCGACAACGTAAAGGGAGCGGTCAACCTGATATTGCTCAAACTTAATCTTGGCTAAGGCCAAATCACGACAAGCATACGTAGCTGTACCATCACGTTTAATCAAAATACAGAAACCTAGTCCTTCATCTTGGAGATGCGCTCCGACAGCCCCCTCGGATTTCTCGAAAACCCCGTTGGCAAGAAATTCGTTCACCAGAGTCTTACCCAACTCACCGCACTCGGATTCAAAGAAATAATGATCAAACCGACAATCGAGCCAAGCATAGTTCTCCTTAAACTCCACCATCGACCACTCTTTGGTAGTCTGCCAGATCTGATAAAACTCGCCCTTCTGCGACTCAATTGCTTGGAGAACTTCCGAAACCTCACGTTCACGTGCACGAATTAAAGCAACAGGATTTGAACCTGGCTTATTGGCATAAATATCCGCAAGTTCAACACCGATCGTTGTTTCAGGGGCCAGGATTAATAGCTCTGCATTACTACCCAGAGCCAACTCTTTCTCACCACACAACATCCCCTCACTTTCGATTCCGTCCCTGTCAGCTACACCGATTGAACGTCCGCCAATCTTGGTCCCCGGCTTAGCCCATGCGACCGTCGCTCCTTGCAGCGCATTACGGGAATTAGTTACTACTCTTTTGACTCCAAGGTTCGTTTCAAGATCAACCACAAACCACTCACTCCGTTTTGGGTGCGTTTCGCAATTAACGATCCTTGCAGCTGTTACGCCCATCAAACCAACCCTCGATAGCGACGAGATATCAAGAGCGTCGGTTGCCCTGACATACATTTCCCCCAGAAATTCACCAAGGTTACGCGAAGGAACGTCGCCCTTGTAGACCTTTTTAAAGTACCAAATGCACCGAGCAACATGAGTTCCTTCATCGCCGAGGTAATTTACGGGTATAACATCATAACCTTGCCAACTCATCAATCTCGAAAGAGAATCTCCAAGCGCGGCACAACGAACATGACCTACATGAAAGGCCTTATGAGTGTTGGGTTGTGAATATTCAACCATAACCCGCTCGCCCCGCGAAGGCCTAGCATCAAGAGCGCCCCCCCCCAAAATACCCGGTAGTATCTGGGTCGCAAGGAATGGAACAGCGATCTTGAAATTTAGAAATGGTCCCGCCGCAACAACCGCCGCAATAGCAATAGGGGAAACCAGCTTCGCAGTAACTTCCTCTTCCAGCCGCTTTGCGACAACAGCGGGTGACTGCCGAAGTTGTCTGGCTATCGCAAAGCACGGAAACGCAATATCTCCATGTTCTCTGATCTTCGGCTTCTCAAGTATCTCGAGGATCTGTTCAAGGCAAAGCTCCACATGCAGTGCCTGACACGCACTAAAAATCGCAGATCCTACAACATCAACATAGGATTTTTGAGCTATCATTGCTTATTCCGAAAAAGAATTGATTTATAATTTGGATATTTCAGCTGTCGACCCATAAATTTTTTCAAAAGCGAGTTATCAATCTTTTGATTGGATCGATCAAAACCGGAGAGAGATTCGGTGGCAGGAACCACACTGGGAGTCTTTAAATTTAACTCCTCGCAGAAATACTGGACTACTTCCTCTATCAACGTGGGCTGGTCATCGCTTACAGACATTACCGGTGGCCATGAATTGGTCTCAGAGTGCAGAAGTTTCACTATTACAGCCACAATATCATCTACATGGATTCTATTACTCCATCGCCCCCTGACTAGCCGGTAATCCCCTGCCTTCAGCACCTGGATTAGACCCTTATCATCGCCGTAAATAGCCGAGAGTCGGAGAATCGCTGTTGGGATTCCACTCCTTTGCCATTCCTGTTCGCACTGCAGACGCGCTCGACCACGCTCGTCATAAGGTTTGGGCAAACTTGCCTCAGAAACACTCTCACCACTCTGACCACCATAGACGCCTGTAGAACTGAGATAAATCACACCCTGAATGGATTTTCTCAAGCCGGGGTCAAAGCTATCCATCCTGGTTAAAATACGATGAATTCCGGCTGTATAATCAGGACGAGACGGCGGGACGCTATCAACAATAATCTTGATAGAGCGAAGATGTTTTACCGCAACATCCACCTCATCCTGATAACGTAGGTCAACTTTTAATGCATTAAATCCTTCATTCCGTGATTGCTGCACACCAGCATCACTGGTATGGGTAAGCAACACTCGATCCATACCGATTTCATAAGCGACTTTCTTCAGAGTATATCCAGCACCCAACAGCAATATTTCAGGCTCAGATTCCGACATTATTCAACTCACTCCTTAATTGAACCACTCGGTTCGCTTTTTCAATGAATCTTTGGCTTTCCGAATAATTAAGAGTTTGTTGGCCATCGGATAACGCTTCCTCAGGTCGGGCATGTGACTCTACTATAACTCCATCCGCACCAGCCATGATTGCCGCTAGCCCCACGGGTTCCACAAACTCACGCAATCCAATTCCATGAGAAGGATCAACTATTACCGGAAGGTGTGACTTAGCCTTTAAGACGGGTATCGCGTTTAGATCAAGGACGTTTCTATAGGCTCCCTCAAAAGTCCGTATTCCGCGTTCACAAAGGAGAATTCGCTCATTTCCATTGGAATATATATACTCAGCTGAATTCAACAACTCCTCCAATGTACCAGAAATCCCCCGCTTAAGCAGCACCGGCTTATCCACACCTCCAAGTGCCTTGAGAAGACTAAAATTCTGATTATTCCGGGCTCCCACCTGAAATATATCCACAAAAGGCATCATCTCATCAATCTGCGATGGCTCAAGAACTTCAGAAACAATCTTAAGTCCCCTGTCATGCGCGATTCTCGAAAACATTTTTAAACCCTCTAAGCCCATTCCCTGGAATGAATACGGTGAGGACCTAGGCTTAAACGCGCCTCCCCTCATAATACGAACTCCGCTTTGACACAGAAAATTAACCATATCCCGAACCTGATCTTCGGATTCAAGAGAACAAGGGCCCATCATCATTCCGAAATATCCTTCCCCGATTTTAACACCGTCACCGAGATCTATGATTGTGGGATCCTTTCGCCACTTTCGAGAGACTAACTTATAGGTGTCAGAAACTCGAAAGACGTCCTCTACGCCCGTAAAGGCTCCAACCTTCCGTATGTCTAATGGACGTTTACCAATCGAAACACCGTAGATCAGGCTCTGCGTCTTTACGATGTTTAAGGAAAAACCATTCTCCTCAAGAAACATTCGCAACTGAGAGCGATTTTCTTCTGTGCTATTAGAATTAAATTTAATAATCATGTCTACCTATTCCAATCCTCTAATAGCCTCTATTATCTTTGAGATCTTGAGCTCGTTCTTTATACCGGGACGATCCTCTACTGCACTGTTAATATCGACACCATATAAATGATCATAGCGTGGCAAGAGTACTACGTTATCCAGAGCAACACCCCCCGCAATCATAAACGGCTTTGTGTTCTTATAGGAATCAAGGAGGCTCCAATCGAATACCCTTCCATGACCACCGTAGAGAGGGCCTGGAGTATCAAAGAGAACCCAATCCACGCCATCTGCAACTCTCGCGCTCCCTTCGATATCTGCCTGCTTACCTGCATGCACCACTTGGATCACTTTTAAAAAGGGAAGGGCCGACTTTAGCATTACGGCTGTACTGGGTGGATATATTCCATGCAACTGTACCCCATCCAGCCTACAGCTCTTTACCACTGAGAGAATCTGCGGAACCGCATTATCAACAAAAACCCCGATCCGGAGAACATCTCCGGTATCGACGCTAAATACCTCTGCATTAGGAGCAACATTCCGTGGCGATGGTGTATAAAAGATAAAACCGACCATATCAGGAGCATACCGCAGCACCATCCTGAGGTTACCTGAGTCAGTGTTGCCGCAAATCTTTATTTTCATTACACTTCTACCTGCCACACGCTAAAGAGAGGACATCTGCAGTTCTTTTGTGTCCGCAATCAAACGCCCACAGGCTTTTCCTGGATCATTGGATTTTATGAAAAGCTCCCCTATCAAAAATCCGCTGAATCCGGCATCTTTGAGGCGCTTGAGATCATGTGGCCCGCTGATACCGCTCTCGGCAATTTTACTCCTTAAACGTGGGAGCTTTACGGCAAGCTCAATCGCACGGTCGAGAGAGACTGAAAAGTCCCTTAAGTCTCTCGCATTAATGCCAATATGATCCCAGTCAAGAGCTTCAACCTTACGAATCTCATCAATACTGTGAACCTCCACCAACACTTCCAGCTTCAATCCATGTGCGACGGAAATAAGATACTTCATTTCGCTTTCCGAGAGGACGGCGGCTATTAGTAAAATAACATCGGCCCCAAAAGCCTTCGCTTCAATAATCTGGTACTCATCAACAAAAAAATCTTTGCACAAAATAGGGCATAGGTTAAATGAACGCACAATTTCTAAATCCGCATGTGACCCCCCAAAATATTTGGTATCAGTCAGCACTGACAAAGCGGTTGCTCCGTGCTGCATATAACCGAGCGAAACCCTCTCTACGTCAAGATGTGCACGAAACTCTCCCTTCGAGGGAGACTTCCTCTTCATTTCAGCAATGATCCCCGAGCTCTCAGCACGAGCTAAATAGCTCTTGAGCGAAAGCGGTGTAGCCTCATAAAAAACCTTCCGCTCTAGCGCTTTAACAGGAACCAAACTCTTGCGTCTGGCCACCTCAGCTCTCTTATGCTCAACTATCTCAGTCAGTACATTCATATCATTTAATACATTCGTAATTCTGGTTATAGGGCAAACACTCTGAACACTGCAACACTGTGGACCTATAACGTAGCCCCGTAAGAACATGTTAAAAAAATCTCTTAATCACTGAACATTCGCTTTTTGGTACCTTTTACTCGAAATTTACTCGAAAATTTTACAAATACATCAGATTTTCTAGCGGATTTATGAGTAAATTTTCAGCCAAATCTTTCTAAAAATTCAAATTCAAATAATCAAGAGACTCCTTTAACCTTTAACTAGCCCTAATCTCTGGCAGTATTGAACCTATACACTCCATAACACACTACAAGACATTGTGGATAGAGGTTCCCAAACTATCGCAGATTATTTCTTTAATGCGCCCCGCCGTTCCGTATTTAGGGCTAGTCCCACCCGCCGTCACTGGAGCCTCGATAATCCGCTCAAAATGCAGGGCAGAGTGGTTAAAGTCTCACAGCAGGATCAACGCATTTGGTTCGCAACCCAGTCAAAGCTGAATAGGCGCGACCGCTCGCCAGGGAACTCCTTGCACACTCCAACGCATCTTGGATTGATAACCCTGGATTATATGTACGGATTGCAAATCCAGCGTTTGCAATTACCACCACTTCCTGTGCCTTTGTTCCCTGACCCTGAAGGATACGTTCAACAAGCTCAGCCGCCCCGGTCACTGAATCGGGCGCCTCAAGAGCATCCGACCGACACCTCAGAAGTCCGAGCTCCTCAGGGCTGTAAACCCGGCGGCCGATCGCTGTTGCTACAACAAAGTCTCCTGTAAGTGATATTTCATCATAGCCGTCAACTGAATGAATTACGCTAAATTGTACCCCCTTGCTAGTTAGAATAGCACCGTAAAGATCAATAAGGTCGGGTGATTTTACGCCAAGACACTGAAAGCGCGGACTTGCTGGATTAAGGAGAGGTCCCAATAAATTAAATATGGTGGAGTGCCCCAGCTTCCTTCTCACCGCAGCAAGGTTCTTTAACTTGGGATGAAAAAAAGGGGCATGTAAAAAACAGATGCCATGAACCTCAAGATCCTCCCCCAAAAGTAACTGGTCGTTATGTAACTGAATACCCAATGCCTTAAGCACATCAGAAGAACCAACCGAAGAACTAAATGCGCTGTTTCCGTGTTTAGCCACCGGAATTCCTGCACCAGCGACGACAAAAGCCGTAGTTGTTGAAATATTGAAAGTATTTTTGCCATCTCCACCAGTGCCGCACAGATCAATAAGCGAGGGAGTTCCTAGTTCCACGGACACCGCAAATTCCTGCAATACGTCCATAAAACCGAGCAACTCTTCGGCAACAACACTCCGTTGATGATAACTGGTAAGTACACTCTCTATATAATTATCAGTTGCACTATCGACGAGAATAGTACGCATTAGGTCAGCAGCTGCTGACCTACTAAGAGGTGATTCAAGCACAACGGACATAATAAAGTTTCAGAAATTAATATTAACGAAAAAATACGATGACAAAGCAATCATAGAAAGTTATGAGACGCAACCATGACGGTATTTTCAATTTGCGCTGTGCCAGTAGTTATCTACCAGTCTTATTCACGAACCGCTGTCTATGTCTAGTCTCATGAATAATCCCAGTTAAAGGTTTGTTTTGCTGTCTTGCTCAGTTATACCCGGACCGCCCTGCATGTAAACCTCTCTTACTATGTAGGAAGGCCGTGCTTTTACCTCGTCGTACACTCGAGCCAGATACTCACCAATGATTCCTAAACCAGCAGTAATTACACCTCCGACAAGTAGAATACAGATGATGACTGTCGTAAACCCTTCAACCGCATTCCCCACCAAGTAGTTATAACCGGTCTGAAGTATCAAACCAACCGAAATCATAATAAATAAGACGCTAAAGAATGTTTCAATTCGCAATGGAATGGTTGTAAAGCCAGTTATTGCGTCAATAGCAAGTGACGCAAGGCGAATAAGTGACCAGCGGGTTCTGCCAGCGAACCTAGACTGAACCTCAAACTCAATTTTTTTCGAAGGCAGCCCAAACCACGAGACAATCCCCCTAAAAAGCGATATACGCTCAGGGAGACGCACTATCTCATCTACCACCTTTCTGTCCAGAAGTTTAAAATCAGTTGCCCCCTCCAGCGATACACCCGTAACCCTGGACAAAATTCGATATACGACCCACGAACCCAATGTACCGACAAGTGATCTCTCGATCTTTCCCTTTTTGACCGCTTCTACGACCAACACCCCATCTTCACGCCATGCCCTGTACATCTCTGGCAACAGACTTGGCGGATGTTGAAGATCGGCGTCCATCACAAAAGTCACCAGACCTTTACTTCTTGCCAATCCAGCCCTAATGGCGGCTTCCTTCCCAAAGTTGCGCGAAAATCGAATCCCAACAAGGGATAAATCGGCAAATTCCCCGGATGAAATGGTCAGCCAGCTACCATCTGTTGACCCATCATCGACAAGTATTATCTCAAACGAAGTAGCAAAACAACTCAACTCTTCCCGTAGACTACCGAGAAGGGCCCCTAAACAGTCCCTTTCATTCATGAAGGGAACAACAATCGAAACCGCCACAGAGGCCCCGCCCCCTGGATCTTCACCTTTTAGCATTGAAACTTCTCCTGTTCATACTCACAATTAGAAATAGTAGGATGATTATAAGATAAACAAAGAGAAAGGAAGAAAGATTTAACACAGCACCCATATACTCCTGACCTCGAAAAGGCCATTCTAGATAGAAGCCAACAAGACCAGTTCCAACGACTAAAGACCTGAGAGCCGGAAGCTCCTCCAGTACCAGAAAAATCAAAACTAATGGAAAAAATATGACAGCAAGATCATAACGGATACATTGAAGTGATAGCCCAACCGAAGCGATCCATACGGATGCATACCAGACGTACCAAGAATTTACACTCAATGTTTTAGAATACCAGGTAAGGACATAGGCGCTAACTAGAAATACTATGGCGAACAAAACCAGCGTAGTTTGCATACTCGGTGAAAGTGTTGTAAGCAAGGCGAAGATTCCTGCGCCCTCCCCAGGAGGCAACTCCACATCTTCGAACACCTTCTGTCCATAGGTGTAACGCGAAACCAAGCTCACATATTCTTTCAATCCCGCTTCGCCCACAACAGCTACGGTAGAAATGACCAATAGAGTTGCGCCCACGCAAAACCCGCTAAAGAAGGCCTTGCCTTGAGTGCAAAGAAACACAATCAAGGCAAAAAGAAACAGTGGGGGCTTATAATATGAAAGGCTCATCAATAAACCGGCCAAAAAGGGACGGTCCCATTGAAATGCGAGAAAAATCCAACAAACCAGCGAAAATCCCATCCAGGAAAGTTGGCCACCAAGAATTGAATTCATAGAGAAAGGGAAATATCCGGCAAAAACCAAGAACGCCGTACCAAGGTACCAGATCTGATGTCGACCTAACTGACACAACACCGCAAATAATGAAAAAAAACTCACACACAGGGCAACAACTGTCCAAAGTGCGTAGGCGTTACTAAAAGATAAAGTGGTAAATAATGAAAACAAGACCGCAACCAAAGGTGGATATACAAAAGGCAACTCACCCTTTAGAGCATCGCTGGATGCTCCAAGAATTAATGTCCGAAACTCCTTCTGACTGAAAAGGTCGTATAGATGAGAGGGGTCCGCAGAATACATCTTGCCGGCGACGTAGAAGGTGATGAAGTCGCCTCCCAGCAACATACCATTACTCATGACAAAACCATTCTCAAGAGGAAGGTTCTGAAGAAATACGGCAACTATCATGTAAAGGAAGGTACCACTAAGGCCTAGCAATGCTGCCCACACTATGCGTTTAACTGTCGAGGATTTCGCCATAAAATTTCATGTGATGTGGCCCCCTTGCGCTGAGGGTTTGCTTTAAAAGCCACCTCATAAAAGGTACCATTATCTGAGTGTAACCATCCAAAAAATTCATTGTAAATTCTTGCGAAGTATGTTTTGACGGCCTGCAGCAGCAAGGGGCTTTCCCCGGGTTGAGGCCAACAATTGTTGACCTACCGCCAATCGAAACACACCAGGGTCTTTACGAGGTGATTTAGGCAATACCTTCGTAGCAGCGCCGAATCTACTTCGTACTAAATATGATGAGCCCAGTAGCTAGAATTGACCTGTAATTTTGAATCTTTCTGCCCCGATTGCGATGATGTATAACCAGTCAAATCCGAGCAGTCTGGCGGGGAAAAGGGTTGAGAACGACCTACCAACCAACCGGCTCGACATACAGAGAAATTCGTACTGAGCTGTTTGATTTAGGATTCGATTAGGAGTACTAACACCACATGCCAATTTGAGCTATCGCTATGAGACCCTGTCCCTG
>JBIIDM010000121.1:0-10881 GCA_044238365.1 Bdellovibrionota bacterium | reverse complement strand
AAGGCATTTCCCGCGTTGACACCGGTGCCAGCTACTACGGCGCATTTGATCTTTCCGGCAATCTATGGGAACGTGCAGTCACAGTGGGCAATTCGACTGGTCGCAACTTCCAGGGCACCAGCCATGGCGATGGCAATCTAGACACAAACGGCGATGCCAATCAATCTAGCTGGCCATCTATCTCAGCTACAGGTGCTGGCTTTCGCGGCGGCGATTGGTACAACAGTGCCTCGTACGCGCGCCTCGCTGACCGTATCTACGCGGCGTACGTCAACGGCGCTCGCAACTACCGTTACGGGGGGCGTGGCGTCCGCTCGGCGGCTCCTTAGGCGGGGGTTGCCCTTGACCCTGGGGGTTACAGGGGGCTTGCCCCCCTGTCCGGCGCAAAAATTTTTCAGAAAATCAAACACCTTTATGCCGCCTACCTCATTTAACTTCCCCGGTATAGTCGAACACCACTACAATTTTTGCACGTGGCTTCTTCCAAAAATCAACAAGTTTAGCAAAGACCAGCGCTACCTTCTTGGGGCTCGGCTGGAGAATGGTGCTCTCGATATGTTGGAATATCTGATCAACGCCTCGGTATCTGAGGGTGCCACAAAAGAAGAATGGCTTATAAAAGCATCACAACGCCTCGAACACGTAAGATTCCAGCTGAGACTCTCCCATTCAATCAAGATGATTAACGCTAAAACATACGAATATGGCAGTGGATCACTGGTAGAAACCGGTAAAATGCTCGGCGGTTGGGTGAAGAACTCTCAAAGCAACGCCAATACTCCACGCCGAAGAAACCGCTCAAGTGATAATAGCGCTCTGGCGACAACGCCCTGACAACACCTCCACCTAAATGAAACTCCCAAAGCACCTCTGGAATGAAATAACCAGCTATCATAACCTGCACAAGGCTGCACGCGCCACCTTGGCAAACGGGCGACGATTCCAAGGTGACGGCGCACAGTTCCAATTCCAGCTTGAGAAACATTTACACCAACTACAACACGATCTGAGAGCCCGCACCTATCGTCACGGCAACTATCGTGGCTTTACGGTATATGAGCCAAAAAAACGACTAATACTAGCAGCACCGATCCGCGATAGGGTGGTTCACCACGCACTGCACGATGTAATAGCACCATTGATGGATCGTGGTTTTATCTTTGATAGCTATGCGTGTCGGCCCGGTAAGGGCACACACCGTGCAGTTCAGCGGGCCTATAGCTTTTTACAAGCAAATGAGTATTTTCTGCATCTGGATGTGCGAAAGTTCTTCCCGTCTCTGCCCCATGCAAACCTTAAAGATGTCGTGCGGCGGAGCGTACATGAAGAGCCGGTTTTGTGGCTCTTTAACCTAATAATTGATTCAAGCTTGCCCCCGGAATCGAGGCAGAAAAAGTACCCTCACCAACTTTCACTTTTTGAAGATCGGGAACTAATTCGGGGGCTGCCAATTGGCAATCTTACCTCGCAGTTCTTAGCAAACCTGTACCTTAACGAACTAGACCAGTACGTAAAACACACACTGAGCTGTCGGTACTACCTGCGCTACATGGATGATTTTGTACTCTTTGGTAATGATCGGGCCGTGCTTGAAGAACAACAGAGCCGAGTTGAGCAATACTGTTCGCAAAAGCTTGCCCTTACACTTCATGAAAAAGGCGGCATCAAGAGGCACTCTGAGGGATTGGGGTTTCTTGGTTTCCGTATCTTCCGAACCCACAAACGCATCAAGGGGCCTGCCCTGACACGGTTTATCAGGAAAGCTCGCTATCGCTGGCGAGAGGTAGGGTGCGGGCAGCGAATGGCCGCTTCATTTGAGGCAGGGCGGAGATCTTGGCTTAACCACGCCGCCCAGGGCGACACTCATGGCCTGATCTTGTCCTTGAAGAAAAAATACCCGATGATGCGGAATAGGAATCCAAGTGACGAATAGAAGTGGATTACGGTCCGTTCTACGTTCGTGTTTCCTACTAACCCGGCTGCTTAACCCTGCTATGCTGTAATGAAAAGAGTATGCACTCCATACCCTCACTACAGCGTGGTAAACAGAAAATAGTTTTTGCGATAGGTCCCTGGCGGACACTTTGCATTTAATCACCGAGATTCCTGTAACACCAGGAAAACAAAGGGTAGCAGTACAAGGTGCTGGCTTTCGCGGCGGCAATTGGAACAACAATGCCTCGAACGCGCGCCTCTCTGACCGTAACAACGCGGCGAACGTCAACGGCAATCGCAACAACAATTACGGGGGGCGTGGCGTCCGCTCGGCGGCTCCTTAGGCGGGGGTTAGGTCCGGGGGGGGAGAAAGTAGATGCTTTTCGTAAGCTCCTTTCTCCTCCTTTTTTTCGCCCTACTATTCTATTCTACGCAACAACTCGACTACTAACTACCGCTACCGTTATGGCCCCCTCCACCCCCCCCCTTAACACCCCAATAACCACACTACGAGCTCAATACCTCAGCGGTGACACCTCGGTAACCACAGTTGCCCACTCCCTAGCAGCACGGATTGCCTCCCTCAACCCGACCATCAACTGCTTCCTGAATTTCGACCCCGAAATCATGCTCGACTCTGCCAAGCAGCTCGACTCCCTCCCCCAGGACGCCAAAGAAAAGCTACCCCTCTTTGGAATACCTATAAGCATAAAGGATATGATCCTCACCACCGATCAACCCACCACTGCGGGCAGCGCCATCTTAAAGAACTTTCGTTCACCCTATGATGCCACCGTTGTAAAACGGCTACGGAGCGCCGGGGCGCTGATCACCGGCAAGACCAATCTGGACGAATTTGCCATGGGGGCCTCGAACGAAACCTCCTTCTTCGGACCCACCAAGAACCCCTGGGACATTGAATATGTGCCAGGCGGCTCAAGTGGCGGATCTGCGGCATCCGTCGCAGGCGGGATGTCCATTGCGTCGCTTGGAACCGACACTGGCGGGTCTGTGCGGCAACCGGCCTCGTTCTGTAATCTGGTCGGGATAAAACCTACCTATGGCAGGCTCAGCCGTTACGGGGTGATCGCGTATGCTTCGAGCCTTGATCAAGTTGGCGTTTTTGGTCGTTCGGTCAAGGAAACCGAACTGATCTACGACCTAATCAGTGGTCATGATCCGCTCGACTCAACATCCCTGCGCGCAGAGCCAGAGCTAAAGACAATAGAGTTCGGCAAGCCAGGTGCCCCCCTTCACAACCTTCGTATCGGCTTACCAAAGGAGTACTTTGTCGCTGGCGTTTCACCTGAAGTGGCAAAAGTGGTTGCTCAAAGTACAGAAATATTGAAGAGTCTGGGTGCCTCACTCGTTGATATATCGTTACCGCACACTGAACTTGCAGTTCCAACATACTACATAATTGCACCGGCTGAAGCCTCCTCAAACCTGTCTCGCTATGATGGCATAAAGTACGGTCACCGAAGTTCGACAGCCAAAGATCTTAATGAACTGTACTGCAACACTCGATCGGAAGGTTTCGGGCTTGAGACTAGACGAAGAATTGTAATTGGCTCTTATGTACTTTCATCTGGTTACTATGATGCCTTTTATCGTAAAGCCCTTAAAGTGCGAAGATTAATTCAGAATGACTTCCTCTCCGCTTTTTCTACCGAATGTGACGTGATCCTATCCCCGGTAAGCCCGACACCACCGTACAAAATAGGAGAAAAAATCGCCGATCCGCTCACCATGTATCTCGGGGACATATTTACCGCACCAGTAAACCTGGCTGGCCTTCCAGCTCTGGCTGTTCCAGGGGGCTTTAACGACAATATGAGGCTACCAATAGGTATTCAACTCATCGGTTCCCCGTGGCAGGAGAAGCTCCTGTTTGCCGTAGGCAATCTCTTTCAAGAGGCAACCGATTGGCACACGAAAATGGCGCCCGATCTCTAATTACTTAAGGAATTGAAATCACATGACGAGCATGAACGACTTCGGAGAGTTTGAGCAGGTAATCGGCCTGGAAGTTCACGTACAGCTGAATACCTCTACAAAAATATTCGTCGGTACCAGAAATGAGTACGGCTTTTCGCCAAACTCGCTCACTGATCCAGTGACGCTGGGCCTCCCGGGGGCGCTGCCGGTGGTTAACTCCAAGGCAATCGAATTCGCGGTAATGTTAGGATTAGCGACACACTGCTCAATTCGACGCTTTACCAGATTCGCAAGAAAGCACTATTTCTATCCTGATTCACCAAAAGGATATCAAATTTCTCAGTATGAGGAGCCAATCTGCGAAAACGGCTTCATTGATCTGATCGAAAACAAAAAAAGAATTGGTATTACTAGAATTCACATGGAAGAAGATGCCGGAAAAAGTTCACACTTTAAGTCATCATCTTTAGTGGATTTGAATAGAGCAGGTACCCCCCTACTGGAAGTTGTTTCGGAACCTGATCTTCGCTCAGCCCCGGAGGCCTTGGAATATCTGAGAACGCTCCATCAGTTCGTTACCTACCTGAATATCTGCAATGGCAATATGGAGCAGGGTAATTTTCGGTGTGATGCGAATATTTCAGTTCGAAAGCGGGGAAGCTCTGTTTTGGGAACAAGAACAGAGATCAAGAACTTAAACTCCTTCAAATTCATAGAGAAGGCAATCGAATACGAAACCTACCGACACCTTTCGATAATCAAAGACGGGGGAACTATTCACCAGGAAACGGTATTGTTCGACAGCGATGCCGGGACAACACGATCAATGCGAGGAAAGGAAGAGGCCGCAGATTATCGCTATTTTCCAGACCCAGACCTTCCTCCGATTGTACTTTCTGATGAATTCATTGCCCAAGTTCGGGAGCTAATTCCAGAGCTTCCGCAGGAGAAGATGGCCCGGTT
Organism: Bdellovibrionota bacterium; assembly: GCA_044238365.1. Classification (GTDB taxonomy): domain Bacteria; phylum Bdellovibrionota_C; class UBA2361; order UBA2361; family JBIIDM01; genus JBIIDM01. The sequence continues at coordinate 6,045 of JBIIDM010000121.1, read as the reverse complement.
TGAATTCGAATATGGCTTATCACGGTACGACGCTGCGGTGCTGGCAGCAACAAAATCAACCGCTGACTACTTTGAAGCAGCTCTACAGTCAAACGCTACGCCGAAATCCGTGTGTAACTGGATCGTATCAGAACTGTTTGCCTTACTTAATAAAGAAAATTCGACCCTGGAACAGTGTAAAGTTACCGCGGAAAGCCTGGGTACACTGGTGTGTATGATCGAAGCTGGAACCATCAGTGGCAAAATAGGAAAACAGGTTCTGGTGTCATTATATGAGCAGGGCGGAGATCCCGAAGCTATAGTAAACGCTCAGGGATTATCACAAATGTCTGATAGCGCCGAGCTCACTACCATCATTGGCGACATCATAAACAATCACCCCAACCAGTTTAAAGAATTTGTTGGTGGCAAGGATTCGCTGCTTGGATTCTTTGTGGGGCAAGTTATGAAAGCAACTAAGGGCAAAGCAAATCCGGAACTAACAAACAACATTCTAGCATCACTCAGAGGTGATGCTAATTCTGGTAGGTCTAAATCATGAATACTACAATCAGCGCCGAGTCTATCGACGACGACACCACTGTCTTCAGGCTAACAGTGCCGATTCATACCATCGTATTCATACAGGCATGTTTTGAAAGTTATGAGGGAATAGCCGTGGTCCGAACAGTGGATTCAGAAACAGGACTAATTGAGCTCATAACCCCAAACGACATGGCCGACGAATGCGCGAAGCTGATTAACTCGATAATATTGTCTGGTTATACTGAAAATTTTGCTGTATCCTCCTAAGCAGTTATTAAAAGGTCCAGACATTAGAAGAACCTTGTATGATTTTTGGAGGGTGTCCTATTTCGCCTATAGCCATCGTCGAAAATAATGCGGTTTTGAGTCGCATCTCGGCGATGGCTATGTGTTTGTTTTGACTCGCCTCCGCGAGTCGTTATAGTAATATTTAATACTTTATTATTTTTGAAGATTACTATAAATCACAATTCAAATATCGCTTTCCGACATGATTAAAAGCTTAGAAAAATTCAGAAACACGATCCTCGGCTCATTGTTTGCTCTGGTGCTCGCTATGAGCATGTTAGGGTTCGGAATAAATCTGTTTATCGACTCCAAATCGACAGATGCAATCGTGGTAAATGGCGAAAAGATCCCTATGGCGGAATTCTTCAGACGCAAGAATCTTGAAGAGCAAAGGTTCAGGGCAATGCTAGGCGACAAATATCAAGCCTTCGCAGGAACCTTTTTGAAAAACCTCGATCAAAAAGTAGCGGATTCGCTTGTACAATCAAAACTCCTCGGACAGGTGGCCACCCGACTCGGATTGTCGGGCCCTGGGGATGAGCTGGTCAAGAAAAAAATCAAGGAAAGTTTCTCTCAAGGCTGGAGCCTGAAGGCCTATACCAGACTCCTCTCTTCACTGGGGGTCACAGCATTAAAATTCCAGGAAGAGTTTAGAGACGAGCTGCGAAACACCCAGCTTCGCAATCTCATTCTTGATGCATCAACGCCAACCACACAGGAAATTGAACGCGCTATTGTTGCTGACTACTCCAAGTATACAATAAGCACCATAACGGCAAACTCGGATGATTTCACTAAAGGCGATTTTCGTAACGTGAATGAAGATATACTCAAATCGTACTACGAAAAAAAGGAAAAAGAGTTTAGGATCCCGGCGGCGGTCAGTTACTCCTATCTGCCATTACAAATTGAGGATTTTCCAAATCTTGTAAAAGTCCAAGAAGATGATATCAAGCAGTTTTATAGACAAAACATCGAGAAATTTCAGAACAAACAAAACATTCGATTCCAACATGTGCAGCTGACGACACCGAAAAATCTTTCGCCAGAAGACAAAAATGCCTTCAGGGAAGATGTTACCAGTCTGTTTTCGAAAATTCGGGATGGGTTTAGTTTTAAAAGAGCGGTAGAGCTCTACTCGGATGATTATTCTACTCGCTGGAACGATGGAAAATCAGAGTTATTTACGCCAAACGTTTTGATTCCTGAATTTCAATCCGAATTGTGGAAACATACAGGAGATCAGGAGCCGTTTCTCATTTCTACTGAGTATGGGTACCACATTGTAGAGGTTCTTGAGTATTTCCCACCAACTCCTAAGACGCTAGAAGAAGTGCAAAAGGAAATCGAAAATATTCTTGTCCAGGAATCGTCGTCCACTTTTTTAAATGAAAAGGGCCAACAGTTATATGATGAGTGGGTCGGATCAGGGAAGAACCTGAAAGATTTTGCAAAATCTCACAACATGAAGACCAAAGAAACTGACGGACTATATACGCTCCATAAGGATCCACAACCAATAGGCGGGAAACCCCCATTCACTGGACTGACTGTAAAGGTTCTTGAATTTCCCGACCAGACGAGCTTAATAATTAAACTTGAGACTCAGACGCTTCTCGTTGAAGTAAAGGAACATCGCCAGGAAACTTCAAATTCGTTTGAAAAGGTGCGTGAAGAAGTACTTGATCGCTATGTAAAAGAAGTCTCCGGAGATGTCGCTAAACAAGAATTGCAGAAGATAATTGACGCTGTAAAAGCAGGAACACTGACCTCCTTATCAGCTGCTTCCCTTCAAAATAACGTATCTTTCCAAGATAAAATCGAAGTGGGATTGAAAAACGAAGAGAACCCGCCGGAATACAATTTCCCCCAGTTTCTTGAGGAGATCGGCAAATTTGAGGAAAAAACAGGAATCTCCCAGAGGGTCCTTCCCACACTGCAGGGTACGTTTGTGATTTTCGAAATTACGAAGGTAGCCCCGCCTGAAAGGGACCTCATTGATAGAAAGTCTCTTGACTACAAAGAAAAGGCAACACAGGAGCAGTCTGAGCTAATACTGAGCACGATTCTAAACTACCAGCGCTCTCACTCTTCAATTGTAATACCAATTAATTTAACAGACTCGAAGTAGACTTAAAGCAAGGAACATGTTATCGAACGAGTCGGTATATGATACCTGTGCTAAAGCGACTGAAAACCGCACGGTCTATCATTGTTCTTTGCGCTAACCTCAGATTATTCACGAGGCCACCCTGCCAATAGGTGGTTGAGTAGCGTGTTGATAACGGGTTCGAAAAGGCGACTGCAAGACGTTTTCTGCCTCGTTTTAATACTTTGGAATCGGTACTTTTTGGCAATCCCCAAAACTTAATGTGTATTATTAAGGAACTATAATGAGTGGAACTTTGAAGAACTTTTTAGAGATACCGTACGAAGAGTTAGAAACCCGAAATCTTGCAACGAAGGAAAAGGTTAAAAGCCGGGTTGCCGAACACAAGATTCAGGAGGAGATGATAAAATTACTTCATGATGAAAAACATCTCAAAGCCGTTACTATCGGATTTTCTGACCTTGAAGGTCGTTTCCACATGTTGGATTATGATAAGAAGTTTCTTCTGAAATCATTTGATAACTTAACCTTTGACGGCTCTTCTGTAAGGGGTTTTTCTAGAGTAAGCGAATCTGACTTGCGATTAGGGGTAGATTGGGGTTCTCTCCGGTGGCTGCCGAGTGATATCTTCGGCCCTGGAAAGGTAATCGTATTTGGCTCTGTTCTCGATCGAGACGGCTCAGTGTATAACTCCGACATGCGGGGAAAACTCAAACAGCTCTGTGACCAGCTCTATGCCAAGGATAAGACCGTAGTAAACGTTGCTGTAGAATGTGAAGGCTTCCTGTTTGATGGTCAGAATGCCGAACAGAACTACAACGATTACGAGGGGTTCTCCACAGTTTCTTCAGGTGGTTATTTCCACTCCCTTCCCGGAGACCCGCTCCGCATTTTCATCGATAGCCTGGCAGAAGCACAAAGGGCTCTTGGCTTTGAAAACGAAAAGGATCACCCTGAAGTTGCACCCTCACAGTTCGAATTGAACTACTCTTATTGCGATGCGCTGGTTGCTGCAGATCAGGTGCAGCTCTATAAATTGACAGCTCGTCAAATTGCCTCGCTTCGCGGTCAAACGGCCTGTTTCTTGCCAAAACCAATTGCCGGAATTAACGGAAATGGGATGCATACAAACATTTCGATCTCCAGAGATGGAAAGAATTTGTTCTTCGATAAGAATGGCGAAGATTTTCTGGCTCCGATTGCCTGGGATTTTATCGATAGAATCCTTACCAGTGGTGAAGGGCTCTGTCTCCCATTGAATCCGAGCGTTAATGCCTACCGACGACTAGATCCTCACTACGAAGCGCCTAACCAGATCAAGTGCTCACCGGTTGATAGAACTTCAATGGTCCGAATACCACTCGGAAATGAGAAGTCAGCGCGAATAGAAGTTCGTACAGTAGCCCCTGATGTTAATGCGTACCTTGCAATCTACGCGTTACTCCAGGTGGGAATGAATGGACCAATTGATAAAGCGATCGCTGCCGAAGGCAGAAAGGCCCGGGCTAAGTTCCTTCCGAGCAATATCTACGATGCCCTCGAAAGCTTCGAAAAATGCGCATTTCTAACTGAAATTCTCGGAAAGGAAAACGTCGAGAAATTTGCTGAAAGAAAGCGTACATCAGCTGACCGGTGCCCCAAAGAGCTGGGAACTAGGGTAAAACAGAGCGAGGTAATCTTCCATCACGAAGTTACCAACCAATTCCTCTGGTCTCAATTCTAATCGAATTTTGGAGCAGGGAGGAACCTCTTTCCTGCTCCAATTCACTTCTACTACTCCATCCTTGCTCCCCCTACTTATAGTTTGCTGTGAAAAACCTTCCTTGGTTTTTCACAGCAAACTTGACAACCTCGCGAACGCTTACGCCGTACTCGGTAAGTGTTCACCAGCCCCTGGCGAAGCAAGTACCTTACGCCTTATTAGCCCGAGCAGTAATCAACTCCGAAGCCTCTTCTAATGTTACTTCCTCAGCAGCAATCCCTTTGGGCAACGAAGCATTAAGCTTTCCGTCAGTAATATATGGGCCGTACTTCCCTGACTTTATAACCAATGAAAGCTCAGTGACCGGGTGTTTTCCTATTTCGCGCAATACCTGTGCGACAACTCTTCCGCCGCGTCGTCCCTTCGGCTGATCAAGCAGTGTAACCGCCTCATCAAAAGTTATCGCTATAGGTGAATTATCCGCAGGTATTGAACGTGTGTCTGCACCGCACTTAACAAAGGGACCAAATCTACCATTCGACGCTATAATCTCCTCGTTTTTCGTAGGATGAACACCTAAATTTCGCGGAAGACTTAATAGGCGTAGCGCCGTATCCAAATCCACTGCCTCCATCGACATCCCCGAAAGTAGCGAGGCCATCTTTGGCTTGTTCCCACCTTCAGTCTCACCCTCCTGTACGTAAGGTCCGTACCTTCCGGTCTTAACATAAATGGAGAGACCGGACTCCGGATTTACCCCCAAAGCCTCAGGCTGCTTACTTGCTTCCTCGAGAATCGACTTAGCGACTTCAATGGTCAGTTCATCAGGACAAAACTCGGCAGGCAATCCAGCTCGCTGCTCTCCATTTGTTAAAAAAGGACCATAGCGCCCAATTCTAACTTCCATAGTGGTATCACCTTCCCTGAAAACAGGCACACCACAGACGATCCGTGGATCGATATCCTGCTCTCCTTGCTTGACCAAATTCTCCAAACCAGGCCTATCGCCGACAAAAAATCCCCTCAAATACTCAAGGTAATCACGGGACCCTCCGGCAATTTCATCCAGATCGTTTTCTAGTCTCGCAGTAAAGTCATAATCAATTACCTTAGCGAGATGTCCTTCCATCAATCCTACTACAGCCATCGCCAAAAACGTTGGAACCAGGGCCGTCCCCTTCTTAAAGGCATAGGTTCTTGATAGGACAACGTCAACAATCGTTGCCCAGGTGCTAGGTCGTCCAATCCCCAACCGCTCAAGCTCCTTGATTAACGCCCCTTCAGTATAGCGCGCCGGAGCCTGAGTAGTATGATCAAGTGCATCAAGTGAAAGAAATTGTAATGCCTGCCCAACAGTTAACGGAGGCAAAACCTTCTCCTTATCAGCCAAATCGGCTTCCGGATCATCACTCCCTTCTAC
>JBIIDM010000120.1:0-10908 GCA_044238365.1 Bdellovibrionota bacterium | reverse complement strand
TATAGATTACTACTTTTTATTGAGCAGTTTTCAACCCTACATTAAATTTCGACTATCATTTACAACCAGCTACCGCAGCAACTATCTTCTGTGCTGCTTCGTCCATGGTAATTGCCGGAGTAATTGCCAGGCCAGATTCAGCAAGCAGCTTACTGCCCTGATCAGCATTGGTCCCCTGCAGCCGTACGACCAGAGGCACCTTAACTCCGAGCTCAGAGGCGGCCTCAATGATTCCCTTAGCAATGATGTCACACTGCATAATCCCACCGAAAATGTTCACCAGAATTCCTTTTACCTGAGAATCAGAGAGAAGAATCTTGAACGCTTCGGTTACTGTCTCTTTGGAAGCTCCACCACCAACATCAAGAAAATTAGCTGGCTCGCCGCCTGCCGATTTAATTATATCCATTGTCGCCATCGCAAGCCCTGCGCCATTTACCAGGCATCCGATGTTCCCGTCTAGTGCTATGTAACTAAGCCCATACTTGGAAGCCCGCAGATCCTTTGCATCTAATTCATCATAATCAGAAAGGGCCTTCAGTGCTGGGTGGCGGAAGAGCGCATTATCATCAAGCGCGCACTTCGCATCCAGCAAAAGAAAATTTCCTTCCTTTGTCAGAACGAGCGGATTAATTTCGATCATCGCCATATCGTGCGAAAGAAACACACTGTACAGCCGCTTTAAAATGTCGCCAAATTGCCGTTGCAATTTTAACGGTATCGCTAGTCCTTCAGCGACCAACAGACAATGAAAGTTCTGAATCCGTGCCTTCGGATCAATCTCAACCTTAATAATCTTCTCTGGATGAGCTTCTGCTACTTCCTCAATCTCCATACCGCCCTCGGTTGAGGCCACAACCGTTATCATACGAGACGACCGATCCACGAGAAGACTTACGTAATATTCCTTCTCTATATTACAACCGGCCTCAACATAGACCTTCTTTACAATCTTCCCCTTATCACCAGTTTGGGGCGTTACCAGTTTCATTCCGAGAATGGCGGATGCAGCTTTCTGGGTTGCCTCTACCCCCTTGCACACTTTAACACCACCTGCCTTTCCCCGACCGCCGGCATGTACTTGGGCCTTCACAACACAAACCTCGCTACGAAGTGCATCATACGCCGCCTCTGCCTCACGTGGTGTATAGGCAACCATACCTCCGAGGACTGGTAGCCCGGCTGCGGCAAGAATTTGCTTTGCTTGGTATTCGTGAAGATTCATATGCTTTAACTCTACGATTGTTAATTATATTTTCTCGGATTGGCTTAGTATTCTCAAAAGGTGTACTCCCGGCACAGCTTCAAAAAAGTCGGCAAAAATCCGCATTGGATATACTCTGTAACAGGTCCCGGCTACTGAGCCCGAACAGACCCTTCTTCCTCCTTCTTCGGAGCAACCAGCGCTCTTAGGTAATCACGATTTAAACGAGTGATGTTGGAGATGCTAATCCCCTTCGGGCACGCTTCCTGACACTCTCCGTGATTTGTACACCCACCAAAACCCTCAGCATCCATTGCTGTTACCATTGCCACCACACGGCGGTTCCGTTCTGGCTGTCCCTGCGGAAGGTGCGATAAATGTGACACTTTTGCTGCAGTAAACAACATTGCTGATCCATTTGGACACGCTGCGACACACGCTCCGCACGCGATACAGGCGGCCGCATCGAACGCCGCATCTGATTCACCTTTCTCGATCAGAATAGCATTCCCATCTGGCACGCCCCCAGTGTTTACTGAAACGTATCCACCCGACTGTATAATTCTATCAAACGCGGATCTATCAACACAGAGGTCTTTGATGACCGGAAAGGCAGATGCAACCCACGGTTCTATGTAAATTGACTCCCCGTCCCGAAAGGTTCGCATATGCAACTGGCAGGCCGTAGTCAACTTCTGCGGGCCATGAGCGCGCCCATTGATAACCATCGAACAAGATCCACAAATACCTTCGCGACAATCATGTTCAAACGAGATAGGATCCTCACCCTTCAAAATGAGTTCTTCGTTTACAAAGTCCAACATCTCCAGAAAGGAGATATCAGGGCTAACGTCCTTCGCCTGGTACTGAACAAACCTTCCCTTTTTTGAAGGCCCCTCTTGTCGCCAAACGTGAAGCGTAAGATTTAGTGTTCCTGACATGTGGTTTTCGCCTTATCGCAATTTTCTTTAGAATGGACTTTTACCGCCATTCGCTAAAAGTATTAATATTACTTGTAACTTCTCGTGCTCAAGGTACAATTTTCAAAACGCAGCTCTTCCTTAAGCAAGCGATGTTTGTCGCCATTACTGTCTCCCATCCACACGGACGCATAACAGAATTCATCGTCGCGACGTTTTGCCTCACCTTCTTCGCTTTGATATTCGGTTCGGAAATGACCACCACACGATTCCTCTCGAGTCAACGCATCAAGACACATCAGAGGCGCGAATTCCAGAAAGTCGGCGATCCTTCCGGCCTTTTCAAGGGTCTGGTTGAAACGGTCTCCGGTGCCAGATACTGCGACGGACGCCCAGAACTCCTCGCGAATTTCGGCAATCAAACCACCAGCGGCTTTCAAACCTTCGCTGTTTCGGGCCATTCCACACCGATCCCACATCAGGCGTCCGAGCTTGCGGTGGAAATAGTCAGGGGTTTTCGTTCCCTTGATATTCACCAGTTTGGTAATTCGCTCACGAACCTCTTCAAGCGTACGAGTACACTCGACATGGTCCTCTGAAAGCGTAGTGTTGGGGTTTCTAGCAAAATAATCACCCACTGTGTAGGGTGCGACAAAATAACCATCAGCGAGCCCCTGCATCAAGGCGCTCGCACCCAGTCGGTTTGCGCCATGGTCTGAGAAGTTCGCTTCACCAAGGGCAAAAAGCCCGGGGATGGTAGTCATCAGGTTATAGTCGACCCACAACCCGCCCATTGTGTAATGGGGAGCTGGAAAAATTCTCATAGGAGCTTTATAGGGATTCTCCCCCGTAATACGCTCATACATGTCAAACAGATTTCCGTACCGTGCCGCAATCGTCTTTTCTCCGAGCGCCTTAATCCTGTCTGTGAAATCAAGATACACGCCGAATCCGCCTGGCCCCACTCCCCGGCCTTCGTCACAGGCCTCCTTAGCCGCTCGAGAAGCGACATCTCGAGGAGAGAGGTTTCCGTAGCTCGGATACTTCCTCTCTAAAAAGTAATCACGCTCGCTCTCAGGAATAGTATCAGCCGAACGTTTATCGCCAGCCTGTTTCGGCACCCAGATCCGACCGTCATTCCGCAACGATTCGCTCATTAGTGTCAGCTTTGACTGGTGATCACCAGATACCGGTATGCAGGTCGGATGAATTTGCGTGAAACATGGATTAGCAAACCCAGCCCCTCGACGGTAGGCACGCCATGTGGCCGTAACGTTACACCCCTTGGCATTCGTTGAGAGAAAAAATACAGTTGAATATCCACCCGTGCACAGCAGCACCGCTGACGCAGTGTGGCACTCCAATTTACCTGACAGCAAGTCTCTGGTCACGATACCCCGCGCTACTCCGTCAGAAACAATGACGTCCATCATTTCTGAGCGGGTGTGCATCTCAACAGTTCCCGCATGTATCTGCCTCGAGAGTGCTGAATAGGCCCCAAGCAAAAGCTGCTGCCCGGTCTGCCCACGCGCATAAAAGGTTCTCGAAACCTGCGCTCCTCCGAAAGACCTATTATCCAACAAACCACCGTAATCCCGGGCAAATGGAACTCCCTGAGCGACACACTGATCTATAATATTTACGCTCAGCTGGGCTAAGCGATACACGTTCGCCTCACGTGCCCGGTAGTCTCCACCCTTAATGGTATCGTGGAAAAGACGGTATACGCTATCACCATCATTCTGATAATTCTTTGCAGCATTAATGCCGCCCTGCGCCGCAATACTATGTGCTCGACGAGGCGAATCATGGAAGGTAAAACATTTGACCCTATACCCCAGTTCACCCAGCGATGCTGCGGCCGACGCACCGGCAAGACCGGAGCCTACCACAATAATTGAATACTTTCGCTTGTTGGCCGGGCTGACTAACTTCAAGTCGAAGCGATGCTTGTCCCACTTTTTTTCTATCGGGCCCGAGGGAATTTTTGCATCCAAGTCCATTACACATCCACGTTAATATTTACACAGCTTTGGTTACATAGCTTTGGTTGTTCGAATCGGGTGTTCTCTCATACATAATGAGACGTTACTTCTAACTTAGAGTAATAACCGTTCCATGATGCCCCCTCGGGGTCTTGCTTTTACTGAACCGGTATAACCCCCAAAAAGATGGCGAGCGGTACAGCCGCAAAACCAACACTTACCACAACCCCGATAACCAGCGCACCAGTTCTTAAAACTTTATTAGTACTCGGTGAGTCGATCCCGAGCGTCTGAAACATACTCCAGACTCCGTGATAAAGGTGCATACCAAGTCCGCTGACTGCCACCACATACAGTATGACCCAACCAACACTCTGGAAGGCCCTCGTCACGTTCGCCTGAACATGCATATGCTCAAAGCCAGCAAAATGAAGGTTTCCGGTGGTGAAATGAAGAATATGAATGATTATGAATAGGAAAATTATTGAGCCACCAATGGACATGCTCCTTGACGCATAGGTTGCCGACCGAAATGATTTTACTGCGTAGCGCTGCCCCTCTCCTGTCCGACCAGCCGATTTCCGGTTTCGTAGCGAAAGTTTGATAGCGCTGTCAACATGCAGCAACACACTCAGAAGTAGCACAACACGGACCAACCATAAGACCACCTCGTGTCCAAAAAGGTGCGCGCCGATCTCTCGAAGGAAGATCGCGTACTCGTCAATCTTACACGGAGCAGGCGGATGGCACGGATAGAACACTTTGAGGTTTCCGATCATATGCCCGATAACAAACCCTACGAGTACTATACCCGTTAGAGCCATTATCATCTTTTTCCCTACTGTTGAGTGATAAAATGCTGTTAGACAGCAAGTCTTCTCTGCCTTATCACCCATGACTTGGTCTCCCAACGACTGAATTCATTATTCACCTGGCTGAAAAATCCAAAGGAACTACCGCCTTACTATACAGACATCTACCAGAGATACCTCTGAGCAAACTAGAGCCAAACCATCAAAGTCAACAGTAACACCCACGATTAACTACAGTCTGATTCGTGGCTGCATTTCAAGGCCACGTTCTCAGGCCCACTTGCTTAGACTATTTGTTTGTAGTTTTGAATAAAGCGGAATTAATCCTTAGAATCTAAATAAATTTTTCTGCCCGCCCTACAGCGAACCAACGCTTTCTTAAGCGCACACTCAATGGTCGCATAATTCTTAAGAGTTGCGCAATGAAGTAAAAAATGGTCGGGGTGAGAGGAATTGAACCTCCGACCTCTAGTTCCCAAAACTAGCGCTCTAGCCAGGCTGAGCTACACCCCGATGTCGACGGGATCGGACCTTACTCGAAGTTCCCGAGAGTTTCAAGTCCCTTTATGGGTTTTTGATGATAAAACTCAAGAAGTTGTGAAAACTGCTCTTGGAGGTCCCCAAGAACTAGAAACCATTATCCTCCGGCGAGTAGCCCGGATTATTCACGAAACACGCCTCCATAGTGATTCAGGTGCTGAAGATTTTGCCGAAAATAAGATTTTTAGGCTGACATAGCGTCGAAACACATGGAAGTCTGAAAAGCTTATTTTCGGTTAAAGATTCAGTGCCTTAACTATGGTGGTGCAGGCTCGTGAATAATCCGGGTTAGAACAAAGGCTATCAGCATGCCAATAGCCTAAAAAACCGTGTGAACCTGCCTAAAAGCGCCATTTCAATGCATCAGCAACCATTATTGCCGGAATAACCTGCGTTTCCTGTGCACCATCACGCCACAGTTCCTTCATTACACCCAGTATTGTGGCCTTCGTAGACATGTAGCTGCCGTTCTGAACCCATTCTTCCATAGAAGGAATGTCCTCTTTTCTTTCCTCAATCAGTGATACGAACTCTCCTGCAAGGGGCTTCCATCCCTGAAAATCCGGACTTAGTAAGATTGGCCGAACGATGTGAGTTGCAAGGATTGTCTTTAAGATCTCCGTCTGCCTCCGTGCCTCGGTCTCTACCATCAGCATGGCAAATGGCGTAAGCCACTGTGATGCTCCTTCTATTAGCCTTTGATCCCTTAGGAGCAGAACCTCACGTAAGGCGCTCCCTACCTCTCTCCCTTCTCAAAAAGATTTGAGTAGGTGTACGGCTAGCGCCGGGTCCAGGGTACGTGGCAAGGGTTCGCGCTGCCTCTTTCGATCAAGTATGTCTAAATGGAACAGCTCTCGGGCAATTGTATCTACTAGGACATACATAGTGTGAAACCTCATTTTCGAAACTGATCGGAATTGTACACTATGTCGCTTTTAGGTAAAGCAAACCTTGTTGGGGTCTTGTGCGGAACATACGACGGCCATCTCTGACCATCTTCTGCACCGGCCGGGTTGAAATAGTAACAACACTGCCAAGAATTCCCCCCAACGTCCACTACTCATATCGCAAGGCTTCCAACGTCTCAACCTTAGCCGCACGATACGCCGGCCAGACGCCAAAGAGCACACCAATGAGCGCCGAAAGCAAAAATGCCCCGCCCAGTACGAACAGTGATGGTGTAAGATCCACGACCGGATAAAAGTAATACAATCCCTGAATGAGTAACAAGGATGCCCCGATTCCGAGCAATCCACTGAATACCGAGAGCATCAGCGCTTCCATTAAAAACTGCTGAAGGATATCGATTCTACGGGCTCCCACCGCCCGCCGAATCCCGATCTCCGGTATTCGCTCGGTGACGCTTACCAGCATGATATTCATTATACCGACCCCACCCACGAGCATCGAGATTGCGGCAATACCACCAAGAAGATACGAGAGCACCTGAAGTATATTTCCCAGACTAGACATCATCGAAACCTGAGTTACCACCGTGAAGTCCTCTTCCCCACGCCGCCGCTCAGTAAGAATTTCCTTAATTTCAGCAACTGCATCGCTCACTGAGGATCTGGCAGACGCTTTCGCCCGAATTCCAAAGAGTCGATCTTCATTAAAAAGCCGCAGTGACGATGTTGTTGGTATAAACGCCAGAAGATCAACATCCAATCCGAGCTTGTTTCCCAGTCGGTGTAAAACTCCGATGACCCTAAAGTCACTTCGGTTAATCTGGACACTACGCCCAACCGCGTAGTCATTACCAAATAATGTCTGGCTGAGCTCATTCCCCAGCACTACGACCCGCCGTCCCGCTACGGATTCCTCAGCGGAAAGAAATTCGCCATTCTGGACCTGAAAGTTAAGAATTTCATTAAACCGTTCGTTCACCCCGAGCACATTATTATTCGAGGTATTGGTTCCATTTCGAATCTCGGCAGTTGCGAGCACCAAACCCGAAACAGCCTCAATATTGAGCGAGCGCTTTTGCAAGGCTTCAACATCACGCAATGTCATTCTTCGCTCAGCAGAACCAATCGGGGCGTGGAATGCGCCCTTCTCTTCGGTCTTTCCAGGCTGAATAATTATCATGTTCGTACCCAAACTCTGAAATTCCGAAAGCACATAGTTCTTGGCTCCCTGACCAAGTGACACCAGGGTTACCACAGAAAAAACACCTATAACCATGCCAAGCATCGTAAGTAGGCTGCGAAACTTGTTCGTGAGAATTGTTTCAACGGAAAGTCGAAGAACTTCGCCCAGTCTCATAAAGTTCCAATGGTTGCTGCCGACACCGGCAGATCCGCTTCGATACGACCATCACGCATCTGTATATGTCGCGTAGCATACTGTACGAATTCTGGATTGTGCGTAACCATAAGAATCGTACGCCCCTCGGCAGCCAGTGAGACAAACAGATCCATAATCTGCTGGCCGCTCCGCGAATCAAGGTTGCCGGTAGGCTCATCGGCAAACAAGACAGGGGGATTGTTTACCAGCGCACGCGCTATGGCGACCCGTTGACGCTGTCCTCCCGAGAGTTCGTTTGGTTTGTGTTTCATTCGATTGGGCAATCCAACCCTTTCAAGTGCGGCAACGGCACGCTTTTCCATTTCAGCGCTAGAAAGGCGCATTCCAAAGTTGGCCGCATACTCGAGGGGCATCGCTACATTTCTAAGCGAATTTGCCCGAGGAATTAAATAAAAGCTCTGAAAGATAAAACCCAGATATTGGTTGCGCATCCTGGAGCGTTCATTTTCAGTCAAGTGGTCCGTTAGCGTGCCTTCAAAATCATATTCACCTGATGTTTGGCGATCTAAGAGGCCAAGAATATACAGTAGAGTCGATTTTCCACTTCCTGAAGGTCCGGTAATACAAACGAACTCCGCTGGTCGTATACTCAATGACACGCAATCCATGGCCTTGATTATTTCACTGCCTCGTTGATAAAGACGAGACAAGTCTCTGGCAACTATAATCGGGTTCTTGTCGGTCACCTTACGGACTCCCCAGAGATAACCTTCACCTGCTGTCCCTCTTTGAAATCCACAATCTCGTGTGGCAAACAGACTTGTTCGCCTTCTTTGAGCCCTCCGGCCAGTTCACCGCCCACCGAACCTTCCGCTAACTCCGTAACCTCATAGTTAAAAAGCCCGGTAGTAACCGGAACCTTGTGGAGAATTCCGTTTTCTATACGAAAGGCATAACGCTCCCCCGATCGTCCAAGAATGGCTCGGCTGGAAACGGCCAGCACATCGCGATGAGTTGCTACAACGATCTCAACATCAGCGGATGCCCCAGCCGGTATATTCTGACTTGTACCCTCAATTGTTAGTTCGATCTCCACAGTCCGCTCTTGTTCGCGAGCAGCACTCACAAATGGAATTATTTTCCGGACCTTTCCCGGTAACCACTCCTTTCCAAGTGCCATAATTCTGACCCGCCCAGGTTGCCCAAGGCGCACGGTCGAAAGATCTGCTTCGTCGATCTCGGCGCGGATATAGCGAGGCTCAGAGTCGACAATTCTAATCATAGCCTTTGGGTTAATAGCGGTGATTTGAGACAACTGGCCAACGTCGAGATTTAGCTCGACGATTGTACCATCGTACGGCGCCCGGATCAGACTTTTCTCATATACCATGCGAGCATTCTCTACGGCTTGACGAGCCTGATCCACCTCTGACGCCGAAACCGCTCGCCCGGGAATATTTAATTTACGCTCAAGCTCACGAATCGCCGCTGCCCGGGCGTCACTAAGATCAACATTCTCAACCTCGGCCAAAATGGCCCCGCCCTTTACAAAGTCACCAGCCTTTACGTTTACCGCTTTGACTCTCCCGACGATTCCAAAGGCCAGCTCAGCGGAGTGTTCGGCCTTAACCGTTCCAGCATTGACGCTGGTGACTGTCTGCTCCACCGTAGCCCGCGCTACGTGAACTGAGGCTACCTCCGGCACTGTGCTGCAAGGTCCGATTCCGAGCACCGAGCCGGTCAGGATAACAGTTGCTACTACTTTAATTAAACGCATAATTGTTTCTTAAGCGATCTAAGCTATAGAGAAATAGACTTTTAACAACAAAACACACCTGATAAGTACCTACCAGACCTACGCGCCTTTACTAGGGTACCTACGATAGACATGTTGAGGTTACCCGATACATTAGACGTATGTATACCAAATTACTTAACATACTGAAAGATAATAGCTTTTTCTTTTTTGCCTCTCGGGGCATCGGAAAGTCCTACTTATTGAAGGAACTGGCACAGTTTCAGAGCATCTAATGATAGTGCAACATTCTTTCTGTAAAATTGCTTTAGACACGAGGCGTGCAGTGATATATAAGCGCAGGCTGAAGCTTGCTAGGTCGAGCATTTTATATCATGAGCAACGAAGTTGATGAAGTAATTTCAGCCATTTACCGCAGTGCTTACGTCGAACTCAGGTTAATAACAAGGTGCATTAAAACTCCCTTCCCTCTCACTACCATGAACAGCGCGAACGATTGGATTGAATTCTGGTACCAGCATCTTCCCGCTGGCGCTCGCGTTGTCATCGAGGAGCACAACGGTAAGAAAGTCTCTGGCGACCAGATTTGGAGGGCGAGCGCAGTACTCCTGGCTAAACTTCGGAAGAAAGGTTGTTCGAACGGTACAGTGGTGACCACAACCAATTCAGGTGTGCGGCTGCTACGGGATCTTCTGGCGACCGCCTTGTGCGGGGCGATCCTGAAACCGGGGACTCCGAGACCAGTTGGGAGGGAGTTCCAGATGGAAGAACACCCGGCGCTCTTGATACAGCAGGATTCAGTCACCGGCCCAGCTATTCATAATGATCCCGGATATCCACCCGATACCGTCCTGCTGCTCTATACCAGTGGCAGCAGTACCGGACGCCCCTCCCTGATTCCCTTGACGGGTCGGGGGCTCATTGCTCAATTAGTCAACCACGGCGCGGTATTTTCCAATGACTGGGAACGCACACGCCTCTCAATTCTTCCACAGCACCATGCTTTTGGACTCATTCTCGACCTGCTTCTTGGCGTCTACCTGCGCCAGCGGGTACTCTTAGGATCAAACGAACTCTCACGTTCTCCCAACGAATTGCTGCGCACTATCTCTGAGAAGAGAGTTCAGGTCGTAGCGTTAGTCCCCCGGGTACTAGAGCTTCTGGAACGTAAACTTCGCCAACAACCTCCCTCGCTGGGTATCATGGCGGATCTCCATATCCACACAGGTGGTGCGCCAGTACGACCTCAGCTTCAGCAGGAGCTGACGGGAAAAATTCGAAAGCTGACGATTGGCTACGGACTAACTGAGGCTGGGCCCGGCGTTATGATTGACGGTGTGCCCATAGGGTGTGAAGTGAAGGTAGTTGAACAGACGTCTGAGGCACTAGTTACCCCCAAAACCACACCACCGCCCCACGACGGCATACTCTGGGTTCGCGGCCC
>JBIIDM010000259.1:0-3079 GCA_044238365.1 Bdellovibrionota bacterium | reverse complement strand
AAGCCCTTAAATTTTATGTGAATGCTCTGTATGTCGGGCTCACGCGCGCAGTGGAATCTGTTATTCTTGTGGATCAAGAGGTTAACCATCCACTACTGAATTTGCTTCAGGTAACTGAAGCGTCAGATACCGAGTCACTCGGAAATTCGCAATCGTCCCTGGATGACTGGCAACAGGAGGCCCGCCGACTTGAGTTACAGGGCAAGCAGGAACAGGCCGATCGTATTCGCAGTACCATTTTGAAAACAGAGCCAGTTCCGTGGCCGGTGCATGACATTACTACCGTAGTAGAGCTGGGAAAAAAGGTTTTCGCTCAAGATCGCCCAAATAAGAAAGAACAGCTCGCGCTGCTGGAACGGAGCACGGTATGGAATTGTACTGAGTCCGTCAATGCCCTTGCATCAAGGGGGTATGCCTTTGCCGCCAAGTCACGAAAGAACGTTTTGGAATACATCAAGGGCTCGCACTACCAGGAGTATCAGTCCGAAAAAATCTCATCAATCGATCCAAAATTAAGAAGGTATGGTATCGATTTTTTAAATCAGTTTGGAGAGTCACCTTTAGCAGTTGCCACTAAACTATTCAAAGGAAATCTCGTAAAAGAGCTGCTACACCGTGGAGCCTCTCCTGAATGGGTAGGCGAGTGTAGCCTGACCCTTCCGCGACTTTTGCTGAGAGAGCTTCTTGAAGGTATTCATCCTCGCGAGGAAGAAGCCGCCCGCACAGTATACGAACAAGTGGGCCGATTGCCAATGCGAGTCAAGTTTGGTAATCGTGTATACAAAGTTGAACCCCACCACATAGAGCATCTTCTCCTGAATCTTTTCATTCTGCTTCTTCCTCGCAAGAGGTTCATTCGATCCTTTAATGATATACCAGCGCTTTCAGTTGATGAACTCGTAACGGCAGTATCAAAAATTCCAGATTCAATTGTTCCAGAGGCTCGCAAAAGGCGAAAATATCTCCAGTATGTTCTTACAAAAAATGAAGTTTTCCGTGACACTCCCTACAACCGACGACTATTACTGCGAGTTAAGTCAGGTTGGTATTCTCTAAATCCGCGCTTAGACCTTGAATTAAAAGGTGAGTGGATCCCAGTTTTTAAGGCACTCAAATTAGAAGAGCAACTGAAAAGCTGCCTCAGTAACGCCCCGCTGCACCTGCATTGCGAGGAAACTTTTCTCGCTTCATTGCCGACGCTGCTAGAAAAAGGGGAGTTGCCGGGATTCTCAATAGAAGACTTTCGATAACAAGCGACTAATAGCGCTTGTACAGAGACAGAACATAGCGAGGACAGAACATAGCGAGCAGCTTACCCCAAATTTAACACCAATCTTTCGGTAGTATTGCGTTACGCAATTTTGGCTGACACATCACAGTATCTTACAGGCCCAAAAGGGTCACAATGCAACACTACCGCCCCCTGGGCTCGAGTGCCAAAAATGCCAAAAATGAAAAAAATGGAGGTGGGGGGGGTCGAACCCCCGTCCGAAGTCCCTCACCGAGTGTGCGCTCCATGCTCAGTCACTCTATAAAATTCGCTTGTCCCTCCAGAATGACAATATCCGAACAAGCTAGCATCGGAATTTATCTTTCGCACCTGACCCAACACTTTCAGGATACGGCAGTCTCTCTAAGTTTAAGCCCTGATGGAGAACAAGAGACGACTCCCCTCAAGACCGCCTACGTTCTTAGGGTAGGCATTGCGGACTTACGCCGCAACAGGCATAGCTGTTGCGTAGTCGTCCATGTTAGCAATGGTTGTTCCAATTACTTTTTTACCGCTGTTTTAGCAGGCCTGCGGTACCTGCGCATGCTCACATTCGATTCGACTGACCCCGTCGAGACCAATTTCACCCCCGATAATTTCCTTTCGGTCTTAGGTACTATAACAACATACGAGCAAAAATTCCATACTTTTCTTTATTTAAGTTTCTGGTATAAGAGGGACTCAAAAGTTAACACTTAAATAATTAGTAATAAAAGAATTGGCAAAACCCATGTCGCCTCTCCATAACTTCTCCCCTCAGAACCTACCGACAATTGGAACAGGCCGTCGGCCTGGAAGGAGTAAATCCGGCAATATAAACACCATAGCTGCACAACGTGATAAATTCGCCCTCTATGAGGAGTCCGTTCAGGCCTCGGATGCCGAAGTTGATTTTTTGCACCAGTGCTTCGGTCAATTTTTCAAACGAAAACCGATAGTTTTGCGTGAGGATTTTTGCGGGTCTGGATGGCTGTGCGCGGAATGGGTCAAATCTAACCGCACACGACGCGCGATTGGCGTAGACCTCCACCAGGGAGTACTGGAATGGGGTGTAACCCAACACATGGAAAAACTTACCAAATCGCAGCAAAAGCGTGTAGCCCTGATTCACGATAACGTGCTTAGTGTTGAAACTGAAAAGGCAGATATTGTTACAGCGCTCAACTTCAGTTACTGGATTTTCAGAAGCCGCTCGCTTCTGCGGGCGTATTTTCAACGGGCCTACAACGCCCTGAATAATGACAGCATGCTTGTACTGGACATCTTTAGTGGACCTGACGCTAGTTCTATAAAAACCGAGAAACGGACTTATAAGGACTTCACCTATGTCTGGGAGCAGGAATCATACAATCCAATAAACGCCGATTTTGTGTGCAACATCCACTTTGAATTCAAGGATGGATCGGCAATCAGGAAGGCCTTCGAGTATCACTGGAGACTATGGACTCCTCACGAACTTCGTGAAATGCTCTATGATGTCGGGTTTAAAGAGGTCTGCATCTTTCTCCGGGAGAGTGATGACAAGGGATGGCTCACTGGAAACACAGAAGAGGTACAATCTCTTGATGATCCCGATTTGGTCTGGCTGGCCTACATTGTGGCAACCAAAACTTAAAAATCGGTAACTGCTCAGGTATTTTCCCAATCTCTTCGTCAAATGATTGATTTTGTTCACTGCGGCGTGGAGTACAACGCCTCATTCACAAAACAATCACTTTCCTCGACCTTGGAAACCTGAGTAGTTACCAAAAATCGGAATTAGACCTAGCAGTTTTCAGGGTGATAATCATCTGCAATACACCAAGACGA
>JBIIDM010000119.1:0-11049 GCA_044238365.1 Bdellovibrionota bacterium | reverse complement strand
TTCATATCAGCCATCACATAACCACATCCACTACACGTCTTGCTTGAAGCAAAAAACCGAGGAGCGACGACAAGCTGTGAGCCATACCATTTGGTTTTGTACTCAAGCTGCCTGCGAAACTCCCCCCCCCCATCCAGCATCAGCAATGTGACGCGAAAGTTTCCGGTTCTGCATCATCCCCTTCACCTGTAAATCCTCTATCACTATCACTGCCTTGGTTTTTGCCAGTTTTGTGGAGGTTTTGCCGATTCACTCAATTTCATGTACGGACACATCTCATATTTGTAAATAAAAGTCTATAGATTACTACTTTTTATTGAGCAGTTTTCAACCCTATCCAGTTTTTCCAACAACGAACCAACAATTAACGACGCGGCAGTTTCCACACGCAAAATTCGAGGCCCAAGACCCACTTTCTTTACATTCATTACCGTCAAATAGTCCCGCTCTCTCAAGCTCCAACCTGCCTCAGGACCTATCAAAACTTGCACTACGCCTGTCTTCGGCACTGATACTACCCCACTCTCACCATCCAAGGCCTCTCCTCCGTCCGTGTCTG
The DNA here is from genome assembly GCA_044238365.1 of Bdellovibrionota bacterium. Lineage (GTDB taxonomy): Bacteria > Bdellovibrionota_C > UBA2361 > UBA2361 > JBIIDM01 > JBIIDM01. The sequence continues at coordinate 10,490 of JBIIDM010000119.1, read as the reverse complement.
CACACCAGGTATAATCAACATCACGGATATTAATGAGCGAACTAAGTGACTGCCAAATACTCCATTTCACTGGTTCAGAGTCCCATGATTGCTCAAGGGACTTAATAACTTCCTGTTCGACTACCTCAGGACGAAGTTGCTTTGATTCCCAGTAGCTTTTCTCGCCAAGATCACTCTTAATGAAGCGAAGCTCCTTCAGCCCCACTGTTCCCGCTAACTGAATAAGCTTCTTAATCGTCTGGGGCCTCGGTATCGCTACGGACAGTACCAGTGGAACTCTCTCCAACAACTCTCCGGACTCGATAAATTGCCCCACAAGAAACTCCTTCTCTACTTTACTGACGAGCAAAGTTCCCCGTCCTAGGCCCTCAACAGCAGCCTTTACTGGCCGTCCCTGAGCATAAAACAACCATGGATTTCGCTCAATAATACCGCGAACCCTCTCTCCCATAAGGTAGATTTCCCCAGATTCATTAACCTCTGTAGTCCTGAAAAATATCGAGTTCACTCACCACTCTCTTTACAATCAGCGGGACAGGTGCTCGGACTCTCCGGACATGGGCAACCTACCGCTTGACAGACGAGCACCTGACAACTGCCATCCCCGCACATATTTTGACAATATTTTTTTCTTTCCCGTCGTGTACTTCGATCTTTCTCGCCGGCAACAAAGCGCTTACCGTCTCTTGTAACACATTGGGGAGGCATTGAACGGAGAATCACGTTACCAGCCTCAACGCACTCCTCGTACGTCGCTACCGACTTCTTACTCTCTGCAGCACAACTTGTGAGAGAAATAATGACAAATACTAGAAAAATAACGATTGGCTGGAGTCGTGGTTTGTTCTTCATCTTGAAGTCCGCATTATGTTCAATTCTTATACTATTTAACCGATATAGCAGTTCCACTTTACACAATCACAAAAGCGCGGAACCGGCATATCTTTTGCGAAACAAAGTCCCTAAGTAGACGAGCCCAATAACATTACGATGGCCCATCCGAGAGAGTGAGGCCTTCAGCCATATGGAACTTGAATAGGTATGCTGGCCGATGAACGTTCTAAGAAGACCTCAAAAAGACGAATAGTCCAGATGCGCCTTCCCACACTAGGGGGCTATAACAGACCGACATACTATTGTAACCCAGTCCTTACACGAATGCTAATTTTTAGCAAATTCAACTACTAGCCCCTGTTTTACCCCCCCCCCTTTTCTGATGATGAACCCCTACATGTAAAAAAACGGTTAACCCCTTACTCTTTTATACACCGTGTCGGCTGCCACCATAAAGAACGGAAACATCGCCATGAAGATCCAGATAGGCAATGTTGGTGGAGCAAGCTGGAACAGATCTCGCATCATCGGCACAGCCATTATTGCGGCCAGCAGTAGCAGCTCAGTAAGAATACCGATCCAGATCAAAGTCTGGACAGATCGGGCTTGCTGTACTACTGGTATAGAATCCGAACGACAGGCAAACAGATTACCAACCTGACATAAGATAATTCCGGCCAGACACGCTCCAGTGGACTGAGCGTAAACGTTCAGCACCTCGGGATTAGCAGTTCCGGCTAGAATCCCCGGCGTTAAATTCTGCAAGTCGTAGAGCGAATATCCGTGCAACCACCAAACCAACATGAAGCTGAGCATCGCAAATAGTGCCTCAATCAGACCGAGAAACCCATAAGCGCGCTGCAGCAGCGGCAAGTCGAGCAGGCGGTCTTTTCGATTTAGCGGGGGGCACTTCATAACTTGCTCGTCGGGCCGTTCTCCGCCTAATGCCAGAGCAGGGAGAATATCGGTACCAAGGTCAACAATGAGTATCTGAATGATGGTTAACGCGGGTGGAATATTAAATAACACCATTGCCAAAAAGGGCACAATCTCAGGAATATTCGACGCAAGAATGTATGTGATAAATTTTTTTATGTTCTGATATATCCCTCGACCTTGTTCAATAGCTGCCACAATCGTAGCAAAATTGTCATCAAGAAGGATTATGTCAGCAGCTTCACGAGCTACGTCTGTTCCATTGATTCCCATTGCGATTCCCACATGCGCTGATTTCAACGCAGGAGCATCATTTACGCCGTCTCCTGTAACAGCTACAACATGCCCAATATCCTTGTAGGCGTTTACAAGTCTTAGCTTTTGCTCGGGTGACATCCGCGCAAATATTCGCCCCGCTCGCTGATGTAGCATCTGATGAAGCTGTGCATCTGAAAGCTGAGCAAACTGTTCGCCCGTTATGGCGGGACCCGCTTCCCCGCTGAGACCGATTTGCTGAGCGATTGCCTCGGCAGTAACGGAGTAGTCTCCCGTAACCATGGTGATGGCAATTCCAGCAGCGTGACATTCAGCAATTGCCTGCGGGACTTCTGGACGGGGTGCGTCATACATTGCCACTAGACCAACAAAAATCAGTTCCCGCTCTACAGTGGCTAAAGAAGCACCCGCCAAATCCTGATTACTGGGTCGAAGTGCCACGCCAAGCACCCTGTAGCCCTGACGTGCGAGAATATCCTGCGCTGCGGCGACTTCCGCTCGGCGATTGTCTGTAAGTGCCTCACAACCTGACTCGCAAATTATAGAGCAACTACGCCGCATAACCTCCAGTGGGGCGCCCTTGGTTATTAATAGTGTACCATCGGAAATCGTGGCATAATGGGTACTCAATGCACTGGTAAGACTGGAGCTGAGTGGATCCATTTCCCGATCCAGGCCACCTATCATGACTGTCATCATTCGGCGTTGGGAGTCAAAGGGATACTCCTTTAGACGTCTGTATCTGGTCTGAAGCTCCTTTATCTCCAGACCCGCTTTTACTGCAGCAACCAGGATCGCAAGCTCAGTAGGATCACCTGTTCCTTTTGCAATAATTTTATTCTGGGCTTTCAACTCAGCATTACAACACAGAGTGGTAAGACTCAAGATAAATCGTAAATCTGAGCTACAGGTGTTACTTTGTGGTTGATAATAATTGTCTTCGCCTAAATCAATTACCTGCGAGGAAATCCAAAAGGAGCGAACGCTCATTTCATTTTTCGTGAGAGTACCGGTTTTGTCCGTGCAGATAATGCTGGTTGTACTGAGTGCTTCTACTGCCGACAGACGCCGAACCAACGCTTTACGGCGAGCCATGCGTTGTACGCCTAACGCCAAAGCAAGACTTACCGTCGGAAGCAGGCCCTCTGGCACATTCGCTACAATAATTCCAATGGCGAATATCAGACTCGGCCCCAGCTCCATCTTGAGGGCAAACGTTCCCAGCAGAAATACTGCTATGCCCATGGAAACGGCAATCGCCGTTATTATTCGAACAATCCGGGCTACTTCAATCTCCAGATTATTCAGGTCACGGGTAACGGTAGTGGTCAGGCGCGCGATATGCCCAAATTCAGTTCGGTCTCCAGTCGCATAAACGAGCGCCTTTCCTCGCCCCCCGATGACTGTGGATCCAGCGAGCACTAAATTTTCAATCTCGCCTGGAGAAATGTTTTTTTCGATTATATCAGGTGGGTATTCCGGATCAGTTTCAGGACTAGAAACCAATGAATAGCAGCGGAGCTGCTTCAGTTCGGCGCTTCGAGGTACAGGTGCTGACTCTCCGGTAAGCACCGAAACATCAAGCATAAAATCGTCGGCAGAAATTAGTCGAGCATCTGCCGGTACCCGATCTCCCGCCTCAAGAATAATAAGATCTCCTCGCACGACTTCAGTTGCGAGTATATTTTGGGTAGCATCATCCCGGACTACGTTTACACGAATGGGTAATACTTGCTTAAGAGCTGCGATGGCGCGCTCAGCACGGTATTCCTGCCAGAAGCTGAAGGCTCCGTTTATCAAGACCACTGCCCAGATGGCAAAACCTAGCAACGGCGCATTGCTGATAACCGCGAGAATCCCAGCCAGCCAAAGAAGCAAGGCCATGAAGTGGGTAAGTTGATCGATGAAACGCAGATAAATCGGACGAACAATTGGAGCGGGTAATTCATTCGGACCAAACTCCTTAAGACGCTTGGTGGCTTCAACGGTGGCGAGCCCTTTGACTGAACTATTAAGAGCGCTGAAGACTTGGTCCACGGGTAAAGACCACCAGGCACTATTGAGGGCGGATTGATTATTCATCAGTCAGATTTTTTTGGTTTATCACGGTTCAACTTCAAAAAGTCACGTGGTATAACTTGAGTTTAATTCAAAATAGCTAAAGACAAGACAGTGTTCCTCTCAACCAAGGCCATGTCCTAAAAAATTGGATCATCAATAATATTGTAATATATTTGGTTCTTAGGTGATAGAGGTGTACACTGTGAGCGCCCAATCCTCATCTGAATTTTTCACAAATTCGGTCTCCATTTTAGCTTAAGTATACACTTCTGTGAGGTCCCCAATGCACACAAAAGCATACGCCAACCACGCTGCAGAAAAGCCGTTTGTACCGTACACGTTCGAGCGCCGTCAGCCAGGTGCAAAAGACGTGGCAATCGATATCTCATATTGCGGTATATGTCATTCCGACATTCATACGGCTCGAAGCGAATGGGGACCAGCACACTACCCCTGTGTCCCGGGACACGAAATCGTCGGAAAGGTGGCGGCAGTAGGCTCAGACGTGACGCGCTTCCGAATCGGTGATTCCGTTGGTGTCGGATGTCTGGTCGATTCCTGCAGAAAGTGTCATTCCTGCAATGAAGGCCTAGAGCAATACTGCGAAGGCGGTTGGACCATGACATACAACTCTCCCACACCAGATGGTGGCTACACCAAGGGCGGCTACTCGAACAAGATTGTTGTCGATGAGCGCTTTACCCTTAAGATACCCGACAATCTCGATCTTGCAGCATCAGCACCTCTATTGTGTGCCGGAATTACTACCTACTCACCCCTGCGATTTGTTGGCGTCAGTCGTGGCGACAAAGTTGGAGTGCTAGGCCTCGGCGGCCTGGGGCATATGGGAGTAAAACTAGCCTTGTCCTTTGGTGCCGAAGTAACTGTTCTATCGCAATCACCGAATAAGCGCGAAGACGCGGGGCGACTAGGCGCACATGATTTCATGCTGACGACCGAATCCAATGAAGGTGCAAAACGCGCAAATTATTTTGATTACATTCTCGATACGGTTTCTGCGCCCCATGACCTCGCCGGTGCATGCTCAATGTTGAAACGTCAGGGCACCTTGATTATGGTGGGAGCCTCTGACAAGCCTATCGATTTGAATGTTTTTCCACTTATTATGGGACGCAGAAAAATCATGGGATCGTTGATCGGCGGCCTACCTGAAACTCAAGAGATGCTCGACCACTGCAGCGCCCACAACATTGTCAGTGATATCGAACTTATTTCCGCCTCCAGAATTAACGATGCCTACGAACGGGTACTAAAGAGCGATGTCAAGTATCGTTTCGTCATAGACTGCGCGACTATATGAGTAAGCGTTCACCTAAGGAGCTGTCAAAAAATAAACTGTGCATTTACACCTCAGATTTGCCCTAGATTTGGACGTTCTGAGCGAGAAAATGCACAGTTTATTTTTTGACAGCTCCTAATGCTGTCAATTTAAGACCTCAACCACATTGCTCCCTATCCGACCTAAAGCCCCTTAATCAAATCATTCAAATCTTCCGCTATCACTCCATAACTACCAAGAAGTTTCCTTTGCTCGGCTTCCAGTCGCGGGGCTATGGCAACATATTCGGTGGTCCAGGAACTATATTTCGGCATTCCTTTTAAGAAACGTTCGACATGCTGCTTGAAGTTATTCACATCAGCAAGAAGCTTTTGTGGTGAGCGTTTGCAAGAGCCAAAGCGGATTAGCCGTGCGGAGTCATTGACCGCTACCAGATCTATTTCGGTGTTGGCTTTATCCCAATAGCCTTGCACTCGCTGAGAAAGCGGAAAGTCTCCTATACCTCTACGACTTCGTTCCTCATAGAGCTGTCCAGCAAGCTTTTCCAATGCAACCCCCTCAACAACTGACAGCTTCTGATCGGCTTCCTCAATCAGTATATCAAGAGGCCGAAACGCTATAGCGGAGACTGGAGCAGCTAAAGCCGCCAACCATGAGCGTAGAAAATTATCCGTAATATAATAACGGCTACGTTTCGCTTCTGCCTTAGCAAATATTGGCAACTTCCGCTCAATCAAACCAAAACGCTCAATTAGCACCTTAAGGTAGCCGCCAATCTGAGTATCAGGACTTCCGCTTGCCTCACGAATCGCATCTACAAGAGCATTGTGCATTTGGCCAGGATTGCGAGCCACAAATTTGAGCACAACATCATAGCGACCTCGGAGTTCTCGCAAAAACCAATTCTCGGCTTCTGAACGGAGTGGCGAAGAACTCTCAAAAAAAAGTCTGCGTAATAATCTCTTTCGATCAGCAGCCAGAACGTCTTGTTCATAACAGTCTCGATAGAATTTTGGCACTCCTTCAAACAGATTCCACAGGAACAAGAGTCGTTCAGGAGACGGATCGGCGTGATCGTGTAGGATGGATAAAATTGAACCAATATCAAGATGAGTTAATTCCAGAGTATCCGTTACACGATTATAGAGTGGGGCATTCCGATCATCAAGTAAAGCTACCATCTCGGTATGAATCGAACCAAGAACAATTAAGCCGCCCCAGACCCTATCAGCCTTACCACTTAACCGATCCACTACTGCCTGTAAGTACGAGCAAAACTCCTCGTACCCCTTCCGATTGAAGTATTGGAACTCATCAAGGATGAGAACATAGCCCGCTTCAACCAACGCCTCTAAAGTTTTAGCGAGTTGAAGGAGATCGTTGGGACGAGGATAAAGTTCAGGCGATACCTGAAACGTACTTAAAGCGTCTTTTACAGCGGACAAGACTCCAGCCGGTTCAGAGTCTGGTATCTGAACGTATAATACAGCTCGTTGACTTCCCTGATCCTGCATTACTTGCCTGATAAGAGCCGTCTTGCCGATTCGGCGACGACCGGTGACTTTCACAAAAAACCACCGCTTACGATCTAAAATCTGTTTTAAATCAGTTCGTTGCGTTGCTCGTCCGTAGAATTTCCACTCTGCCATCGTAATGCCTTTATAAGATAAAATTGCTTTATCAAAATAAGATAAAGCAATTTTATCTTATAAAGGCATCGATGACAACACTTTGAAACAACTTACGAAAATAATGAAAAGTCAAACCATCCCTCTCCTCCACGCTACCTGAAAACTACTTAGTACGCCGAGTAAAGCGAAAGGAACCTCCCCCTTCAGTTTCTCACAGAACCGTACGTGAATCTCTCGATTCATACGGCTCTTGTTATTCAGACGCCCAGTTATGTTCTCGCCAGTGAGCGAAGAGAGAAGGACTTTTGAGGTAAATTGCCTTTAGCAACTTAGTTGCCTGTCTCTGGCTTCGCTTTAAGCTTGTAAACTTTCGACGAGCCCAATTCATGAGCTTCATATTGATGTAATTATAGACACTTAGTAAGGCAGATTTTCGAAATACTTTGAAGTAACTGATCCAGCCTTGCAGTATTGGGTTGATTGCTTTGGCTACATCTTCGATCTCTAGACTGTACTTAAGTAATTTTGTGATTGAGACGATTTGAATTAAAGGAAAAAAGGGTATTTCAGTAACGGAAGGAATTTAATGCATACTCAAAATCTACCCGCGACTTGTTTCTTTTTCGTTTTTGCTATCATACATGGCATGATCGGCGTATACGGATTTAGGAATAGGGTTGTTTACATTAAATAGTTCAAGCCCTATTTCTCTTTACTTCGCTATGAAGAGGTGGGAATGTTTTTCTTCTACGTGGGGAACACCGGATATTGTTGCTTTGCGTTGTTATTTTTTTACTGCGGTGTGATAACGTCCGGTTTCATCCCTCAACGCCTCAGGGAAGTGGCTGAGATTGTTACCCCTTGGGGTCTGGGAAAGGAGTATTTTTGGATCTGGTGCGGTTATTATACCCTACTAAACTTTTTTTTAGCAGCTATTTTTGCGTTTGTGTTTGAACTTCGCAGAGGTTCTAAGGGTACCGGGGAGACTCAGATTGTCCGAGGCCGAACCAAAAATCGGCTGGAATAGAGTCCGATACGAGCGGACGCGCCAAAATTTGAGCGTGCTTTTGTGGGTTTGGATGAGTGAGACACGCATGATGAAGATAGTGCCTACCGAAAGGAGACTTGCGACCCTTGCCCTCATCTCTGGAATACTCTGCTTTGGTCTAAGCATTTGGCTGTTAGGGTGGTTGTTTGCGAGTTTTGAACTTTACTTCCAGGGATACACGACCGTGGGAGTTGTTAAAAGCATTCATGAAGAAAACAGGACAGTTGGAGCGGGTGGTATCGAACTGACGGTCCCAGTCGAAGTTGCAACGATTGAGTTTTTGGATCGAAATGAAAAAATTGACATGTTTCTAAAAACATTGACTGAATCGGATGTTTGGCATGAGCGTTCTTCTGTTTTTCTTACCTGCTCAGATTCGACACCAACTTATTGTGTGACTCACAATCTTCCCATCGCAATAGTCACATTGTTTGTAGGAATCATAGCTGTCTTTGCACAGGGAGTCATCTTTATTCGGCTTGCAAAAAATCATCACCAAACGCGGCTGTTGTTTCAAAATTAACCAAGTCTGGTTTTTTCCTAGTTCGGCCCCAATATATAAAGCGGTACTAAAATCCGACAGATACGGTGTGCATCGGATGTCAGTTGTGGTTCACCGTCTCAATCAGAAGAGAGGTATCACGAAAACTGGCTACAGAACCTCAACATATCAGCGTCTCGAAGAGGTCTCAGAGGAGGACTAGCTCCTACATAGATTCCGTTAGAGTCAGCTTTTTTGTATAAGCTTTGACTTTATGATGCAGAATCTATTTGACAATCTGAACGTGCCTACTATATTCCGCACTTTCAAAGTAACGATTACAGTAGGCACTAAATAATATTGAAAATAATTTTGAAATCCTTGAAAAATCTCGGTGAAATTAATAACTTAAAATGCCTACCCTCCCATACCAGGTAGACATTCGAAACTACAATTAGTTTAACGAAGTATCATTAAACCACGTAGAAATTAAGCTCCGTACCACGAAAAAGCCCACTGCAATTAATCCTGATATTGAAGCAAAGACCCACCTGATTCTTCGATTCTTTTTAGTTCCGAATGCAGCCAGCATAATCGTTGCCATCCCAGAGACTATCATCAGCAGAGCTCCTAAACTGCCATTAAGAAGGGTAAGGGCTACATCTGCTGATTCCGCAATTCGGGAGTCACTATACACTGCGTGAGCAGCATAGCCAGTGCCTGTCATCATGCCAGCCGGTAAGGGCAGAGGTTGTATTATCGTTTCTATAGTTTCTGTATTACCTTCTGCTTGCTCAGTTCTAATTCTTTCTGATACCGCTACAAACGAGGTATACTGGGAGAGTAGAGAATATTCTAGAGCCAGTTCGGTTGCTGTCTTTTGTTGATCAACACCTATCAGTTGATAGTCATCTAATAGTTGCAATCGTTTACGAGCCCATAAAAAGCGCAACGCTGGATTGTTACGAGAGGAAACAGACTGTAAAGGTAGATACTCATGAAACTCTCCCTTGGTAGAAGTTCCAGATATGGCGACACCACCTCTTGGTTCACCACGCCACTTTCCATAAACGTATAATGGTTGATTTTTAAATACTGTTGGAATTGATTTTGGCTCAACAGCATACGCTTCGAATCCATCAAAGCGTAATTTTATATTATGAAGAACAGGACTTCTAAGTAAATCAACAAACTCATTAACAACTGGATCAACTTCCTCCTCTGAAGAGACGACGAAAGGAGATCCGTGTCCTACATGAGCAAGTCCATCTATAAGGAACCTATTAATTGAGGATCCGACACCAAAAGAAAATAAATTTGCTTCATTAAGATGTTCGCGTACAAGTGAAAAAGCTTCTTTTTCGACAGAGATATATCCATCTGTTATTATAATAATAGATCGCGCTTTTGAATAATTGGACTTTATATCTTGAAACGTTGCCTGCAAAGCTGATAGTAGTTCAGTGCCTCCACCGCTATCAACAGAATCAATCATATTCAATGCAAAGCTAATATTGCTTTCTGTAGCAGATTGTGAACTTGAAAAAGCCGTAGAACTACCTCCAGCGAAAAAACGAATATTAAAGCTATCCTCTTTTGTTAATTTAATTAGTAGCGTTTTTAGTAATTTCTTGGCGGTTTCTATAGGATAACCACTCATTGAACCTGAGGTATCAAGAATAAATTGGTACTCCCTAGGTATAATTTTATCTTCTGTCAGATCCTTAGGAGGTTGAATCGATAAAAGAAAAAAATTCTCTTTTATATCTTCATGAATTATTAGACTAGATTTTAGATCATTTGATTGTAAACGATATGAAAGATCAAAGTCTTTATTGAAATTTTGAGTTTTTAGTAATACCCTGGACTTTACCCCATCTTGTACTATTTCAGGTTGATAAGACGAAGAAGAAACACCACTTA
>JBIIDM010000258.1:0-3111 GCA_044238365.1 Bdellovibrionota bacterium | reverse complement strand
AAGTGCTGTTTTTCAGCCCAATCTCGCCACCGCGCGACGTCTACTATCTGCAAGCTCGCGAGGCGAGCCACAAGAATGAGCGCCCAAATAACAGGGACTATGAAAAATACTCGGATTCGTCGCCCTCGATGACGGGGCAAGAAAATGGTAGATCTCTCACCAAAAATGCGCTGCCCTAATGAGCTCTGGTAACCGCGATAATTCACACCTATTCACCCCGTTGTATCCCCAAGAACTATCTTTGCACATCTACCGATTTCACTTCAAACACTCATGAATCATCAGGAGACGGTACATTCTATGGATAAAAGCCCCTGCAAGACATAAACCCAATAAAAATCGAACGCGGCGATTGAAAAAGACAGAGTCTTCGGAAATTTTAACCGAAATGTGGATCCTACTCACTCCGAGCGATATGGCGAATCTGACTCACTTGGGTTTCTCTCATTCTCAGTCGACTCTCACCTTCGGCCCGTAGGAACTGGTGCGTTGATAAAACTGAAAACTGATATTCCAAGTCTGTTCGCTCTCGATCAAGTTCCATCGCATCACTCTGAGCTCCATGGAGTTCGTAACCTAAACCAATGATCGCTATTTGTCCCCTAACCTTCAACGCAAGGGAAAACAACACGACCATACCGACTACAAAGTAGGTTTTCCATGATAGAATGCTCGCACTTTTGCGACGAACATATACTGCTTGATACTGTAAACAAACCGCCATAATGACCTCATTTTGAATTCTATTTGACCTGCCCGAAGACTTTCCCGCGGTAGCCCTCTATGCGCCCGGAGCTTCCTCCATCTCAAATACTCTCATCCGCGCACTGCGCGACGCCGGATTCTGCTCTGTTTCTTCTTCAGTCGGCACGATGGCCTTCCTTGTGAGCAGCCTGCCAATCGGTCGCTGCTCAGCCCCCGTTCGTAAGCGTGCCGGAACGGTTGAACCCTGTGCCCAAACTCGCATTACACGAGCGACCTCTTTATCTTCCAAGGAGTGAAAAGCTATGATTGCTATCCTCCCCTGAGGCTTTACAAGACCCGGAAGTGCTGCAAGGACCGTCCGCAGCTCTGCAAGCTCTTGATTTACCTCCATGCGCAGCGCCTGAAATACAACGGTCGCTGGATGGCCTCCCTGATCCTTATCTCGTCGAATTACCTTCTTAATAACATCCACAATCTCCCCTGTCGTGCGATAGGGCCGTCCCCGAACGATTCCCTCAACCAGCGGTCGTATCACTCGTGGTCCGATCCCGCCGTCTCGCATCACCCGATACAGATCAGATTTGGCATAGTGGTTTAACACCTCCGCGGCCGTTAATTCAGCATCGACATCCATTCGCATATCAAGTTCAGTATCGTCCATAAAAGAGAAACCACGTTGACCTTTAAGCTGGTCTGTCGACATCCCTAAATCCGCTATTACCCCATCAAACTGTCGACCGCCGACAAAACTTCCCACGTGCGAAAATTTTCCTTTCACCACGTCGAGTCGGCCAGAAAACTCCTGTATCAAGCCTTGCCCCCGCCCAATTGCGTGCAAATCTCTATCAACCGCAAAAACTACATTCTTGTGGTGGGCCACCAAAATCGCCTTAGAATGCCCTCCACCACCAAAGGTGAGGTCCAAGAACATTCCCGGGTAGCTAAAACTTTCAACTACTTCCTTACAGAGTACCGAAACATGCCGGCTCGCCTTACTACTCATCACTGCCAATGTTCATTACTGCTATTTTGTTTTCTAATTCAGATCAACTGCACCAGATCTACTGCCACTTTAGATATCGATATTGGCAAACATTGAGGGATCCTCAATTAACGCACTTTCAGCACTGGAAAACACGTAATCCCAGACCCTTCGATCCCAGATCCTGAACCCATGAATGGATGCAGTAAAAGTGGCGTCCTTCTCAATTCCAGCATAAGCCCGTAAATAAGCCGGAAGCAGAATTCTTCCACTTCCATCCACCTGACACTCGCTTGCACGACTCAAATAGAAATTCTCTAACTTCTGGAGTTGAGGATCAAAACGACTCTTCATCCTCAAGCGCCCTTCAAAATCCTCCCAAGCCCCTACAGAGAACCCCTCCAGACAGCGTGAACCATCTGAAATATAGTTTGTGATGACAATTCGGTCCTCTCCCCTTTCTCCAAGAATTCTCCTGAAGTCAGAAGGCAAACTAACCCGGCCCTTGTCATCGACACTGTGGGTAAAGTTTCCCCGGAAGGTACAAACACCAGGACCAGAACTCTTTGGTACATCGACGCTATTCATAACGTAATGTTCATAACGTAATATTAGGACAGACTCCCACTACTTCCCATATTATCCCACTTATACTACGGTAGATGCCAGATAGGAAAGAGAAGATGCCATATTTTATTTATATGGATTTTATAGTGCTTCATTGTGGCTCAACGGGAGACGCCATCGAATGGCGCGAACTACGCTCTATATTATCAATCCGCTATATTCCTGCTCTTCGCCACTTCGCTATTCCGAGGAACTAGTAATTACGGCCAAATCTTTCCTTCCTCAACTATTTCAGTGGCCACTTTTCTGAATTATTTTAGTTAGATATTAGTGGCCGAGCGCTGCGAAAAGCCGGTCGAATACATCGCTCGTCCCTCAAGCACCCGGAACAAGGTTCCAGCGTCATCGCTCATAAAACCTAACCGTTGCTGCCGATTTTATCAGCTGTTGGTCTTGCTAAAGACTTCAAGATCTCGTAACGTCCAGCGTCGTCTATCGTAATTCTTTGGAGCGTCTCTATGTCCCATCGTTGTTCAATATCCAAAAAGTGCCGCCAACATGGTCACCGAGTAAGCCATGCAAACAATAAAACTAAGCATGTTTTTATGGCGAACGTTCATACGAAGAAGTTCTGGGTTGCTGACGAGCAGAAAAGCGTACCAATCAAAGTCAGCACCAAAATGATGCGGACCATTGATAAGATCGGCCTCGACGCGGCAATGAGAAAGTTTGGCGTGACTCTGGCTGAAATCCGACGATCATAATTTTTCAGAGTACGATATAGTCTTTCGGCCTCCGGCAAATAACGAAGAATCCAAAAAAAAGAAAAATGCTGGGTAATACAATACGTATTTTCG
>JBIIDM010000118.1:0-11161 GCA_044238365.1 Bdellovibrionota bacterium | reverse complement strand
GATACTCTCGCTCTAACTGCGCTTTAACAAGTTCGGCAAGCTCTCGGAGCTTTGCTTCTTCAACCTCGTTTTGTGCAATCCCGATATATCGCACTATCTTCTGTTTTACTTTGTCGACATGGCGTATCGATTCAACCAGCTGAACTGACCGACGAGGACTATTGGGTGTGGTTTTTATTCTCACGTACATACAAAGAAATTTACCACGATTGAATAGTCGATGCAACTCTAAAATGTTACTAGGCACTACAATTGCGGAATTAATCTTGATGGTAAATAAACCTATAATTTGGTTAGGTTTATTTAAGAGTGATGGACGTCTTTCAGGTAAATGTGTCGAAGTCAGGTGTTCAGGCCAAATACAGAGGACTTAGAAGTTTTGCAAGCATTGAACGCAGCGAGGTCGACGTCGATGCTCCGATCCCACACGCCTGTATAGTTAGCAGGGTAGTTGCGGTTCGGGAAGTTGAACTCATCAATCTTCACATTTCGACCAACACCAAACCGTGCAAACGTGGTCACGTTCGCTATTCCACTAGGGTTAAGCGCAACAGAACCAATATATGCCACGTTGACAGGTTGCACTGTGTAGCCAGCGGGTATGTTTAAAGCCATCCGGATGTTACACGATATGCTTTGAGAGGTTCCAGCAGGGGCGTTTGCACTAAAGCCAGAGAAGATAACCGAGACGGTGTCTCCGTTAACTTCACCACGAGCCGTACCCCCAGGACATCCGGTCCCGAATACTTGGATTGGTTGGCTGGTGTCGATGCTGAAACCATCGACCGCTTTCGCAGGTGCGACGGAAACTAAGCTAGCACCCAAAGTTGCGGCCAATGCGAGAAGAGACTGACACGGACGAGTAAATCTAGACATATAAGTGTTAGAACCTTCAATGCGCGCGACAGTACCAGAAATATTCTGAATGACAAGGCTCGTAGAAAAATAATCAACAAATTTCATTAGAAATAGTGTATCAATTTGCGATCAGCCAATTTCTAATGAGGGTAGGTATAGAGAAACTAGTTAATTAGGACGCATCGCTGCCTATATTTTGGGAATTTGAATCGGAAGGTCCTGTCTGTTGCATCTGACTACTACCTAAAATCTAAAAATTTCGGCAAGATCAGTGGGTATCCGTGTGGCACACACATGTTTGCAAAGGACTTAATTCTTATCAAGGGTTATTCACGGCGAGCAGACCGAAAGAGTCGTGGGTAAACTCCACTCTGTCGGCGAAGATGAGATTTCCAGACTTCTATGTGTTTCAACACTCAATAAGCCTGAAGATCTTATTTTCGGCAAAATCTTCAGCACCTTAACCACTATGGAGGCGCGTTTCGTGAATAATCCGGGCTAAGGCATGCGCTTTTAGCGTACATTTCTACTAGCAACGCCATATTGGACTAAAGCGCCGCGTATGAGACGATTACTTTGGATTTTTTTGGCAATATTTGGTGGCATTTATATCAATAGACCGCTTGTCGATCCCGATTTGTGGTGGCACATCTCGGTGGGGCGGTGGATAGTAGCTCACGGTTGGGTTCCGTATGTTGATTATTGGAATGCCTTTGCCGCTGGGAAGCCTTGGGTTGCTTACTCATGGACCCAGGAAGTGTTGTTTGCGGTTACAGAATCACGTTTTGGCCTAAAGGGATTGCTGGTCCTACAAACCATCCTGTTTGCGTCCGTCAGCTTAAGTTTGTGTCTTGTCTTCTCACTGATCGCCAGAGACTGGTTGTTTGGCCTCCTAGTCGGCTTTGTCGCCACGTGCTCCCTAGGTGCGTTCGTGCTTCTGCGGCCACAGACGTTTGTCTGGATTTATTTTGCACTTTTGATCTGGAATCTTACTGCCATTATCAGAAATGAAGGCAAGGTGACGCTTTGGAGTGGCGTAGGGTTGATTGGCATTATGAGCTTGTGGGCTAATTCTCACATTTCCACCGTTCTAGGAATGGGACTCTGTGTTGCATGGCCCTGGATGCGAGTCTCCCTGCGAACGCATATGTTCATTGTTGCCCTGGCATTTACTGGAACACTGCTGACGCCCTATGGTGGTGCGGAGTGGTGGATATTCTTAAGCAAAAGCGATCACCCCTTTTCACATGGCTCAATTATCGAGTTCGGTCCGGCAACTATTCGGGATTACGGAACGGGGATCTATTTACTCTTTGTGACACTTGCGATTGTATTTGGAAGCAAGCGGCCGCAGCTGGTATACGGAGGCCCGGTTGCAGCGGCGATCATACTGGGAGTCGGTGGTCTAGGAGTCGTAAAATTTTTGCCGTTTGCCGTTGTTATTACTGCTGCGTTAGTGGCTGAATTTTGGAGTGACCGCCCGCAGGAATACGGTGAAATCTGGAATTCCATTGAAAAACTCAAGGAGGTAATCACAATGGTTGAAGGGAAAGGATTGCTTTTCCTCGTTACGGTACTGCTCTATGTGTATGCTGAGCAACCATTCAAGCCCCTTGTGGATAAGGGGGTCGTGCCGAACGCGGCCCTTGATTTTATTATTGATAAGGATTTGCCGCATCCCATCCTAAACGCTTTTGGAGAAGGTGGATACGTGATGTATCGTTTGAGCGATTCATTAGGTAATCTCGAACATAAAGTAACAATTGATGGTCGAACTAATGTAAATCCCAGTAAAATTGCCGAGATTCAAGGATTGGCATATGGTGGCCGACTAGGTTGGCATGATTATTTAGACCAGGTGCATCCTCAAACCGTTATCTGGAAGAATCCAAGTCCACTAACCGCGCTTCTTGTTGGAGATTCAAAGTGGTGCAGGGTTTATTGTGATGGATCATATGAGGTAGGATTTTCTGTCTTTGTAACGAGGGAATTCTTCGATTCCAAGGATCCAACGTTTTGGGCTAGTCGTTATTGCGCAGACGTGAAGACTACCTGCTTTAGGGATTCTGATATGTATTCGTAGTTGGATAGGGCTGTGTTGTGGAAGTGATTTTTGTACTGATTGAATCCGAAGATGATCGTAATGTTGGATCGGTAGCACGGGCTTTAACGACTATGGGGTACTCAGACCTTCGCCTGGTCAGACCCCCCTTTGTGACTACCGTTCTGATCGAGCGTATGCCCTTGCTCATGGGTCGTCATTAATTCTGGAGAACGCCAAAACGTTCCTTACGCTCGCGGAAGCAACCGCGGATTGCGATATCCGAGTCGCTGCGACCGCGCGACATCGAAAACGCCAATTGGCATATTGCGATGTTCGTGAACTGCCCGCCCTCCTCGGCGGAAAGCAGGGGCTGGTTCACCGGGTAGCCATTGTTTTTGGCAAGGAGTCCTCAGGGCTTTCGAATGAAGATCTTGAGGCCTGTGAAATTGTGAGTACTATTCCTCAGGCCTGCGCCTACCCATCCTTAAATCTGTCTCAGGCCGTGATGGTCTATAGTTATACACTTTCCGCAGGTTCAACGGAGGTCCTAACAAAGGACCGGAGACTAGATCACCGTGAAGTTTTGCCCGAGGAGTACACAGCGATTATCAAGGCATTTGAGACTTTGGGCGAGCAATTTAACCTTTCTGATGAGTTGCGTCATACCCTAAAAAAGCAGATGGCTTTGCTCACCCTGAGTGATCTTCACCTTCTATATCGACTTAGAGGTGAACTTACCGCATATTTGGCCCGGCATAAACAGCGCGAATAGGAGTATGAAATGACTGAACGATTTCTTGTGACGGGCGCCGGGGGTTTTGTGGGTTCTTTTGTTGTTAAAGAACTCCTTGGCAGGGGCAAACAGGTGCGAGCTATGGTGCGGCCGGGGACATTACAGAAAAACACCAAAGGTCTGGAGGATCCAAACCTTGAATTCGTCGAGGCCGATTTAAATGACTTTGACAGCCTTTTAAACGCTACAGCAAATTGCACCGGGGTATTTCATCTTGCAGCGCTTTTTAGACAGGTCAATGTCCCGGATGAGGAATACAGCAATGTAAATATTCGCGGCGTGGAGTGGATTCTAAAGGCCAGCATTGCTTCAGGTGTCAGGCGAGTAATTCACTGTTCAACTATCGGTGTTGTTTCGTCAATTGAACAGCCCCCGGGGGATGAGACGTTGCCGTATAGCCCCTGCGATATCTATCAGACCTCAAAGGTGGAAGGCGAAAAACTTGCGTTACGCTACTTTCGTGAAGGCAGGATCGGTGGAGTAGTTATACGACCGGCGATGATTTACGGACCGGGCGACTCACGCACTCGTAAGCTGTTTGACATGATTCGGCGGCAACGGTTTTTCTACGTTGGCGATGGCAATATTCTGGTCCACTGGATTGACGTCAGGGATTTGGCCCGCGCCTTTTGTGAGGCCATGGAGCACCCCGAGCGTAACGGAGAGGTCTATATCATAGCCGGAGAGAAGTCGCTTACTCTAAAGGATTTTGTGAACAGCGTTGCCCGAGAGCTCGGTGTTGCCAGTCCTTGGCTTCACCTACCGGTAAAACCGATGCAATGGCTTGGTCTTGTGTGTGAAGTGATCTGCCGACCATTTGGCATTGCCCCTCCGTTATATAAACGACGGGTGGATTTTTTCATTAAAAATCGTGGGTTCGATGTTTCCAAGGCGAAAGAGCATCTTGGTTTTGCCGCGTCCAAGGGCCTCAAGGAGGAGATTAGGGACATCCTCGAAAGCTATAACGTGTCTTGATGTCGTAGGAAGCGGCTACGATCACTCCTACCCGTTCAATATCAGTAATTATTTCACCTAGAGAGTTTCATTTATTCACCGATCAGGGGCGATTTGCCTCATAATTCATGTTACCGAAATGGAGGGCATGAATTATGGAAAAGCGGATAAAACGTTTTTATTTTGAATCGTTAGTAAGAAAATATGATGAGATGTTCAGCGACAATTAGTAATACCCCCTGACGACAATTAAAAATGGCGACTTGGAACCTTTGTTCTATTTGCTTGCTATGCCCCCTACTATTGAATCAAGGGGTAGAGAATGGTGAAAAGATATGGTGTTTAGAAGGGAAGTTGTGGTCTGAAAGGCGCCATTCTGATATGTTGCGAAAGATCTGTGTCTATACAGGTGCTTACTAATATTGTATACATGGTGGTAAATTTGCACAGTAAATTTACCACCATGTATACAAGACTTCTAACTAATCCTAACTATTCGTTTTTTTTGTTTGGTCCGCGTGGCACCGGGAAAACTACTTGGCTGAGAACCCATTATCCAGGAGCTCTTTGGAAGAATTTACTGCTGGATGCTGACTACCTTCCCTTGTTGTCCAATCCGGCTTGCTTGGCAGCTGAGGTGTTGGCTTTGCCACCTGCATCATGGGTTGTTGTTGACGAGGTGCAAAAGGTTCCGGCTCTTCTTAATGAGATCCACAATTTAATATCACTCCATGGCTCCCACTACCTATTTGCAATGAGTGGATCGAGTGCACGGAAGTTAAGGCGACTCGATGTAAACTTACTTGCTGGTCGAGCAATCGAAAGGCAGTTCTTTCCGCT
Source organism: Bdellovibrionota bacterium (assembly GCA_044238365.1). GTDB lineage: Bacteria > Bdellovibrionota_C > UBA2361 > UBA2361 > JBIIDM01 > JBIIDM01. Next base: position 5,672 of record JBIIDM010000118.1, on the reverse strand, counting down.
TAATTCGGCTGAGATGGCTGCTGATTATGATCTTAATGAGGCCTTGAGGGTGGGGACGCTCCCTTCGGTAGTTCAGACTCCTTTAATGGCAGTTGATATACTTAATGCATATGTTGGAACGTATCTTAAGCAGGAGATTCAGCAGGAAACCTTAATTAGTGATGTTGCGGGGTTCCATCGCTTTCTTAAGATTGCCGCTATTATGAATGGTCAGGTGCTGAATGTTTCTTCAATAGCACGTGATGCCGCTGTGGCACGTTCAACTGTTGAGCGGTATTTTGAAATTCTTGTAGATACTTTAATCGGGTTTCGTCTTCCTGGTTGGCAGCCACGAATGAAAGTCAGGGAGAAGGTGACGCCAAAGTTTTATTTCTTCGACCCAGGGGTGGTTCGTGCCATTTCGGGGACAATTTATACGAAGGTTGGAGACCTTGAGGTTGGAGGGCTACTCGAAACGGTCGTTTTGCATGAGTTAAGAAGTGCGATTGCTTACCAAAATATTGGCGGTGAGCTTTTCTATTGGCGCACTTCTGGCGGCTTGGAAGTGGATTTTATTTGGCATAGGGGGGATGAGGTAGTGGCCATTGAGGTCAAGAATTCGCAAACCTGGCGCAGGGAGTATGGGAAGGCTCTGCATGCATTACAGGGGTACCGAGAGGGGGTGAAGGCGTACGGGGTGTATCGTGGTGATAAGGTTTTAAAGGTGCCAGCCGGGGAAGTGCTGCCGGTGGAGGAGTTTTTTCGTCGGCTGCATGCGGGGGCGGTTTTGGGCGGGGGGTAGAAGGGCATGCTGCGGTGTGAGTCAGTACCCCGGATCTGTCATTGGAGGAAGAATCACCCTGAGAGCGAACTCAAATAATGTAAGCGTAAAGTGTAGTTCTCCTGCGAAGCCTTAGTTCCTTTCAGTTGCGCGACGTGAAGCGTTGACTACCTCAAGTCGGTCGAACTGATAGGTCCAAGTGGTCCAGGTCTTGCAGCGAAATTGAGTTCTTGGTTAGTGGCGATTCTTGTGCTTCCGATGTTGTAAGAAGTGACTCTTTTATTACTGGTTGGTCGGCTACTTTTACAAATTGCGGCTTTGTCTGCACAGATTGTCCTGCCGGGGTCATCTCGGGCACGCTGATCTCTACAGGCGTGCTGTACTGACGATCTTCGGCTTTGCTAGCCATCACAACTGGTTGTTCCTCAGTAAGAGCAGTGACTTGGGACGTGCTCCAGGGATCCTCTAAACCTTGGTCATCAAGAAACAAATTGTAGACATCCTGCAACTCTTCCATGTTCTGAGTTGCCAACAAGGTCTCCTTGTCCAGCTGTTCTAGGTTTTCGGCAGAAATATTTTCATTGAGCTCTTCTTGATTCCAGACATCAATAACATTCTGCTCGCTTTGTTTCTCTGTCTGGTTTTGTTCAACGGTGAGATTGGTTTGATGCTCGACTTTGCTAGGCTCTTTTGGAGGATCAACAATTATCTCAGTTTTAGATGATGCAATAACCGTACGAGCCAAAAGACTCATATCTCTCTGGGTAAGCTGGGTTCCAATTTCCTGATTTACTTTGGTTACCGCAGCATCCTCCAGTTCTGAGGCTACTGTCTGCGATATAGAAATTCGGCTTTGCCAGGTATCCTCTTTTGTGCCGGGCGGAACAATCGGAAGAGCGCTTTGCTCACTCGAAGATACACTGGGCTCGATGGCTAACTTTTCGGCCGTCGTTCCGTTGCGTTGAGCATCGTTGAAGGTGTTCTCGAGTGACGCATTCGCTAGCTGGTCAAACATATTTAATCTCTAAACGTAAATATCCGCAAAACTATCTTCTCTAAAAACACTCCCTCACCCCTATTATGCGCACCTACCGCCCCAACGTAGCAAAAGACTAATAAAAACTCGCGCCCCCTAACCACCTGTACTCTCACAACCTTGTCCCCATCTCCCCTAATTCGCCCGCTGCCCGCCCCCTAAAAAAGCCTTCAATGCATGCTTCATATCATCTTGCTGCACCAAAAAGTTCCTTTCACCCCGCAATGTCTCTCGTCGGAACGCGTTCAAACCAGCTTGATTACAGATCGCTTTAATATCAGCAGCCGACTTACCATCGGTTAACTGCGCAAGAATTTCGAGATTCAGCTCTTCCTGTAACTTAAGCGACGACAGATACAGCTGGAAGAGGCGTTTGCGGGCGTTGTAATCAGGGAGCGGAATCGTAATGATCCTGTTTAGTCGTCCTCCACGTTTAAGGGCTGCATCAACTAATTCGGGCCGGTTCGTGGCGGCAACGACGTGTAGTCCCTCGCTCTTAACCACACCATCAATCATCTGGAGGAGATGGTTTACGACATTGTCACTCCACTTGTGTTGGCCGCCGCGGGCCCCTCCAATTGAATCGATCTCATCGATAAATATAAGGGCAGGGGCGAATTTTTTTGCGGTATTAAAGAGCTGTGTAAGGTTTTTCTCAGATTCGCCGACCCATTTTGAAACTATTTCATCGGCTCGCAGGGTAAAGAATGCCAGTCCAGCCGTATTCGCCAGAATTTTTGCGATCATCGTTTTTCCGGTTCCGGGGGGGCCGGCTAGCAGTACTCCTTTAGGTACATCAATGCCGTATTGTTTGGCAGCACCTGGATCTTTAAGGAGCTCCATGAGCATTATCAGCTCGGTTTTTGTATCATCGGCAATGATCAGGTCATTCCATGCCAGGGTCTCAATGCCTTCAGTGATTGGTGCAGCAACGTAGTTGCCGTGGGCATCGGTCGGATCGCGCTTTCTATCTGTCGCCAGCACGACCAAAAAGTTTTCGAGTGCCACCTGTAGATCATGGTGCGTTACTTTGTACTCGCGTTTGCCTCCCTGTCCTGTTTCGCGCCTGAAAGCGTTAAGGCCGGCCTGGTTGCAGATTGCTTTAATATCTGCGCCTGATTTTCCTTCGGTAACTTCTGAGAGCTGGTCCATGTCAACAGCCTGCTCCAGAGTAAGCTTCGACATATAAAGCTGGAATAGTTGTTTCCTGGCACCGTGGTCGGGTAACGGGATATCAATGGTGCGATTTAAACGTCCTGCTCTTTTAAGGGCCGAGTCTACTAGGTCGGGCCGGTTGGTTGCCGCGACGACGTGTACGCCTTTGCTTTTTACGACACCATCAATTAGCTGCAACATGTGATTGAGAAGGTTGTCTTTCCAGCCCTGGTCTCCGCTACCGCGCTGGCCCCCAATGCTGTCGACTTCGTCAATAAAAATTAGTGAGGGTGCATGGCGCTGTGCTGCATTGAAGAGTGCCGAGAGATTTTTCTCCGATTCTCCGACCCATTTCGAAACAATTTGGTCTGAACGTAGGACGAAGAACGATAACCCAGCGCAATTTGCTATCACTTTGGCAATAGTGGTCTTTCCCGTTCCCGGCGGGCCGCTGAGGAGTACCCCCTTAGGAACATCTATGCCATATTTTTCCGGGGCCTTAGGATCGCGTAGAAGTTCACACAATACCGCAAGTTCGCTTTTCGTATCGGGATCGAGGATAACATCATCCCAGGTCAAGGGCTCAATTCCCTTTTTGATCGGAATTGGGGCCCAATTCTGTACGCCACCTTCCCCTTGGCCTTTTTTCCCGCCTCCCTGGGCCATGGCCATGGCAATCTGTGGAGCGCTTGAGATTAAGAAGGACAGTACGCAGGGAATAATATGTAGAAAAGAGAGCAGGTTTTCTTCTTTTGTTGCACCGGGGGCCTTGGCAAGCTTAACAAGTACAATCAATCCGATGACTGCAGCAATGCTACTCAGAACAAATTGCCACATTTTGATCAAGTCGGGACGAAATCGGTAGGTGTACTGGACTATAAAATAGCCAAAAGGTAGCAACAGAACTCCCAGTAGGGTATAAAGCGTAAGTTGATACTCTAAAATAGCTTGCATTAAGCTAATTCCTTAAAAAGAACGTTACACTTAAAAAGAACGTTACACTGAGACGGGTGTAATTTTTTGCTGCTGGATTAATTGTACGCGTTCACTAGGCGGGTGAACGATTACCCCTCGGTCACCTTTTGATCGTAACTATTGCCTTGATAGTACTATTGCCTCTGACCCTGTCGCGCTTCTTCTCTAATCACCACCTACCTAGTCCCATAGAGTCGGTATCATGGGAGTGTTCGATTCAAAAAAGGCAAAACATGGCATGTGGCGAGACAGTGTAGGATTTTTTCTGTAATATTAAAAGGCGGTTATACAATTTATGCCCACACTTCGGAAGGATATTGTAGAGAAATATGCTGCCAAAATCCTCCCATCGGAGGAATGTTCAGACTTCGTGGAAAGCCTGTGTCGAGGCTCAAATTCACGGCAAGCAGTGGTCTGGTTGCAGAACGCTGAAAAGCTATGGACTGACGAGCAGTTAGCGTGCTCCGATCTCTTGCCAGAGTGGGTATCCGTCCCTCAAAGTGGAATCAAGGCTGGCTCATTTCCGGGTCACGCCCTTGGCGATTATTACTGCGCTGACGTCTCTTCTATACTCCTTGGTGCTGGTGCGGGAAGAGTAGCACCTAACGGATGTACGTTAATAGACTTGTGCTCAGCCCCTGGGGGTAAGAGCATTTTGCTGTGGCGGTATCTGGCTCCACGGGTCACCGCCTGTAATGAGGTGATCAGGAAGCGGGTGAAGATTCTTATTGCCAATTTGAATCGATGTCGTACTGTTGGCGCACGGGTATACTCTCTGGAAGTGCGTGACCTGGCCCAGCTCTTGCCTGGGCTTGGTGAACTCGTAATAGCTGACGTCCCTTGCTCGGCGCAGTCCTTGGGGCACAAGGCTGAGTATCCGTTTAGTCAACCTGTTATCTACGGGAATGTGGTTCGGCAACGGCGTATATTGAATAACTGTGTGGCGATAGTAAAGCCTGGCGGTCTGCTTGCCTATATTACCTGTACATTTTCACCTAAAGAGAACGAAGAAAATATCCAGTGGTTCCTCAAACGTAATCCTGATTTTTCGCCAATCGCTATCCCTGGTTATGAGCGGTTACAGTCTTCCTTTGCCTCATTCCCTAGTTACCGCATCTGGCCTCATCAGGGGATGGGCCGGGGCGGATTTGTGTGCGTGTTGAAGCGGGACGGCGAGCTTGGATCTTTTCTGGAAGCAGAAGATTGTTTTCCTAGCGGTGTTCATCTCATTGATGTCCCGCGGCCTTGATGGGGCAAACGTGTGCCACACCGGAGTTCAAGGTGCGCAGTTGGCGCCCTTCCCGCATTTCCTTAAACCTATATCTGGGACCACTTTATCCCACTCAACTGCTCTTTTTAGGTTTAAGAGAATAGTTGCTATAAAGGGACTTGGATGCAGTACTATTTTGTAGTCTACTACAAAATAGTCGTGTATATTTTGTAATCTACTACAAAATGCTCCGATTACTACTCTATATATCTCAAACGATAAAATCCGAATAAGTCAAGTAGAATCATAGGTCTAGCTCCCATGAATTATAGGCGATACATTAGGAGCGCTAAAAAGGAGAAGAAAGTGTACCTGTGGGACTGGAGTAGCATTGAGTCAACAGGATCTCGCTTTGACTCGACCCTCTACTTTTTCAGGTAACTACACCCTAGGCGGCTAAAGGCAAATCAGTTTCTGACGAATTTTCGTTTGTGAAGTTTTTCATTACTCGTCCTGATAGATGTTTTGTGGAAAAG
>JBIIDM010000116.1:0-11208 GCA_044238365.1 Bdellovibrionota bacterium | reverse complement strand
GCCGAACGCGTACTTTTAAAGTGTATTGCAAAATTCAATTGTGATCTTGCGATTAGGCTTGTCTATAAACTGATTGAGAGGTGCATATTGGTCTTTGAGTAGATTATAGCGTAAGGTATAGAAGAGCATTGAGATAATATATATCTTGATACTTGCAGCCCTAATCTTCAGTATCATCGACTTGGTCGGGTTTATCTGGAGTATTAGGGCAGGCAGTTCGATGATATAGAGAGTCCGGCGCTTCGCATTCTATTATTCTTACGTCGAACTCAGGCTTGAAAGATGCGGAATTATCGCCCGGTATTTTCGTGTGATGCGTCTGAAAGTAAAGTTCTGCAAGTGACGCTGTATCAGTTAATCTCTTACCAGTCGAGTTTATATGGCCTTTCAACTAATGATTCACGGTGGCGCAGGCGCAGTACATCAAAAGCAGGACTATTTTCAGAGTACCTTGAGGGTTCTAACAGAGGGGCGAAATAGTCTGGCACAAGGCGTTTCAGCTCTAGATGTTGTCGAACTCTGTGTCTCGATGCTTGAAGACGATGCGATGTATAATGCCGGAAGGGGATCGGTTCTTAATGCCAAGGGGCAGGTTGAAATGGATGCGGCGATCATGAATGGAATCGACCTTAATGCTGGCTCCGTAGCCGGTGTTCAGCTGGTCAAGAATCCCATCCGCCTTGCTCGATTAGTGATGGAACAGTCCGAGCACGTGATGTTAGTTGGAGAAGGCGCCTGTGAGTTCGGAAGACTTCATGATGTGAATTTCGAATCCAGTGAATATTTCGTAACCGAAAAACGGAAGGCGCAGTGGCTGGATGCCCAACAATGCGATAAAATATTCATTGATCATATTCCTGCTAGTGAGGTAGAGCGCAAACTGGGTACAGTGGGCGCTGTAGCTCGTGATCTGCACGGGAATCTTGCGGCCGCGACGTCTACCGGTGGGCTCGTTAATAAGAAGTTCGGCCGGATTGGCGACTCTCCAATTATCGGAGCAGGCGTATTTGCCGATAATGAAACGTGTGCCGTATCGGCAACAGGGTACGGCGAACAGTTCATCCGAACTACCATGGGTAAGACAGTGTCAGAGTTTATTCGATACAAAGGGCTGAGTGCGCAACAGGCAGCCGATGAGGCAATTGCGTATTTAGTAAAGAAGGTCCAGGGAGTTGGAGGAATTATTGTTGTTGATAACCAGGGAAACTGGGGGAGTAAGTTTTCTTCCAGCGAAATGATTCATGGGCGGGCAGATAGCGAGGGGGTGCTCGTTCTTACATAAGTGCGATAATTATAATCTCCATAAAAGGGGATTAAGGTGGGGTCGGTAAGGTTGTTCGATCCCTTCGTCAAAAGGCTAATTTTGCTCCTTGCGAGGTACAGTGGTACCTCGCATCCGCAAGGCTCTTGGCTGCTAACGATAATTAACTTGTTCAAGCGAAAAGTTACTCCACAAATTCTAACGGAGAGCCTGTTTTTTTATACTTCTTTCAGGGGCCCGTTCGACTGAATTGTTTCATTAATTGTTCTCTCATGAAGGACGCGCGTTAGTACTCCAGCCGCGCAGCCCACAAAATCAAATCCAATGTCTCTGAGGTCACCTACCCGATAGGGAAGCAGGTCTTGAATTGATTCGTCAAGGCACGCGGTCGCAAGGCCGGCGATAGCTCCAGCAAGTGCCGACCATAGTAATTTTTGTCCCGTTGGAAGGCAAATAAATGCGTGTGTCCACAGGAGTCCTATCAGGCCGTATTGGAGGAGGTGAATTCGTTCCTCGACAATGTTTAGTTGGAGGGAGAACAAGAGTACAGCTCCGGCAACTGCAAGAGTGGCGAAGTTGCCTCGCGGAGCTTTACAGCCGAGAAAGAAAAGGAGTGGCGTTGCAAGAACCCAGAAACAGACCGTTGCACCTTGTCTGCCAATGCCAGAATTTATAATGTTTAAAAGATAGCGGGCGAACGTAGCACTGCTCACTGTTCCGATGCTTGCTGCGAAGGCAAGAAAAAATGGGCGCTTGAGAAAGCGTTGTACTATACGGAGTGAGTAATGTAACACGGCGCCTAAGGTTTGGACTCTTTAGGGGAGGATTGTAATGCGCGAGAACTCAGGGTAGTCGACGGGATTTTCTCTGGAGTACGATTCAGTCACTAAGCCATGCCGGAGGCGCGGGGTGATCCATCCTCCCGGCAAGATTCGTCGTTGAAAACCGTTTACTGAGGCGAGTCTCTTCATTTTTAGCCCAATCAATCAAGTTTTGCTTCCACTCTGTGGTTCCCATCATAGCTCCTTCGGATTGCCATGCCTGATGCAGGGTGCCTTTATGGTCCCGTATAAAGACATGGTCCTGGGAAAGTCTCATCAGCCATAATTGGAGTAGTCGTGCGGATTCGGTTTCGCTCGTACCCGACTCTGTCAGGGTCCGCTGTACTGCACGTTCGATTATGCCGTTATTTATTCCTCGGCAGCCTGTTGTGCCCGGGGTGTCTGGTTGGGGAGGTAACAGGATACTGGGATAATTTTCGTCTAGGCGGGCCGCGTATGATTCGCTAAGTTCTCGAATACGGTAGGGTTGAACACCGTGTTGTGTAAGTCCTAGTTCGACGGCGGGTAGAAGAACTTCTTTGACGAAATCCCGTGCGGTTACGGGCTCGGTTGCTGTTCTTCCACATTGGCGCATAAGGCTGGAAAAACCACTATCAAGCTCGGCATGAGGACCGTGAATCATTAAAGCTGATACGGCGCTTTCAATCTGACTCCATGGCAGTGCAGCCTCAGTTGCTTCAGGACTGCTCATTTCAATTCCGTGTTCCTTTAGAAATTCCGGTAGGCCACGCATACATCCTACGACGAACATCTCCTGTTCAAGATTGTCCTGTGGAAAGCGGTTTCCTCCAACTCGAAGTTCGAATCGAGCAACGTCGTCGGAAAATTTCAGCCGTATCAGAGGGTGCGTCGTCCCCATGACCATATCTACCGTTTGGCCGTCTGACAGGCTCTCGCCTGCTATCCCTTGCTTGGAGGCAATCGCTGGGTCCATAAGAATCAACTGCTCTCCACTCATGCTACCTATAAGATCCAACTGCATCTGATGTGGATCGCCCGAGCTATACCGTGTCATTCCAATGCTTAGGCGTTGGGGCCCTTCGTATGTGCGACTAAAAAGTTTACCACCGGTAACGCCCGAGTCTCCGTTAAACACGGAGCCCCCACCAAAAAGAGAAAGTTGCCCGATGAGTGAAAGTGGCGCCGCGTTCGCAGCTTCGGCGATCCGTTTTCGAGTTTCCGCAAGATCTCCGGGAGCGCCTCCCGGTTGGTAGTGGAATTGCAGTGCAGTTTGGCGGAACATGGTGCCCAGCCAGTGTACTCCCTGATCTACCTCTATCCTATGAGAACTTAAGGGAGTCACGTCTTTTTGAGAATCGTTCTCGGCGTTGTGGGGACGTTCGATGCACGCAAAATGGTCCACTGTAAGCGCCTTTCCGTCATCAAAGATTTTGCTCTCTACGGTGGTACTGCCATATCTGCCTCGACAACCCCACTCCATAGGTTCCCGGTTCGCAGTGATGTGAGCAAGTGAGTCGGTAAAGTACTGGTATCTGGCTTCATCTAGCCGACTTGAGGGATTGAATCGATCCTTGGGATACCAGGGCATCATTTCCGAACAAAGGATCATAGCGCCGTGACCATCCATCGCATCATGGGCGGTGGTCCAAGCATTCTGGTAGTATGACGTTGCGTCGTCATAGGTTCTGTTTCTGGTGGCTTCTATCGTCGTCCCAGTCTCCAAGACATGTTTCGGAAGTTCGTTTACGATAGTTACGGAGCCATCCGTAAAATGGCGAATACCGGCAAATCCCTTGTCAAAAATTAAGGCAGGAGTTCCGTCTGGATGCACGGCCTCAAACTCTACCTCGACACCGACCTGCACCGATGCCTGAGATGATGGGCCAAAGTCAAAAGGTTTTGTGTAATAGTTCTTACACAGTTCTACAAGTTCCTCTCTTATTTCGGCCGGCACGGGGTGCTCGGCAGGAGGATCGAACCCCGGAACGGTAATGCAAACATTTAGGTCGTTGTGATTGTTGACCATTTGATCTTCTTCGGGATGGAAATAAAGCTCCGTAAGTTCCAGGAATGTATTGTCGACTTCTCGGGTGCTTGTTCGTTTGGTTCCAGAGAGTTGTAAAATCGGGCGCAGGTATTCCAGATTCCTTTCTAAACTAATTAACCTGATGTTCGACGTAAGAACAAAGGTTAATGAACATGCTTGTCATCCTATCATATGGAATTTTTTGATGGAACTCTTTGTCTCAAGGGGGCGCGCGGTTGGGACGGGGTTTATGTTGTCAGGCACCTCCATGATTCTGCCGCTCGAATGAATCCATCAAAGCAATTTCGCCATGCGGGAATTATATCATGGCAAAGAGTCTCTGGATGTCCTTGAAGGCCAAGAACGAAAACATTCGGATCTAGCGACTCTATGGCTTCCGGAGTACTGTCATCACTGGTCGCCGAGATGCGAAGGGACCTCCCCAGAAGACCGATACACTGGTGGTGCAGGGAATTGATGCGTAACGTGGTTTCGCCTACAAGCGTATGAAGGAGAGAGGCGTGTACTATATTTATGTCATGCGCCAGCTCGCTCCATCCAGCCTCTTCATTGTTGAGTCTTCCCGGCCAGTGAGTGTCGCGCCGAAATTCGCAGAGGTCGGGAACAAGGGTGCCACCACTTGCGATATTAATCATTTGCATTCCTCTGCAGATTCCCAGCAGGGGTTTTTTATCGGCAAGAGCCCACTGGGCTAGGTGGAGTTCTACAAGGTCCCTTTCGGTGTCGGGGGGTTGTATTGCAGGGTGCTTCTCCCCGTCGTAATGGATGGGTGAAATATCAACGCCGCCAGGAATCATTATTCCGTCAGCTATGTTGTATAAAATTCTGAGGGAGGATTCGCAGAATTTAGTTGGTATGAGGAATGGCGTTCCACCGGACCGACGAACTACGTCAACGTATGTGCTCCTAATTGAAAAGAATGGGTGTGTTCTTTCTGGCACATCATGGGTAAAACAAGGAACGGCAATAACGGGACGTTGTGGAGCGGGGGTATCTACGGTTGCTTGTTTAAGGGTTTTTCGTTTCATTTTTGAATCCCACAGAATCATCAGACCTACAGAAACATCCATTCAAGTTGGCTTAAGCAGAATTATATTGAACATGGACGGTATATAAACACTGACGCGTCGTTTTATAAGTGTGGGATTTGAAGATCTGATGACTTCGGCCTTCACCCACCTGACGGGCGACGAACCAGAGAGACTTAAACTAAAACACCCCCTGTCGGCGCCATTATAGACGAGCAACAACAAGAGCAACAACAAGAGCAACAGGTAAGATTGTGAGTGTAAGTATAAGTCATTTTAACAAGGTTACTACAATTTGCCCTTTTTCGCAAGGCGCAAATTAGTGTCGATTTATGAAGGGGAGGTGTTCGACTTTTCAATGTCGCTTTGAGGTGCTGGCTCGATAAGCTCCTTTCTCATCTTCGTTCTGTGTTGACACCGCACTATTTGGACCGGTTTTTTCAAAAGGTCCTAACAGTTGACGAACCGAATTATACCGGTTCCACTTCAAAAAGTCCTAAAAAACGAGGAACCGGTATATCCTTTGCGAAGCAAAGCCCCCGGAGTGACAAGCAAATACCCATTCCAGTAGATAGAGTCTTCAGACATTATTGAATTGGAATGGATATACTATACGCCGCGACGTTTGGCCTTTTCAAAGGCTGAAATCATTTTTTCTTTTTCTGATCGGTTTAGTGGTAACGATTCTGTAGGGGCTATTCCGGGTTCTGACTGGTGTACGGTTTCATAAGTTAACTTCTTCCTTCCGGCCTTAGAACGAACGTTAGTACGTCGTTGCGCAACAATCCAAGTTCGGTACCTTACCCACAAACCACCCTCTGGCACCTCTGCTCGAGCCATAACTACCTCTCGTACTGAATGCCGGTTAAGTCGACTTAACAATACTTCCAGCAGCAGTAACACGAGCGCTAGGCCGATACACCACGATTGGAGTGAGTGCCAGCTAAATTCATCCACATTATCCCAGATGCCATCCAAGGAGATGCGTTCCTTTCCCCCAGAAATGCGCGAAAGTTGCTTTAGAGCACGATACTGTTCAGGGTCGAAGTCATACTCGGGCGAACGAGGGTTGGTAAGAGGACCAAATGGAATGGTGTATTCGTCTACTTTGGTTGCACCATGAATGATCTCCCCGGGGAGTAGTTCGCGCGTAAGTGTAAACAGGCCTGGTCCAACGCGAGACCACGCGGTCTCTTGTGGGTCTTTGCTTTGCGATGATGCTATTACTGCCTGCGGTGCTTTTATGCCCACCTCTCTTTCCCATTCTGGTGAATACCGTAACACGATCTGGGCAGTGTTCCCTATTTGCTCTGCGGTCACTGACAGTCCAGCCGGTGCTTGGGGCCTTCGGACCCACTGAACAATCGTTCGCACGAAAGCGCCGTATTGATTCCATTGCCTGACTATGCTGGCCTGGTCTCCTGCTAGCGGAAAGGGAATAGCAACCACCCGACCCAGCCCCTTTTGCCATGAAGCAAGAAGCGGCACTTTATCTTCGTCGAGCGATACCAGGGCGCTTGATGCTTCCGGGCGGAGGAACGTACGATTGTAGCCATCGACAAATGTAGGGAGCCTGATTGTATCTTGCGCTATTGCCGACCAACCGTCAGTAAAGGTGAGCGGGGTTTCTTTGCTTACGTATTGGGCACGAGCAACGGCCACAGTTTCCTGAGAGAATACGGCCGGTAGATCCACGGCAGTAATAGCGGTTGCGGCATTATTCTCTGTAAACTGTTCGTTTTCTGGGGCTATCTCGACCCTGTATTGATGCATTTGAGCGGCCTTTGGGAGGCTGTCCGTGAATCTTATAACTGACTTTTTGTTATCAAGATTTGATGAACCTCGGTGAAGCATCTTTCAATTACGAAAGATGCTGTAGGGAACTGCTTTAGCTGTACTTCCTGTTATTTCAAGTTCTATGACAAATGGTTCGTCTGCCAGGACACGGGTGGGCACTATCAGTCTATTGAGCCGTACGTCCTTTTGAGCTATCTGCCGGGTTAGGCGAAGGTCAACCGGAATGCCACGTTCGGTGATCAACTCTGATACGCCATCAAGGGGGTCGGTCGCGTATCCGTCAGAAATAACAAGGATACGATGTCTGCCGCCATCATTGGTTCTCCCTAACACATACCTGAGGGCTGAACCGATTCGCGTCTGGCTTGTGGCAACCGTTCTTGGTTGTTCGCCTGCATTGCACGGCCAAACCTCTTCGGCCACGTCTAGAACCTTCAGTTTCCCAGACGGCGGACGGCTTTTCGCTCAATTATGGTTTCCCATTCACTCAGATGGGACTGGACCTCTGAGGCGGCAGATGCGGAACGGTCAACAATAAGCCACAGAGTTGCTGCACCCAGTTTCAATCGCACTGATGGTCGAGCTAGTGCATACGCAAGCAGCAGTAGTATCACCAAGCGCAGGCTGAAGTTTGCTACGTCGAGCATTTTATATCATGAGCAACGAAGTGGAAAATTAATAAGCTTATAAGCTTCTTCAAGTTCCAACGATACTGTCGTTGATAAACTTTGTGGCTTGAAATATAGCTGAAGTTGTGACCTAATTCTCATTAGTTTTTAACGGGTTATTAATGTTTTGACTGCCTTTTTCAAACAAATCTTAACATTACCGGTAAAAACTAACACCTATTTTTCTCCTCTTTTGGCAATATTTTCAATACATTAATATTCCTTATACAGGAACTATATAAGGATTTCGGTACTAGTGGCGGTCCGCTTTAATGGTTGTTTGAGAACGGTCTTTAGGGTGTATTATTCACTTCGGTGTTTTTTAGGAAATGCTAAAAGTTGAGGAACTTAGCTGGAATTCTTCCCGAACCGCGCCACTGGTAACAGGGTTTAATTTATGATAGAGTCCGGGCCCAGCCGGTTGAAATGTAGTCCGCTAAGTACCTAAGCAAAAGTTTTTTTTCGAATCTCCATTTTCTCCTTTAAGAGAATGGCGTCCTGAAAATTTTCTTTTTTGCTCTCGGTAAAGACTTTATTCTTTTGCCCGCGCTGGCGATGTGGTGTGTGGACAACGTAGGTTGGTCGTACTATTGAACGTAATTCTTTGAAGGAAAGATAATTGATGGCGAAAGTACTTATTATTGGTGCCGGTGGCGTAGGTAGTGTAGTGGCCCACAAGTGTGCTCAGGCTTCTGAGGTCTTTTCTGATATTCTGATTGCTACCAGAACGAAGTCCAAGGCCGATGCAATCGCTGACGCTCTACACTCTCAGAGGGGCACGCAGGCAAAGATTACGACAGCACAACTTGATGCCGATACTGTCTCTGATACGGTCAAGCTCATTCAGTCGTTTAAGCCTGAAATTGTTATTAATGTGGCCCTTCCTTATCAGGATCTCGCAATTATGGACGCATGCCTGGAAACGGGTGTGCATTATCTCGATACGGCCAACTATGAACCAAAGGACGAAGCTAAATTCGAGTACAGCTGGCAGTGGGCGTATCACGAACGATTTAAAGAACGGGGCCTTACCGCGGTATTGGGCTGTGGCTTCGATCCTGGTGTCACCAATGTTTTTACGGCACATGCCTTAAAGCACCATTTCGATGAAATTCACTACCTGGACATTATTGACTGCAATGCTGGCAGTCACGGCAAAGCATTCGCCACAAACTTCAATCCTGAAATCAATATCCGGGAGATTACTCAACGAGGAAAGTACTTTGAAAATGGCCAGTGGGTAGAGATTGATCCGCTCTCAGTACACCGCCCGGTCGCGTATCCTGAGATTGGACCGAAGGAATCATACCTCCTGTTCCATGAAGAGCTTGAGTCGTTGGTCAAGCACATCCCCACTCTGAAGCGCGCACGGTTCTGGATGACATTCTCAGAGCAGTATATTACCCATCTCAGAGTTCTTGAGAACGTGGGAATGACCAGAATCTATCCCGTTCTCTATGAAGGCAAGGAAATCGTCCCTCTCCAGTTTCTGAAAGCCGTCCTTCCTGAACCATCAAGTTTAGGAGAGAAGTATGAGGGCCGAACCTCGATTGGGTGCCAAATTCGAGGTATAAAAGATGGCAAGGAGCGTACCTACTTTATCTATAACAACTGTGATCACGCGGTTTGTTATAAGGAAGTTGGTTCACAGGCGATATCCTATACCACCGGGGTTCCGGCGATGTTGGGCGCCATGATGGTCCTGAATGGGCAGTGGAAAAAACCTGGAGTGTTTAACGTTGAGCAGTTAGATCCCGATCCTTTCCTTACACTACTCGGCTCTTACGGGCTGCCATGGCACGAGGTGATTGATCAGCCTCTGGCATTTGAAAAGTAGGGGGGGGGGGGATCGTGAGCGATCAGCAAGGGGTGGCTTCATGCCAAGGAACTCCGGTGAAAGTCACTCCGTCAACACCGGCGATTGTATTCGAGATTGATCGGCTTGAAGCAAACTTTGCCTGCATACAGAAGCTGGCAGCGGCAGCTGGCGTTACCGCTCTGTATGCCCTCAAAGCGTCGTATTCGATACTGCCTTTCCTCAAAGGGCGGGGCGTTACCGGCGAAGTAAGCTCGCTCTTTGAAGCACAACTAGCGTACCAGCTGTTGGGATGCAAAAGTCATGGGTTCTTTGTCAGCATAACTGATGAGGAGTGGCCCGAGCTGTTGGGGCTACTCTCTCACGTATCATTCAATTCACTCTCGCAAGGTGAACGCTTCGCTGCAGCGGCGCTTGAGGCGGGGGTCGCATGCGGTTTGCGCGTCAATCCACGAACCTCTGTATCTACCTACTCGGATTACGATCCCTGTGAGAAGGGCGGACGATTTGGTGTGCCGATTTCTGAGCTTCCACAAAAGCTTCCAGAGTGGGTCTCGGGGTTGCACGTTCATGCTCTTTGTGAAAATGGCGCTGAAGAACTAGGGCTGGTATTGAAAGCGCTTGAAGAGCAGGCGGCCCCTCAGCTCGCCCAAGCTCATTGGATCAACCTTGGCGGTGGTCATCTTCTTACCGATGACAAATATGATTCAGTGTATTTTTTACAACAAATGGCCCAGTTCAAAGCGAAGCACCCGCATCTTAAAATATACATTGAGCCAGGCGCAGCGTATCCGTGGAGCTCGGCTAAACTTTTTTCACGTATCACGGACCTTTTGGTCAATGAGGGAGTTTCTACAGCGATCCTGGATGTTTCATTCCGAGCCCATTTAAGTGATTTCCTAGTCGGAAATGCCTCCCAGACGCTGTCTCTCGACGTAGAGAATATGGAGTATGTCACGCCGTCAGAGTTCGATGCTTCGGCTCTTGAAGATCGATTGAAGACCTATCGCTTTGGGGGCACGTCATGTGCGTCGTGCGACTTCAAGCAATATTACCGCTCCGACTGCCCTCTTAAGGTAGGTGATGTGGTTGTATTTCAGAATATGGGGCACTATTGTGATGTTACTTTTTCACTCTTCAACGGAGTGCGCCCCCCTTCGATCTACTATCTGAAGCAGGATGGTGAATTCGAAAAGATCAAAGAGTATACGTACAATTCGTTCCGGGCGTTAATCGGTGTGGAAAGCGGTTCCCAGGGTGGCTGATCTCTGTCGTCAAGAGGCAATCTGGCGAACGCTTCTCTTAACCTGAGTTCGACGTAAGAACTGCGGTAAATGGCTGAAATTACTTCATCCACTTCGTTGCTCATGATATAAAATGCTCGACGTAGCAAGCTTCACAGCCTGCGCTTTTATTTCACTGCACGCCCCTCGTGTCTAAAGCAATTTCAACCATTTACCTTTGTTCTTACGTCGAACTCAGGTTCTTAGTTCGCAAACTCTTTTCCCGAAAAAGTCCGGTAAGAGTCGGTCGCATCCTTCAACAATTTCGCTGGTATTGAAATTGTATCGCCATCGCTACCCGCTCTCTTCAACACGGTGTCAACTACTTGTATATGAGCATCAATGATGGATAAGTCCTCGCTGGTGAGGCCGTTCTTTCGGCTAAGATCGTTG
This sequence comes from Bdellovibrionota bacterium, assembly GCA_044238365.1. Taxonomy (GTDB): domain Bacteria; phylum Bdellovibrionota_C; class UBA2361; order UBA2361; family JBIIDM01; genus JBIIDM01. The sequence goes on along the minus strand of JBIIDM010000116.1, from coordinate 112 downwards.
AGTGCTACATACACTTGCGCCGTCTTTTTCATAAGGGCCTGTGAAAGAGTCGGTCGGAGTATCTCGTCATCATATAACGCCGGGTCAACGGCTGCTTGTAACAAATCACCAG
>JBIIDM010000115.1:0-11360 GCA_044238365.1 Bdellovibrionota bacterium | reverse complement strand
ACAAAACAATCACTTTCCTCGACCTTGAAAAAATCCCTGGCAGTTACAAATTGTTAGCTCGCTTTTGGGGCGCATTTATATTGGGGGTACCTGAGTAGTAGTTACAACCGCCCTACCATAGGCGCCCCCACCCCCTACTTCTTCTTCTCCGGCCGCAAACCGCGCACCACCTGTCCGGTCTGCCACATCTCACTCTCTCTAAGTTCCTTCAACTCTTCCTCCAACTTCTCCCGGTAATCAGGGCGGCTGTTGGAATCGATGCTGCGCTGGCTCTCCTTACCGGTTGCCACACTGGTATACAGCTCATCAAACACCGGCAAAGTGGCATCACGAAAACGCTTCCACCAATCAAGTGCCCCACGCTGCGCTGTTGTAGAACAGTTGGCGTACATCCAGTCCATACCATTCTCGGCCACCAGCGGCATAAGCGACTGGGTCAACTCTTCGACTGTTTCATTAAAGGCCTCAGATGGGGAGTGCCCTCGTGCGCGCAACACTTGATATTGAGCTGCAAAGATACCCTGAATAGCACCCATCAAAGTACCGCGCTCTCCGGTCAAGTCGCTGTAGACCTCATTCTTGAAGTTCGTCTCAAAGAGGTAGCCGCTGCCAATTGCAATTCCAAGTGCGACCACTCGCTCAAACGCGCGTCCGGTGGCATCTTGATAGATGGCATAGCTACTGTTTAGGCCACGGCCCTGCAGAAACATCCGGCGCAACGAAGTGCCCGAGCCTTTGGGTGCCACAAGAAAAACGTCCACATCCTTTGGTGGAATAATACCAGTCTGTTCGTTAAAGGTAATACCAAAGCCGTGCGAAAAATAGAGGGCCTTACCTGGCGTCAAATGTTCCTTTACCGTGGGCCACAATTGAATCTGCGCAGCATCACTTAGTAGAAAACAGATAATAGTGCCACGCTCTAAGGCCTCGTTTATCTCAAATAGCGACTCACCAGGCACAAATCCATCGCTGACTGCCTTATCCCAACTCTTTGAATTTTTTCGTTGTCCCACGATAACGTTAATGCCATTCTCTTTCTGGTTCAGAGCCTGACCTGGCCCCTGCACTCCGTATCCTATAACCGCGACGATTTCATTCTTAAGAACTTCCTGGGCCTTGGAAAGAGGAAACTCATCTCTCGTAATTACATTCTCTAATACACCACCAAAATCTAACTGTGCCATTATTCCTTCCAAACATTTAACTTAACTTAAACAGAATCTTACCTGATCAACGATATTTACATTTCGAAAACGGTATCACCCTGACTCAAAAATTCGTTTTCTACGACCTCGCCACTTGGCTCGGCCTGTTCGAATTCCCTCAGTTTTTCGTGAAATCCGGAGCTGCTTTTAATTATCGCTACTCGCCCGGTTCGCACAAACTCAATTAATCCAAACGGTTCTAATACCTTCAGGAGATTGTCGGTTTCTTCGCGGTGACCGGATGTCTCAAAGATCGTGTAATCCTTCCGAATTACTACTGCGCGAGCACCGTGTTCTCGAAGCAAGCGTTCCACCTTTACTTTCTCAGCAATTTCATCGGTTGGAACTTTGTACAGAGCAAGCTCCTGCCAGACTAATTCATCATTAGTGTTAAAGTACGCTTTCAGCACTTCCACCTGCTTCTCAATCTGTCCCACCAACTTCCGTACGACTTCCTCGGTTTCATTAATTACAATCGTAAATCTATGAATACCCTCAATCTCCGACGGCGAGGTGTTCAAACTTTCAATATTAATCTTCCTACGGGAGAAAATTATTGCAATTCGATTGAGTAATCCAACCTGATTCTCGGTATATACGGTAAATGTAAATTCCTGTTTCATTCCACTATTTCAACCTGATTTCAGAAACGCCACACCCCTGGGGTACCATTGGGAACACATTATTCTCCTTTCCAACGATGACCTCTAGCAGGAAAGGCCCGGAAAAATCTAACATCTCCGCGATCGCCGTTCTCAGAAGCGCTCGTTCAGAGACTGAAACTCCCGAAATCCGGTACGCCTTAGCAAGCATTACGTAATCCGGACTCTCTATATCAACAAAGGAGTATCGCTTTTCGTTGAAAAGCTCCTGCCACTGACGCACCATCCCCAGGAACCGATTGTTCAGTATTACAATCTTTACATCGACGTTGTTCTGCATAATGGTTCCAAGTTCCTGCAGAGTCATCTGAAACCCACCGTCCCCAATAATGGCTACCACTGGACGATCGGGAGCTGCATATTTCGCTCCAATAGCAGCGGGCAATGCAAAACCCATAGTCCCTAAACCACCAGAGGTAACATTGCTCTTGGATTGATTAAACCTTGCATAGCGACAGGCTACCATCTGGTGTTGCCCTACATCGCTCACGATAAGTGCGTCACCACCACTTAACTCGTTAAGTGTCTTAATTACCTCTCCCATCGTAAGCACAGGGCCCTGGGGGTTAATCTCGGCATCAATAACCACGCTGTGTTCTTCCCGAGCGCACTCAGCAAACCGTTCAATCCAGGCTGGGTGCGTCCTACGATCTAGCAATGCCGTAAGCAGCGGAAGTGTTTCCTTGCAATCACCCCAGACCGGCACCGTGGCTTTAACGTTTTTGCTCACCTCCGACGAATCGATGTCAAGGTGAATGATTTTGGCCTGCCGAGCATAACGGTCCAGTCGGCCGGTCACACGGTCATCAAACCGCATACCCACCGCTATCAGAACATCACAATCATTGGTAAGCACGTTCGGGCCATAGTTGCCGTGCATACCGAGCATTCCCATGTTCAAAGGATGGTCAGTTGGAAGAGCGCTTAAGCCAAGAATAGTCCAGGCCGCCGGAAGCCCTCCCTTCTCGATAAATTTCTTAAATTCAGCTTCGGCGTTTCCGAGTATCACACCCTGACCAAAAAGCACGAAGGGACGCTCGGCTTGATTTATTAACTCAGCGGCCTCGGCAATGAACTCCGGGCGTACCACCGGCTTTGGCCGATAACTGCGAATGTGGATACACGGCTTGTAAGGCTGTTCCAGCATCCGTTGGACCTGCGCATTCTTGGCAATATCGATTAAAACTGGACCAGGCCGACCACTCCCGGCAAGAAAAAAGGCCTTAGCAATTATCGATTGAATCTCGCTTGCGTCGGTCACCTGATAGTTCCACTTTGTAATAGGGGTCGTAATGTTAATGACATCAGTTTCTTGGAAGGCATCAGTCCCGAGAAGATGAGCAAATACCTGTCCGGTTATGCAGACCAGCGGCGTAGAATCGATCATAGCATCGGCCAATCCGGTCACAAGATTGGTGGCCCCCGGGCCGCTTGTAGCAAATACGACGCCAGTCTTACCAGATGCTCGCGCGTACCCCTGCGCTGCGTGAATTGCGCCTTGTTCGTGCCGAACAAGAATGTGTTCGAACTGTGGGTAATCATACAAAGCGTCATATATCGGCATAATCGCGCCGCCAGGATAACCAAAAACGGTCTTCACACCCTCAGCTATCAGGCTGCGTATCAATACATCCGAACCAGTAATCAGTCCGTGCTGATCATCCGGAGTCTGTTCCTTTACGGTAGCATTAACGGAATTAGTCGCGTCGGTCATGGTGTAGTACCAAAAACAAATTTCTTTGAAAAAATTAACGAGCCACCTATCTATGAGTATCTATTAACCTGAGTTTCGGATAAGAACAAAGGTAAGTGACTAAAATTGTTTTAGTCACGAGGCGCGAATGATCTAAAAGCACAGGCTGAAGCTTGCTACGTCGAGCATTTTAGATCATAAACAACGAAGTAAATGAAGTAATTTTAGTCACCTGCTACAGTTCTTATCCAAAACTCAGGTTATTATACCGGTTCCACTTCAAAAAGTCAGAAAAAAATGAGGAACCGGTATATCATTTGCGGAGCAAAGTCCCCGAAGGGACAAACAAATACCCATTCCAGAAAATAGAGTCTTCAGACATTTTGAATTGGAATGGGTATAAAACAGTCCAATCCCTACGAAGAACACAAGCAACAATCTAAAGACAAGACACCTCAGCATTACTCAAAAGAGTCAGTCACACACCCCTCTGCCGCTGTGGTGACTTGCTTCGCATATTTATACAGCGCCCCACTCTTAACCTTAAGCTCGGGCGCCTGCCAGGCCATGCGTCGGATCTCCAACACCTCGGGGGCCACATGCAAAACAATCTGACGTGCCTTCGCATCAAGCTCTATCGTATCACCATCATGAACCAGTGCAATAACGCCCCCATCAAATGCTTCCGGAGTAATGTGCCCAACAACGAATCCGTGGGTTCCTCCACTAAACCGACCATCCGTTATTAGGGCTACAGAGTTACCAAGGCCAGCACCCATAATTGCAGATGTTGCCTTGAGCATCTCTGGCATGCCCGGCGCGCCACGGGGCCCAACATAGCGAATTACTACCACGTTACCAGGCTGAATAGCACCTGCTTTTATGCCTTCCATCAAGTCGTGCTCACTATCAAAAACCTTAGCCGTACCTGTAAATGCATCCCCCTCCTTACCACTTACCTTTGCTACACTCCCCCCTGTTGCCAGATTACCATATAGTATTTGCAGATGGCCGGTGGGCTTTACTGGTGATTCTACAGGGAAAATTATCTTCTGGGAAACAAAATCGAGTTCCGGCACCTCGAGGAGATTATCCGCTACCGTACTACCTGTTACCGTCAGACAGTTTCCGTTCAGCAGCCCCTTGCTCAGAAGATATTTCATAACTGCAGGTACACCTCCTATCTTGTGGAGATCTTCCATCATATATCGTCCACTTGGCTTTAAGTCTGCCAAGACCGGGACCTTATCGCTGAATAACTGGAAGTCGTCCTGGGTCAGCGCCACGCCAACCGACTTGGCCATCGCAATCAGATGAAGCACTGCATTGGTTGACCCCCCAAGCACCATAATCACCACAATCGCATTCTCGAATGCCTCCCTGGTCATAATATCCGATGGTTTGAGATCACGCTCAAGTAAGTGCCGAATTGCCTTACCTACCGATCGACATTCAGTCTTCTTGGCCTCGCTCAGAGCTGGGTTAGACGAAGAATACGGCAGGCTCATTCCCAGCGCCTCAATCGCTGAGGCCATAGTGTTGGCGGTATACATTCCGCCGCAAGCACCTGCGCCAGGACAGGCGTGCCTGATGATACACTTGAACTCTTCATCATCAATACGGCCCGCCAATTTATTCCCCAGAGCTTCGAAAGCCGAAACAATATTCAAATCCTGACCATTGTACCGACCAGGGGCTATAGTCCCCCCGTACACCATAATCGAAGGGCGATTCAGCCGCCCCATAGCAATGATTGCACCGGGCATGTTCTTGTCACACCCCGGCACGGCGATAAGGCCGTCATAATACTGGGCCCCACAGACCGTTTCGATTGAGTCGGCAATGATATCGCGACTTACCAATGAATACCGCATGCCATCAGTGCCATTCGCCATGCCATCACTCACGCCGATCGTATGAAAGATCAACCCAACCAACTCTTCCTTCCACACACCTTCCTTTACCAGCACCGCCAAGTCGTTGAGATGCATATTACATGTATTACCGTCGTAGCCCATGCTCACAATGCCGACCTGTGCTTTAGCGAGATCGGCATCGGTAAGCCCTATGCCATAATACATGGCCTGTGCGGCGGGTTGGGTAACATCCTGAGTAAGTTTTTTGCTGTATTTATTAATTTCTGACATGGTAGTTAAGGTGACGTCCGGGTTTAATCTTCATTTGTTACGGTTTACTCATGTCGGCACACTTTACAATGTACGCCGCAGAAAACTGCCTATTAATCTTCTTTGAACGGTATTCGGATTGAAGTCAAGTGCTTAGAGAAATAAAGTTTCAATTATTTCAGAGTGAGAACTTGAAGAACCTACCTGCGGTGAAAGATTCAGTGCCTTAGCCATGCTGGTTGTACGGGGCTGGTTGTACGGGGCTGGTGAATAATCCGAGTTAGTCTTTTTCTTTTACTCGGAGAATAGCAGCAATTTCAAAAGTGGATTGATACATGATTCTACCTTACCATCCCTCTTTATAACTGTTTACGGATAAGCTGCGTAGATCGCCCGGTGCTTACAGCAGGAAAAAGCTCTAAACTGACCAGACCACCCCTACCACTCAAGCAACACCTTCCCCGACCTACCCGACCGCATCACATCAAACCCTGCTTGATACTCATCAATCGAAAAACGGTGGGTAATCACCTTCTCCACACTCAAACCCGACTGAATCATTGCAGCCATCAAGTACCAGGTTTCGAAGATTTCGCGCCCATAAATACCTTTGATAAACAGCCCCTTGAAGATCATCTCGTTCCAATCAATCTGGGGTGCACGCGATACAATACCAAGAAGGGCTACTTTGCCGCCATTATTCATCAGGGAGAACATCTGCTTAATCGCCTCACTCGCCCCCGACATTTCAAGCCCGACATCAAACCCTTCACGCATTCCGAGTTCATCCATGACTTCGATCAAGGACTCGTTCTCAACATTCACCGCTCTGGTACAGCCCAGCGTCCGCGCAAGGCTCAGTCGGTACTCGTTAACGTCTGTTACGACAACGTGCCGGGCACCTACATGACGGCAGATAGCCGCCGCCATACACCCAATCGGCCCCGCACCAGTGATTAAGACATCCTCGCCAACCATCGGAAAAGAGAGTGCCGTATGGACAGCATTGCCAAGGGGATCAAAAATCGATGCCAGGTCAAAAGATATGTCATCCGGAAGAGGAAACAGGTTTGCCGCCGGAACCGCCACAAACTCGGCAAACGCGCCTGGATGATTCACTCCGATACCTTTAGTATGCCGACAGAGGTGACGCCGACCGGCTCGGCAATTGCGGCAGTAGCCACAGGTAATGTGCCCCTCGGCGGACACCCGATCGCCCGCCTTAAACCCCGTCACCAAACTGCCCACCGCTTCTATGGTCCCACAGAACTCGTGCCCAATAGTCAGGGGAATAGGCACGTTCTTTTGAGACCATTCGTCCCAATTGTAAATATGTACATCTGTTCCACAAATCGAGGATGTGTGGACTTTTACGAGTACTTCATCCTGTGCGATCTGAGGTACCGGAACGTCCTCTAACCATACACCTTCCTTGGGGTGGCGTTTTACGAGTGCCTTCATGTGCTACTCCTACTTTATTAAACCGAGCGACCTACCCGCCCTTGCAAATGCTGCTACAGCTCTTTCCAGCTGCCCCTGATCAACGCCAGCCGACATCTGCGTTCTTATTCGCGCTTTCCCCATTGGTACAACAGGATATGAGAATCCAATAACATAGACCCCCTCACTCAGCAATACCCTGGATAGTTCCTGCGCCTTTGTAGCATCACCAATCATGACCGGGATAATCGGATGATCGCCGGGAATTAAATCAAAACCAAGGCTGCTCATCTCCTGGCGGAAGAAAGAACTGTTTTCCCGGAGCTTCATCCGCAAATCATCACCATTACGAACCAGGTCCAGCACCTTGAGCGATGCGTACACAATAGCAGGCGCTATGGTATTTGAAAATAGATACGGCCGGGCCCGCTGTCTCAACCATTCTACAACTTCCTTCCTGGCTGATATATACCCGCCTGACGCGCCCCCAAGCGCTTTGCCTAACGTGCCCGTCATTATATCGACACGTCCCATGACGTTATTGTACTCATGAGTCCCACGTCCTGTAGCACCAAGAAAACCAGTTGCGTGACAATCATCCACCATCACGAGCGCACCGTACGCTTCTGCAATGTCACAAATGGCTGAAAGATTAGCGATAATCCCATCCATTGAAAACACTCCGTCGGTGGCAACCACTATACGATTACATCCCGCTTCGCGCGCCAGCTTCAGCTGTGCCTCCAGGTCCTCACTATCATTATTACGATATCGGTACCGTTTTGCCTTACAAAGGCGAATTCCATCAATAATACTTGCGTGATTAAGCTCATCACTTACCACCGCGTCCTCAGGGCCCAGCAACGCCTCAAACAAACCTCCATTTGCATCGAAACAGGAAGGAAACAGGATCGTATCTTCAAATCCGAGAAATTCCGAGAGTTGGCTTTCCAGTTCTTTATGGATATCGAGTGTTCCACAAATAAAGCGCACCGACGCCATTCCGAACCCGTACTTCTCCAACCCTTCGCAGCCAGCCGCGATAAGCGAACTATTATTTGCTAAACCAAGATAGTTATTCGCACACAAATTAATAACCCGGCTCCCGCCTTTAACGGTAATCTCACAGCTTTGTTGGGAAGTGATAATCCGCTCTTCCTTATATAACCCCTTCCCCCTGAGATCTTCCAGATCAGCTTGAATTTTTGAATAGACCGAATCCTTGTTCATATGCAGAATCCTCAAAAAGGGGTAAGCTAACTGCCGTCCGGCTACACCTGCTCTAGGACGGACACCGATACATTAAATTGCCACACTTTAAAACGCAATATCGTGAAACGATATGAACATGGTCAATCCTTCCCCCTGTTGACCGGGTGTGCTACCGTTCGACTCGCACTACTAACTGTAACTTAAGGCTTGATAACTATGGCTATTCGAAAAAATACAGATCTCAGCTCGCGCCGTAAAACCAAGATTATAGCCACCATTGGGCCAGCATCAAGAAACTTTGAAATGCTAAAGTGCTTGATAAATGCAGGCGTAAACGTATTCCGATTAAACTTCTCCCATGGCAGCCACGCGGAACACCTGGAAAACCTACATGCCATTCGGAAGGCGGCTACGGAACTTGATGCCTACGTGGCGGTCCTCCAGGACCTGTCTGGACCAAAGATACGTATTACCGATATTGAAGGTGACTTTACTACAGTTGCGGACAAACAAGAGGTCATGTTACGGGTTGATTCAGGAGGGCGAAAAACTACGAGCACCGACATTTATGTCGAACGCCCAGACCCCTGCAAAATCCTGAAGCGGGGACATACTATTCTTCTGTCAGACGGAATTATTGTTCTGGAAGCGATCGAGGTTACACCTGATTATGTGCGATGTTCCATCCTAAAAGGGGGCCGACTTCGTGCCAAGGCAGGCATCGCTTTTCCAGACTCGGATTTTGAATTACCGGCGACAACTGATAAAGATTTCAAGGATCTTGAGTGGGGCATTGCCAACGGAGTGGACTACGTGGCGATCTCCTTTGTAAATAATGCAAAGGATGTTCGACTCCTTCGAGATAAAATCAAAGAAGGAAAGGGCGATGTTCATATTATTTCAAAAATAGAACGTAAGACCGCACTAGACAATATAGAAGAGATTCTAGACGTGTCCGATGGTCTGATGGTCGCCCGTGGGGATTTGGGGCTGGAATTGCCTCTTGAGATGATTCCGCACGTCCAACGTGAATTAATCACCAAAGCAAACGAGCGCGGCATGCCAGTTATCGTTGCGACTCAGATGCTGCATTCGATGATTGATTCGATCAGACCAACTCGGGCCGAAGCATCAGACATCGCAGTAGCCGTCATGAGTGGTGCCGATGCCGTAATGCTCTCTGAAGAAACCGCAATCGGACAAAATCCGATCGAAGCTGTAGAATATCTTGGTAGAATTGCTCAAACTGCCGAATCGTACGAAGAAACCAACCCAGCGTTCAGCCAACTTCTCTGGCAGGACATTGATACGACTCCTGATGGCATTGCATTTGCCTCATGCGCAGCCTGTCGAAAACTGCAGGCTGCTGCAATTATTGTCTGTACACAGAGTGGAAAATCAGCACGACTCGTCAGTAAGTATCGACCTAACCGCCCGATTCTAGTCGTATCGCCACATCCGAAAAGCCTGCGCCGTATGGCACTTATCTGGGGCACTGTTCCCATTCTTGCACCTGAGACCGACGACCGATATGCTGAAGTGGAAGCCGCCATCAAGTCTGCGCAGACTCACTTTCCTTTTGCACCAGGTGACAAGGTGGTTATAACAAATGGCATTCGTACCAACCTTGAGGGTTCGACGAACATAATGGAAGTGCGACAACTGGGAATCTAGCAACCTGAGTTCAACGTAGAAACAAAGAGTAACAGCACAATTCCCGGCCCCCGGAAATGCAATTGAGGTGAACAAGTAGAAAGAAATATGGATGAGGAAAAGCGACCACTTTCAGAAGAAGAAGCAATTGCATTTGCTGGCGTATCCGAATCAACGTTACACCGCTACATCTCGGCTGGCTTCATTAACCCTACCGTTGATGGAGAAAGCCGTTTTTTTGATGAAGAAGAGCTCATTCAGGTATTCGAGCTCTCTCCCAAAAGGGCCGCAGCAAGTCGAAAAGCGCTTAAAAAGAAAACATTAAGTCCCGCCGAAAAGCTGATTTCAGAAAAGGATCGCCTAGTCGCTGATAAAGATATTCAAATTCGCGATTTGAAAGACCAGAGAAGCTGGCTACAGTCACGCGTTGAGCGGCTCGAGGCGGAACTATTGGCAGCAAAGAGCAGAGAGAGCCATGGCCCTATACCGCTGCTGCCAGTAGCAGCAGTGCCGATGGTGACAGGCGCTCGACAGACACCGAAAGTTGCACCGGTGGTCGAACTCGAGGCGAGTGAATGGGATGCCGAAGAATTGATTTCTAAGACGGGAGAAGCCAGTAACGACTCGCTATTCAAGCCGTTCAGTACTGCACCCTTAGCATCTGCGGAGCTAATGTGTTCAGCTTTATCCGAACTGGAATCAAATAGACCCACGAATTTCCAGCCCGAAGGATCACTGAAAAAGGTCTTGCGGTATCTTGGGTTCATTAAACCCGAACCAGTCGTACAACCAGCCCCCTTAACATCACGAGCGTCAGAAATAATCGCACTTGATCGGACAGGCGAGCGGGTAGCAACAGTGCTGACATCCGATGACGCACTGGCTATTGAGGCTGGTGTGTTGCCAGAGATGGACGAATCGCAAGAGGGTTCCCATCCGATTTTAAGTAATGTCATAGAGGTCAAATTTCCTGGTACAACAGCGTCACCAGAGGCGCCTCCGGCATATAGCGCGATCGAGGATCAATCGGTGGTGGGGACGCAAACGGCAACAACGCAGCCGCTCCGAGGCAACAGACCCTTTCGCGAATCTAAACAAACCCTCGCGGAACTACTGGGAGATGACCGCCCCCTTGACCCATCATTCGCGGCGAACGACGAGAGCGAGTAAGCGTTCACCAGGTTGGCTGATCTCTTCGTCAAGAGGCAATTTTTCTCACTGCGACTTGGAGTACCACGTCTCATTCGCCAAATTATAGTAATCTTCAAAAATAATAAAGTATTAAAGATTACTATAACGACTCGCGGAGGCGAGTCAAAACAAACACATAGCCATCGCTGAGATGCTACTCAAAACCGCATTATTTTTG
>JBIIDM010000114.1:0-11365 GCA_044238365.1 Bdellovibrionota bacterium | reverse complement strand
ACACACGCGTTGGCCCATAGTCCGTTGTTGCACACGCTGAACACTCCTACTGGTGACGGCGCGAGTCCTTTTCTCTCACCTGACTTGATAGTATCAATAATAGAAAAGACATTACTGGTAACGTCCTGTTTGACGGCGTTCTACATAACGAGGGTTGTTCTTCTTACCTTTGGTGGTAGTTATAGGGGCTCCGCACATCTGCATCAGGGTGACGGTGGGTTTGAGATGACGATGCCTGTTATTATGTTAGGAATTGGTTCTTTGATAATGGGTGTTTTAGGTGCAATGATTCCTGAGTATGTTGGCCTGGGAGACGTCGGAACGGCGGTTAAATTTAATTCTGTGGAATCTTTCCTCCTGATGAATGACCTCCAAGGCTTGATTTTTAAGAGCGCAATAGCGCTCGCCGGTATTGTAGGCGCAGTTGCTGTATACACGTTGGGCGGTTATGAAAAACTGTACAGAGCCACCTTTCCACTTCTTCTTCTCGCCCCGCTTTCCCGTGAAAAGTTCCTTTGGGATGAAGTATATGAAGTTTTCTTCTTGGCGCCGTTTAAGGGGATTTCGTCGTGGCTGCATAGAACGGGTGAACCGTTTCTGCTTGATGGGATAGTTAATGGTATCTGGATGAGTGTTGTGGCGCTAGGGCAGGGAGTTGTTGCTCTGCAGACGGGTCAAATTCGAACGTACGCCCTCGTACTGTTCAGCCTCCTCTTAGGTCTCCTTCTTTTTTATATGGTACTTTAAATGGCACATAGCCTCCTGTCGCTTTTAGTTTGGTTTCCCATTTTTTGTAGTGTAGGACTCTACCTAGTGTGGCTCGCCTGTTCCCATTATCAGTGGTGCAGTGCTTTCCTCAAAGCTGCCGCTACTCTCTCGAGTATCGTTACAGCGGTAGGCGCCTTAATAGTCCTGGGAGAGATAGATACCCAGTCAGGAGAGCCCCAACTTACAGAGATATACTCTTGGGTTCCGTCACTCGGCGTGTCGTACGCACTTGGCGTGCACGGAATTTCGGCTGTTTATGCTGTCTCGATCACCTTTCTGATGGTCCTAATCATTGCGTGGAGCCGTCTTCGTGATGGAGTTGGTCTAACGGCTCTACTGTGTGCCGAAGGTGCTATGTTGGGCGTTCTGTTTTCGCGCGATCTTGTTTTGTTTTTTCTGTTTTGGGAATTCATGCTGATTCCTGTGTTTTTACTTATGGTCTTTCATGGTGGTGAGCGCCGACTCTACGCCGCATACCGGTTCCTGATTTTCACGGCCTGCTGTGCGGTATTTGTTATATCCGGCCTTTTGTATCTTTCGATTGTTTCAGTTCGACAAGCTGGGAGTTATTCATTTCTCATTACTGACTTAATGAATCTGAAGCTCAATATGCTCGACCAGTTGCTTTTGGGTAGCGGTTTTTTAATGGCGTTTTTAGTGAAGGTCCCAGTTTTTCCCCTTCACTCGTGGCTACGGGACGCGCAGTGCGAATCGCCATTCGAAGGGGCGTTGTTATTTACGGCAATTCTTTTTCAGATGGGAATGTACGGTTTAGTGACGCTTGTGTTCCCGCTTTTCCCTTTGGGATGGGAGACCCTTTCACCGCTACTCGCAGTGCTGGGTGTCGTGAGTATCTTGTATGGAGCAATGCTTGCTTTTAAGGAGCGTAATCTTCGTGCGTTGGTTGCCTATTCATCGATCTCACACCTTGGTCTTTGTACTCTCGGGGTAGCCTGTTTCGGAGTTGTGACGATTTCGGGAGCGATCTTTCACTCAGTCTCGCACGCTCTTTCTGCAGCATCTATTTTGTTTATCTTGGGTTTTCTGGAACGCAGCTATGGGATTGTCAGTCGAGATCAGGGGGCAGCGTTGGCCTATAGAGCACCTGTAGTCGCTACCGTATTCTTTGTGCTACTTACCGGCTACCTGGCATTGCCTTTAACCAATGGGTTTGTTGGTGAGGTAGTGGTTATCGTTGGAAGTTTCTCTACGTTCCCAATTTTAACGATCGTGTCTCTTCTTGGAATCGTGCTTGGAACGGTTTATGGGATACAAATGTATGGGGATGTTTTCTTTGGGACCAAGCTAGTAACGACCGGGGAGACGGGAGAGAACTCAGTTCAATTCTCATGGCGGGAGTGGTGTGTGCTGTTGCCATTGCTCTTTCTTACGTTCGCACTGGGTCTTTTTCCCACGCCGTTGTTCCGTAGGCTTGAGGGCACCTCGAAACAGTTGGTAAATGCATTGGAAAGCCGTCGTTCGGCAGATCACGGTAGATTGCTTCAGCGGCAGGTTGATCAGGGTGGTGCGGATGATACACAACCGAGTCCGGTAGCTTATTTTAGGAATTGACGGGTATATGTTAAAAATATTGGAATCTCTTCCTTACATCTCTGCGCTAGCGCCTTTTATAGTCATCTGTCTTGGTGGACTCACCTGTTTGATGATTGAGGTGCTGCCTTGTAAAGCAAAGGTACTGGCGGCGGCGGTGGGAATTCTCACTACACTAGTTTCAATTGCCATTTTGATTGCGAATGCCCATTTCTATGTCGCTCATCAAGTACTTTTTGATGTTCTTTTCTTTGACCCGGTCGCGTGGATTTTTTCGCTCTTGTTATTGATAGCGTTGTTGGGCTCATTAATGATTGCGGTTTCAAGTGCAACTGGAAGTGGCGTGGAATCGTATAGCGAATTTATCTCGCTATATCTTTTTGTTGGATTTGGTGGGCTAGTATTCCTCAATAGTGCCTCCTTCTTGGCTATGTTTGTCGGCTTGGAGACGTTTTCGTTGGCCCTTTATGCGCTGGTTGCTTCGGCGGTAGGTGAGAGAAGGAGTGCTGAGGCTGGCCTGAAATATTTCCTACTTGGATCCTTCAGCTCTTGTATTATGTTGTACGGAATAGCATTGTTGTTTGGAGTTACTGGCTCGCTCCAACTCACGGTGGTTTTGGCGAGTCCGGCTCTAGATGGAATGGGTGGCACATTAGCACTTGGATTGGTCTTGAGTGGACTGTTATTTAAAGTTGGTGCTTTTCCGTTACACTTTTGGGTTCCTGATACCTATCAGGGCGCACCGGTTTCGGTAACAGTTCTTATGGCCTCGTTGGTGAAGGTCGCTGCATTTGGAGCATTATGTCGGGTTATTTGGTTACTAGGTGGCGAGTCAGACCTATGGGAAGGTTTTATTTGGATTTTTGCATGCCTAAGTATGGTGGCAGGAAATGTTGGCGCACTTCGTCAAACATCGATTGTCAGAATGTTGGCCTATTCGAGTATTGCGCAGGCCGGTTATATTACAGTGGGCATTCTATCAAGTGACCTTTACCCCGTAGTTATTTTTTACCTGATTGGATATGTGATTGTAACGCTGGCGCTATTTAGCGGAATTGCAATGATATCGAAGAAGGGTTCTGAGGTAACCTACGACTCTTTAAGGGGGTTCGGATCACAGAGGCCTATGGCTGGAATCGGTATGTCATGGGCTTTACTTTCGATCGCTGGATTGCCGCCCGGACTAGCCGGTCTTTTCGCTAAATTGTTTTTGCTGCAGGAGGCGACAAGGACTGGATATCTCGGTCTGTGTATAATGGCTTTTTTCTGTTCGGTAATTGGGTGTTATTATTATTTGAAAATGCTCGTAGCTATCTGGAGCAAGGGGGAGGCACAAGGGGAAATTGGAGAGAGCATTTTTGTTAATGGCATGTTTGGACCTCGGCTGGTACTAGGCCTGTCAACCTTCGCACTTGTCTTTGTCGGGGTTTTTCCGGAGATGGTATATCCCTGGGTCGTGTCTTTTTCCAAATAACCTCATTTTGACGCAAGAATAAAGGTAACTGGCTAAAATCGTGTTAGATACGATGGGTGAGTAATATCAAAGCTCCAGCGTAGCCTGCTACGCCTTGTACCTAAGCAAAAGTTTTTTGGTTTTATAACCTGAGTTCGACGTAAGAACTGCGGTAACTGGCTGAAATTACTTCATCCACTTCGTTGCTCATGATATAAAATGCTCGACGTAGCAAGCTGTTAGCCTGTGCTTTTATATCTCTGCATGCCTTGTGTCTAAAGCAATTTCAACCATTTACCTTTGTTCTTACGTCGAACTCAGGTTAATAAATTCTATTATAGCTATGCAATCATTCTGACGACCTATAGCTTCAGTCATAGATAAAAGGTAGTTGCTCAGGGATTTTCCCAATTTATTCGTCAAGTGATTGATTTTGTTCAATGAGGCGTGGAGTACCACGCCTCATTCACAAAACAATAACTTTCCTTGACCTTGGAAAAATCACTGGCAGTTACAACTAGTTGGGGCGCTTTATGAGCGTGCTGATGATGAGGACACCTGAGTAATTACGATAAAAGCTGAGTGTGGGTACTCTTATAGTAGTGAAGTTGGAGAGTCCTTTGTTTGTATTTTATCTTACTAACCTGAGTTCGACGTAAGAACTGCGGTAAATGGCTGAAATTGCTTCATCCACTTCGTTGCTCATGAAATAAAATGCTCGACGTAGCAAGCTACCCCTGCGCTTTTATATCACTGCACGCCTCGTGTCTAAAGCAATTTCAACCATTTACCTTTGTTCTTACGTCGAACTTAGGTTAGTAAAAGCGAATAGTAACTACTCAGGTACCCCCAACATAAATGCGCCCCAAAAGCGAGCTAACCATCTGTAACTGCCAGGGATTTTTTCAAGGTCGAGGAAAGTGATTGTTTTGTGAATGAGGCGTGGTACTCCACGCCGCAGTGAACAAAATCAATCACTTGACGAAGAGATTGGGAAAATACCTGAGCAGTTACAGCGAATATTTAGTAGAGTAGCGTATGTTTGCTCAGAATGATTCAGAAACTCAGAAGGGAGTCGTAGCGAGTGGTTTTGGCACTCCCGCGGCTATCACTGATACTGGCTGCGAACGAGATCTCAATGAGGATCGGTATGCGGTTATCGAAAGTGACTCGGGGATTGCCTGGGTAGTGTGCGATGGTATGGGTGGGGTTACGGGAGGGGAGCTGGCTGCTCAGTTGGCCATTGATGCTATTCGCCGGGATTTAATCAGTCGCGGAGCTCGTCCTGCAGACATGGCGGTTGCCTCAGCTTTGACCGAGGCCAATAGGACTATTGTATTGCGTCGTCAGAACCAGGCTTTTGCAGGCATGGGTACAACAGCGGTCGTTGCACTTTTCCAAAATGGAGAGGTAGCCATCAGTCATGTGGGTGATTCCCGAGCGTATTTGGTTCGGGGAGGGATTATCCAGCAACTTACGGTGGATCATACCTATGTTCAGACTCTGGCCGATCAAGGTGAGATTGGGCTAGAGGATGCACTGGATCATCCCGATGCTCATATTCTTACCCGTTGCATAGGATCGCAAGCAGGATTGGATTTGGAACTCACGAAGTTTTGGGTCTGGTCGGTGGATAAGTCGGAGGTTCGTGATCATCTTGTTCTGGCAACTGACGGTCTCTATACCCTTGTATCGGATGACGAGATTGCTGAGATTGTGGGTAATAATGATACACAAACTGCGTGCGCCAACTTGGTGGATCTTGCAAACAGTAGAGGAGGATACGATAACATAACAGTAGCTATTATTCCGGTTGGAGGTCAGCTGCGTGTTGAGCCACCGCCCGGATTTACGCCCTTGGCAGTGAGACCGGAGGGAGAGGTTGAGAATCAAGTGTCTCTCTCACTTGCGAAATGGATTGTTGTTGCGTTGATATTAACTATGCTTATGGTCGTAGTTGTCGGAGCAGTGGTAATTTTCGCGGTTCGATAGGGCATTTGGGAGATATTTAGGGAAAGGGTTATGACGAGTCAAGATGGAAAAAAGAGACCCCTAAATTCAGGGCCTGCGCCGCGGGCTCGTAATAGAACCGTGGTGCTCACTCCTGACCTAGCCAGCAAGGTGCGTGCATCGGTGCAGGGTGGGGTTCAAGATCGAGGATTCTCAAACCTGGGCGAGGATGATGGCTTCACCCGTCCGTTCCAGGGGAGGGCGGAGGTAACTTCTCAGCCGAGGGGCGATAACGGTCGACCCAGTCTGTCGTCTCGTAGTGCGGAAAGATCGCCAGGTAATGAGGGAAATCGCGGGGAGGGCGACCATCTTTTAAATTCTAGATCGTTGGCTGCTTCATCGTTGGATGAGGTAGTGGTAGAGCCGGGTAATCGAACCATGAATCCCGGAATGGTGGGGACGGCACAGGTTCAAGCCGTAGTGCAATCTTCTCAGGCTTCCTACTCATCGCGTTCGCCCCAATCTGCACCTCAGCAGTCATCCGAACGGCTTTCGTCGCATGGCGTTAATAATGCGGGAGGATCTGGATCTATGGGTCGACTGCCACAGCAGTCGGGAGGTGGGGGAAATCCCGGAGGAGATTCTCAGCATGGAGGGTCTGATGGTGGTGTCATGAAGGGATGGACGGGAAGTACTTCGGTAAAGGGAGTGGCGCCTCTTGGTGTTCCATCAGCAGGGTCCGGTCAGACCTCAATGGCACTGTTACCTCGTAGTATAAGTAATCGCGGCGGGAGTGTTGAGGTACCGATGGTTCCTAGCTCTATGTTGATGGGGTTCATGGTAAGTTTTGATGAGAATCCGTACGGCGAGGCGTTTGAGATCCGGGAGGGGAGGACTATTATCTCATCAGACCTGCCGATGAGCGGAGGAACCGTGTTGTTGATCGAGGATGCATCGGTTGGGTCAATGCATGCGGTTTTGAAGGCCGAGAGTAATGGAACGTTAATACTGCTTGATCAGCTCTCTGAGAGTGGGACTTTTGTGAGAGTTCAGGGTGGAGAAGAACAGCAGCTTTCCGGTGATCGAGCAATTATTAAACATGGAGATATGGTACGATTTGGCTCTAGGTCTTTTAAGGTCAGTTTGTTGTATTGAATAGTAGTATCAACAAGTGCCGGTTAGAGCGATTTAGGAATGTTTGTGAATGGGTTTTCAATCCAGGGGGGTTGAAAATAAAATCGTAAAAATTTAAGGAGATAGTGGACGAACACTTAATCATGTTGCAGCCAGGTACAGTTATTGCTGGTCGTTACGAGGTCGTTAAGGGCCTTGGAGCCGGGAGCATGGGTGTGGTATATGCGTGCCGCCACAGAGATTTGGCAGGCCACTTAGTCTCGGTAAAGGTTCTTTTTCCAGAATTCGCACAAGATAAAACAGCATCTGCTCGTTTTAGGAATGAGATCTGTGCCTCATATGGAGTATCTCATCCAAATGTCGTAAGGGCGTATGAATACCTCACAGACGGGGATTTGGTTGCCTATACTATGGAGTACGTAAGTGGAGGAGATCTTGCCGATCGGCTAGATCGTGAGAATCCTATTCCAATTCCTGACGTAGTTACAATTTTGAGTCAGATGTGTTCTGGTGTGCAGGCGATTCACGACGCGGGTATTGTGCATCGGGATCTGAAGCCTGAAAATATTCTTATCTCTAAAGACGGAAAGGTTAAGATTACGGATTTTGGGATAGCCAGAACCGGTCATGGACCAAAGTTGACAGAACATGGGGGAGTGGTTGGAACCATCGATTACGTCAGTCCAGAATATATGCTCCATGCGCAGGTAGATTGGCGCTCTGACATTTATGCAATTGGCATATTAGCCTATGAGATGATCGTGGGGGAGGCCCCCTTTCATGGTGACAGTATGTACGCCACTATGACGAAACGACTGAAGTCTGATCCGACTCCTCCAAGTGTTTCAAGACCGGAGTGTCCGGCTGATCTTGATAGAGTGGTCTTGCGTGCTATGCATCGCGACCGAGAGGAGCGTTACCAGTCGGCGCAGGAAATATTCGACGATCTTCGCAGAGCCTTTCCGCAATGGATCGGGAGGGCTATCGGAGCGCCTCTAATCGGCCCTCCTCCCGTGGTGGATAATAGCCCACATTCAGATAAAAACAGCGATAATTTAAGCAATGATGTCGCCAATGATCGAGAATCGACGCTGACGAAAATGGTCGCTAAGAGAGAGAATAAACCAACCAGCACTGACAATTCGGTTTACAGGGATGTGGTTCGTTCTGGTATGAATCCGTTTCCTGGAAAGGGCACTGAGGAGTTGGTGGATACGCTGAGCTCTGATGATGACCCACCAGGAGGAAATGATGACTTCTATCGACCGGCAGTTGACGCGACGACCGTTGTAAAGGGGCTGCCGAAGGCTACACCAAGCATTACAGCAACTACTGTCGTAAAGAGAGAACGTGGTCCTAATGGATCGCGGGGTAATGCGAGGGTAGGCAGTAATATTGGCCAGAAGAACGGTAATCAACCTTTTGAGCAAGATGCGAATAAATCTCGGGATGTATCGATTGGAAACCCCTCCAGCGACCATCGGGAGCATCTTCGCCGACTTTCAAGTATGGTTTCAACCGTAGGGCGTGCTCCATGGCTTGATGCGGCAATCTTTGTTATTGCAATTTTTCTTGGGGTGGGTTTAGGTATTGGAGTATTAAAAATGTATTTACCTGAATTTATGGTTGAGGATGTCGCATCTCAAGAGGGAATGAAGGAGTAGTACATCCATTTCGATTAATAAAACTTACTCTCAATGGCTTGTATTCCCCTCCAGTTTAATTATCTAAGAGCGTGGTTGATAACCTGAGTGCGACGTAAGCACTGCTGTAAATGCGTGAAATTACTTCATACACTTCATTGCTCATGATATAAAATGCTTGACGTAGCAAGCTACGCCTGCGCTTTTATATGATGAGCGCCTTGTGTCTAAAGCAATTTCAACCATTTACCTTTGTTCTTAAGTTGAACTCAGGTTAATAACCTCCTTTATTACTGGGCTTTTGATTTTGAGGAAGGTTTTAATGCAAATTTGATCTAAAATTCGGAGAAATATCTGGTCTATTTCGAGAATTTTAGAGTAAATTTGCATTAAAACTTTATCAAAACTGGAAGCTCCAGTGATGAAGGGGGTTATTACAGACGCTCTTAAAGTGTTAATTTTTAGAATGGGCTATTTTGGCTTTATTGGGCTTGTTCTTCGCAGGGACTTTGCTCGGGAGAGAACATGCGGCTTCTCATCTCTTCTGAATTTTTGAAGTCGAACCAGCATCAGGCTTTAGGTTTTAAGTTGATCTGGCGATGACTAATTAGAAGGAGAGGGAAGGAGCTGCGCATTTGAAATAGCACATTTTTTGGTCATTAGCTCGGATTATTTAGGGGCATTATTACTAATCCGATTTAGATCAATTCAATGGCCTGAATAGTTACGTTTTGTTAACGACGATAGGAATTATATGAAGCTTCTGATTCTCGATGGTAGTAATGAGTTACAAACTGTTGTTGCCAAGAGGGTTGAGTCATTCTCTATGAATGATATGGAAATGCTCGATTTGAAGGTCCGTCTGGTAGGCGAGAAGGACTTTCTCGATAGGGTCAAAGAAGCAGATGTACTTATTATAGGATCAGGTATTCAAGATAAATCCATAGGGTTGGCTCGACAAGCTACTACAGCGGTTCCGTGGATACATGTAATCTGCTACGTGACTGATGAGGCTTATGGAGGAGGAGCGTTCAGAGCAGCCCACTCGGCGGGTGTTAGGAAAGTTTTCCCTGAATCAGCAAGTCCACTTGATCTTTTACAGGATTTGGTCGCAATTCAAGCAGAGTTTCGCAGAGAGGGACGGACTCGTGAAGGTCGCTTGGTAGTGGTGACTCACGCAAAGGGAGGTGTTGGCGCTACTTCAATTTCAGCTGCGCTTGCCGAGGTCTGCAGTGTGTACGGGAAACGGACGCTACTTTGGGATCTCGATGTTGAAACCAGAGATTTAAGCAGGTCTTTGACCGTTAATGGTATTGAGGCGAAGGTAGTGAGTAGCTGGGTAAATGGAAGTCGCGAAATATCACGCGAGTCTTTCCAGGATGCGCTCATCTCGATTAGTGCTGACGTCTCAGTACTTATGCCTCCTGACAGAATGGCGGAATCTATGGATTTAATCTGTCACACTGATGGTATACAGATAGTCCAAAGAATCTCGGAGTTAGGCCGGGTTACGTTTGATTCCATAATCGTGGATACGGGTGGCCGAATGGGGCCAGGTACGGGCGCACTCCTTCGAATGGCAGATGTTGTTTTAGTGGTCATTGATGACTCGATTCTGGGACTGACAGCGGTAGATTTGTACCTCGCGTTTATTAAAACACTGGTTAGCGGAATGGATAGGGTTACCTTTGTTGTAAATCCATACCTTGGCACTTTGCTAGGAGTCGCCCAGCTTGCGGCAGAACTTGAACCGGCGCATCAACTTGGTGAAGTTCCTTGGCGCCTACCCCCTGTTCCCAATGATACTAAGGCTCAATTATGGCCAGGAAGTGGCCGGACATTATACAGTATGGGACAGCGAGGCACTCGTGCAGTTCTTGAGACTATAGCCAGAGAAATAGACCTTATCGGAGAGGGGAGTGGTGTAGCGACTGCTTCTCAACAGGCGCAAACGTCCTCTGATAAGGAGGGTGGTGGTAAGTGGTATCAGCGGTTTCTGGGTGGTCGGTAGGCTTTTTGTAGTTTTGGTCTAGTTTGGCAGTTGAAACTTAGTAGTATTGCGTACGGCGTATCAGAAATAGGTGAAGAAGTTCTCTTATTTGGTCGTTATGCCATTGGGTGCTATTTCAATAGGTAAGAAATTACGGGTTATTTGACGTTGTAGTATATTGTAATGGATGTGTGACCACTGTACTGAAGTATTTATTTTAGCTCTTGAAGCAAGAAAAATTGTTGAAGGGACGCTACTGATATTTATGTTGTTTAGATGAAAAAAGGCAAGAAGAGGAGAATATGATGAATAATGAAGTTAATGAAGTTGAATCAGAGTTGATCGTCGAGGAAACCGAAAAGAGTGAGCGTGGGGCGAGCATGGTTGAGTATGCTCTTCTGGTGGCATTAATTGCGGTTATAGCAATTGTTGCCGTCCGGAGTGTGGGATCACAGGTTTCTACAAATTTTAGCAGAATCACGTCTGAATTGGCCAAGCAAACCTCGTAATGAATTTTCAAGAATAGTCTGTGTAAAAGCAGACTATTCGATGTATTGATTTTGGAGGGTTTACGAGTAGTTCTCTTAGGGGATAAATTTGGATTCGATGTGTATATAGTGTCTTCGTGGTTTACCGATATTATAGTCTCTGAGAAGTGGGTTAGCATGTAGGGATTTAGTTTAGGTACAGCAAACATTTATATTGTCATGAATATGTGGATATGCCTTAAGGAACACTACTGATATTTATATTGTTTAGAGGAAAAAAGGCGAGAAAAGGAGAATATGATGAATAATGAAGTTAATGAAGTTGAATCAGAGTTGATCGTCGAGGAAACCGAAAAGAGTGAGCGTGGGGCGAGCATGGTTGAGTATG
>JBIIDM010000010.1:0-35119 GCA_044238365.1 Bdellovibrionota bacterium | reverse complement strand
ATCCTAAAAAGAGCAGTTTCGCGGTTTAAAGCGGCCCAGCTAGCTGAACTTACTTCGAATTTAGCGATTTTGGGTCTCACCGTATCGGTGATACTTGATTGCGACCCAAAATCACTAAATTCTTTGTAATTTCAACTAGCTGGAGCCACTTTATCCCACTCAACTGCTCTTTTTAGGATGATGGTGGGCGATAAAAGTACATCACTTCGGTATCGCTGCGCAAGCAGTAGCCATCGACCAAGAACAGCTCAAGGGGAAAAAGAAATATGGAGAACAGAGCACTCTCGTACACAGAACTTCTGGTTCGCTATGTCGCGTTGGTTGACGTGTTAGTGGATGGCGACTTAAGACTGGAGCTTATGCAACTGTCTCCCCAGGACCCCGTAAAGGAGTGGGTTCCGGCGTTTTGCTTTTCCATGCTGTCTGCTGAAAGTCATGTTGGCTCAATTCAGCTAAGGGTTGGCCAGATGCCTGAGTTATTACTTTATCGCGGCCATATTGGATATGGCGTTGATCCAGCCTATCGGGGTAATCACTTTGCTGCGCGTAGCGTCGCGATTTTATTGCCGCTGGCGCGGGCCGTGGAGCTTCGGAAACTCGTGATCACCTGCGATCCGGAGAACGTACCATCAAGGCGGACAATCGAGATTGCTGGCGGAATCTATGAGAACACCGTTGACTTGCCTGAGACCGAGCCAATGTACCTTGCTGGAGCCAGGCAGCGAATGCGGTACGGGCTACCTTTATGACCTGAGTTCGACGTAAGAACTGCGGTAAATGGCTGAAATTACTTCATCCACTTCGTTGCTCATGATATAAAATGCTCGACGTAGCAAGCTTCAGCCTGCGCTTTTATATCACTGCACGCCTCGTGTCTAAAGCAATTTCAACCATTTACCTTTGTTCTTACGTCGAACTCAGGTTTATGAGATCAAGTGCCCGGTTCCCGTGGTGGTAGCTGGGAGGGGGCGCCATAAACTCCGGAGGAAGCGTTCCCTAGCCCGGATTATGCACGAAACGCGCCGCTATGGTGGTGCGGGTTCGTGAATAATCCGGGCTAGGCTATCCAAATTTAGCACGCGAATACTACCGAAAATTTCGTGATGCAGATCGAATAAAGGAATTCAACTGAGTCGGATTT
The DNA here is from genome assembly GCA_044238365.1 of Bdellovibrionota bacterium. GTDB lineage: Bacteria > Bdellovibrionota_C > UBA2361 > UBA2361 > JBIIDM01 > JBIIDM01. The sequence continues at coordinate 33,978 of JBIIDM010000010.1, read as the reverse complement.
TGCGCGCTATAACTGGACCGGTGCTCATGTGTCTGTACTATTGATGATAAGATAATGATTACCGCAGCAATGACCGAAAAGGCAATCCTTTTTATGGTCGGGCAGCTGGGGTCGATAACCACGAAGCTGTACGACCATTGGTCATGTAAGGTTTGTTTCTGGACAGTAAAGGCTGCCATCAGATATCCGCCTATGCCGCATATTAAGCCAAAAATCGCCGTTACAGCGAGTACGATTGGGACCAGTATTACTAATCTTGCCTGTAGCAGCCCACACGAAAGGATCAGGCCAAAGATGGTGATCCCCAACGCCGTGAATTTGTAAATGTTACGTTCGAGCGATTGTTGGATGCTAAGCGGATTGTTATTGCCATCAAGCACTCTTAAGCCGATCAGCCACTTGCCAGGGGTAACTCCGTTAAATAAGACTTCAAAGGAGACGTGGTACAAGCAATAGAGCCCTACAGTCAGAAATCCGACGGCAATGAGCACAAGGGAAGCGTTCCCACTTGTTAGCAGAGTCTTTAAGACCTGGGTGGATCTCACCGTTGATTGAATATTCTGAATGTTCAAAGCGACTGTCGCACCCAGGGCGAAGAGCAGTGTCACAAAGACTGTTGCCTGCAGTGCACCAAAAATCAAAGTGTCCCACCACCAAGCAAAGAGGCGTAGCCAGAACCCGGCATTTTCATACTGTACTTCCTTTTCGACAATTCGAAATGCAGATGAAAAATCACGTCCCTTTAGGAAATCCTGACGACGTGCTGTGTTTTCCCAAGACTGTTGTTTCATTTAACTACCTTTCCCCTTTTGTGTGCCAAATAAACCGCAATGCGTATCCTATATTCAAGTATACACTGGCATGCGTAGGTTCCAAGTAAAACTATGTGCGAGTGTGTATAAATGGTGATTTTTCGTACCTTAGTTTTGCAGCGTACATCCTTACGCAAAATACAGGTTCCTTTAGGCTTGGGGAAAGTTGAAAGAAACCTCCCCATATTCAATAGATGGGTGATGACGTTGTTTGGCTGGAACTCGGGTATATGCTGTCGCTGGGAGTGGTTGAATACTGGTGAATAATCCAGGCTAGGGTAGGCCTGAAACAGGACACGAAACCATTCTGGCTTTCCCTATCTCAGTTAAGAGAGGTTTTAAAAATGGGAGATCTTTACATTTATACCGAGCTCGTAGCAGATGAAAATCCCCGTGCTAACTGGGAGCGTCATCTCTGGAAGCTTGCGGCCTAAAGATGCCCCTACTGTTCTTTTAGACCCATTCCAAGAACCGGCCGTTTAGATTGGAGTATTCGTGACAGTGGTTCTGCAAAGGAAGTTCTATTGTTGCGCCGGAGTAAAGGAGTGGGTTCTTTTTTTTCCCTTTGGGGACTTTGCGCGGTGACAGATATACCGGATCACCCCTTTTTCTGACCTTTTAAGGTGGAACCGATATCTGTCTCAGCCGTGCGTTAAGGACAAATTTCAATTCTATTGACCTTCCCCCTGTTCAACATTTCCAAAAAACGCTCTCGTACTATTCCCGCTCCGCCGACTCTGTATGGGTTTGTCACCTCAGTTATTTCGTCTATTCGCCGACCGTTTATTCTCACGTTGGGCACCGTTGTAGAGGTGTTTCGACAGAAGGGCGTTATTATTATTTTTAACTTAATTCGTTCGTATTCCATGGAAATAGACACCTTTCCTACACTAAACGGGAGAACTGGATCAAAGACCAAGTACTCGAAGTAGTCTCGGATACCTAAGCACTCCTGGAGTAATTGTTTAAAAAAGAGGCCTGGTCCACTGGAGTAGAGCCGCCAGCCACCTTTAAGACCTATAGTACCGGCACGAACGTCAGAAAAGTTCTGGCTTGCCTCGGCTCTTGTCAGAAAATTCGCGTCGCTACTGCTAAAGTACATGTTGCTTTGTCGTAGCTCTGCTCTTTTTACTATTTGGGAAAGAAGCACGGGGTTTACAACGGCTAATCCCTGCCAGGCTTCGTCTGCCAGGCCCATTTTTGCCATTGCTTCGACATACCGAAGGTGCGCGTGGATGTACATCATTCCGACCTCTCTACCAAAGAATGCGGAGGTTTCTGCACGTTTAAAAAACTTCGATACGCCTCTATTGTAGGTCAACGGCACATTGGTTAAGCGGACTCCATCTGGGAACAAAAGGTGCTTTTGGATCAGGCCTACATGCCTTTGAGCCTCCGGAAGGGTAAAAATTTCCGAAATGATTCCGCGGGTCATCGGTAGTAGACGATACTGTACGCCGGTCATTTTGTCAGTCGGGTGTAGTAGGTATTTGTTCGGATCTGACATAAGCAGCAGACCAGCAACAATTCCGTCCTTCATAAGGTAGTGCGTAAAATCCTGCTTCACGCTTTCGATGAACCGGCTGGTAGAGTTGGCAGCATCGTGGAGGTTATGGCGACCACAGATGGTGGCCCACCGTTTGAGTGTTTGGTAGAGCAGCTCGACACTCCAGGATGAGACCAAGAGATCTCGCCATTGAGAATCTGCTGGCTGCAGGGTGTCTTCCCAATCGCCATGACCAAATTTCAACAGTGATGTTCCCGCAAAACAGGCTTTATGAAAAGCCTCAATTTGGCGCTCAATATGGTGGAGTATGGTGTATCGCGTTCGTGTGAAGGTCTTATCGCCAATAGTAGTGTAAGGAACTTGACTATCAAGAACCGAAAAATCATTGCTCCCTTCAATGTATTCACAAAGTGCTTTGAGAGGCCAGATAATGACATCCCCATGGCTATCTTGGGCCTGAATCTTGTGGTGTCTGTCAAACATGAACCATTGGGGCCAATCCCCGGTTTCAAGGAACTGGTGAGAATATGTTTTAAGTATAATCTCCCTAACCTCGGCGAAATGTCGCAAGGGAAGCAGTAATTCTACCGGTCCTTGACATACATCTCGTGTGCCCCAGGCCGCAGCGGTATACTGTTCAAGCCCGCGCGGTGCAGAAAGGTGGAGCGTTCCATTATGCAGGAACCATGGCATGATTTCATTTATGCGGTCAGTTTCGGAAGGATGGTCTGAAGAACTAAGAACGGGAAGGGCGGCTACTGGATAACATGGTGGAGCCTTCCTGGTGAAACGCTCCCAAGAGCTGCGCCTTTCCTGAAAGAACGTGTCTACCTTTGCCATTCCTGTGAGAGAGCCAGTAAGGGCGGCTGAAAACGTCTTACTGGGGCGGCTTCGAATGACGACAAATGGGAGGCCTCGCGCCGTTTGGTCATCAAAGAGTAGCGTATCGGTGCCAAGTGCCGCTACTTTAGCGGGATTCTTTGCGAGAATGCAAAACTTTGCAGATGGGTAGTGCTGACGTAGTTGCTCATTTCTTTCCGGCGTAATAGTGGCGCCGCCTAATTCGTGATGGAGCGTTATTGTTCCCGTTGTTTCTCCTTCACCGCTGCCAAGTACTAAATTATAACTTAATGTATACGTTAATTTTTTTGAAGAATTAACAGTGACGTAACAGGTTGGTTCTTTGGGTGAGGTCCAAACATAGACTTCAATCAAATGGTCTGCTTGCTTGTAGATCCATCGGGCATACCCCAGCCCCATTTCAAACGCCGACGGGACATCAAGGAGATGGACCATTTTGGTAGACTCATCATGCACGAAGATTCTGGTTCCGATGCTTTTGACTAAAAAGAGCGCGTTCCGGTTTCCGGAAATAATTTTGTTATAGGCCGTGTTGCCGATAGTTGTCTGAGACCCAAATACTCCAGCGGCAAATACTGTCGTCGAAAGTAGGTCATCATCTTGCAGAATTGTGCTGCCTGAACGAAGTATATGACCATGTGGTCTTTCTACGAGTAGCTCCTTTTCGCGCAGAATGACGTGAGCTGAATCATTATAAAAGAATGACAGAAGCTGGCGGCCTTTTTTTTCCTGATGCCGATGCTCCCCTGGGAACAGGGCAAGGCAATCATCTTCGCTGAGGGTTTCGGCAGGAAACGAGTAAGTCGTTGTGAAGAGGTTGGTTGAGTGAGGTTGACTTGTGCGAGCAGTGAGTGTGGGTTTGGCGCCTCTCACTTTGCCAAGTGATCTGATTTTTCGAAGATCCTTCGCTGATGACGCTTCAGGATGGTTTTTTTCGAACAACCCAAAGAACGAAATATGCCTTTTTTCCGAAGGAGCAAGGGACAGCACGTTTGATTTGAGGGTAGGGTAGGTGAATTCATATTGTCTGATTCGACTCTTTATTTTGGGGTGTTTGGCAATCAGGGGGGCCGATCCTCCTTTATACCGTGTTCCAAACAGGTCAAACCCGTCGGTAAGGAATCCCTCTGAGCCATCAAGGCACCCCATCATTAGCCACGGATATCCGTCTCCCTGAGCAAGGTTCTGTCGCAAGCAAAGTACCTGATTAATCTTGGGGTCTATTAAGACAGCCGCATCAATATAGTGGCACGCATACGCCTCGTTTAAGCGAACAAACCATGGGCTTGCCAGGCCAACATCCTGGGAGGCCATGATATCCACCAAAAGCTGGGAGCTTCCCATATTTTGGACACTGACCTTCCAGAACCATGAGGAGAGCTTCTCATGAAGGATCAATTCTGCTGTGTAACGAAGCTGCTTTTCGTTGCCCTCCCACCGAAGTTGGTCGGCGGAGGTGTGGCGTAAAGCACTGCTGGGGACTATTTCGCTCGTTTCCTGGTAAGAAAAGGCACTGGTAGAGTCTGGTCCGGTTATGGGAATTGATTTAATTGCCCCGCTTTTGTTCGGCAATATTCTGATGCGAATTTGCGCAAGTCCTGGTTCTAGGTAGTTGCCAAGGATTTGGTTGATGAGCGTATCACCACATCGCAGGTCATATAAGGCCCCGTTTGAGAAAAATCGAAAGCAGAGTCCGCCTTCATTGGCTACAACTACCAACGGCAGCTGCGCTGTTCTGCCAAATGTTTTCTTTTCGGTAGCTTTGCCGCCCATGCCGTCTACTCCAATTTAGTCTTTAGTTAACCTGGTAAAGTTTGATACAGATTTAACTGTAATGTTTTTGTTAGAGAACACCAATGTATAGTTTTTGTTTGTGGGCAAAAAAGTTGATCGGTTTGGAATAGGATTTCCGGGCAACTTGCCGTCAATGGCTAGCTCAAGCAGGCGATATTAGGCGGAGTTGTATTTGGTAACTATTTAATATCGCTATAAATAAGCGGGCATTTTGCTGAATTGGAGCACTGCAGGCTTTAATCAGGCCTTTCGATAGTACACCGAATACTGAAGCTGGCATGTTAGGCGAAAGATTATTTCCCATACCGCGGTTGCCGACACGTCAGCAGCCACGTACAAACAAGTGTTCGAAGATGTGGAGCACGCATAGGGTTTGGCCTTTAACGGGGATAGCGCTTTGATATTATACCTATTCTCCCTATACAGCGCCCCGATGCGTTTTTTGCCTCATAACCATCTGCGCGTAGCCCGAATCTCAAGCCCACGACAATTTTGATTAACTGCGATAAATAGTTATACTCAGCGTAGAGGCACGCTTTTTCTACCCGATTCAATTGGGATGATAGCAAATAATTTACTGTATTTATTCTCTTTCTGTGTGCAATATGTTAGCCAGATTTTTTTCTATAATAGTTGCTATAGCGCTTCAGTTATTACTCTATTTTTCAAATGTTGAGGCCCAAAGCGTTTCGGTTAGTAGTGTCACAATCTGGGATACGACGAGGAATACAGCAGTACGGGAATTGCAGAACGGGGACGTTATAAATGTGGCAACATTGCCGCGTTTTGCGTTGGTGGCGAATATGGCACCAGCAAAAGTTCCCAGTGTTGTCTTTTCAGTCGGCACCACTGCCCGTTTCAACGTAGAAAATGCTTTTCCATATTGTATCTGGGGAGATAAGAGTAGTGTTATCGGCACTTGGAATTACGGAACCCTAGGGAGTAAGACTGTTGTGGTAAGGGCGTTTTCACAATCGGGCGGATTGGGAACAGAGACAGCGAGTCGTACATACAATTTTACGATTGTAAGCCAGTCGTCAGGAACAGTAGTCCCGACTTCAAGCCCTACAAGAACTTCAACAAGTTCTGCAACTGCAACGCGAACGAGCACTGCGACTACACCGCCCACATTGACGCCGACTATTCAGATTGTAGCAACAGCGACGCCTACCTACACGCCCACGGGTGTAGTTGCAACATTAACACCTACTGTCGTCTCGGCTACCGCATCGGCTACTCCGCAACCAACCATTGGTAGCGTAACCGTTTCAAGTGTTACCATCTGGGATACCACAACACAGACGGCGGTAAGGCCTTTATTGGACGGGGATGTGATCAATGTAGCGACGCTCCCAAGATTTTCCTTAATTGCGAATATATCCCCCTCAAGAGTGCCAAGTGTGGTCTGGGGGTATAATGGTAACGCCAACTTCAATCTTGAAAATGGATTTCCATATTGTATGTGGGGGGATAGGAGTGGAGTAATTAACACCTGGGATTATGGAACACTGGGAAACAAAACCGTTATAGTGAAGACCTTCTCGCAATCTGGGGGCTTAGGAGTACAAACAGGGAGTCGTACCTATAACTTTAGGATTGTAAATCAACCAACCGGAACTGTAACACCTACTGCAGCCAGTACGGTAACACCGGTCGTTACAGCCACCCGCACTCCTGGGGCTACTAGTACTTATGGATTAGACGACAGACCTTCGAATACCAGTTGTATCGCCCCGGTTCGGGATACCGGAAGCCTTTTCAGTGTGCAGCGAGTGTTTAGCAGTTTGTCGTTTACCAAGGCAGTGAAGCTCGTGCAGGCTCCGGGTGATGTGTCTCAGTTCTATGTTGCCGAACAGGACGGCCTGATCAAGGTTTTCCCAAACTCTCAAACAGCTTCGACCACCCGTGTATTCCTTGATTTACGTCAAAAGGTGTACAGGACTGCCCGAACTGGGATTATGAGTTTGGCGTTTCATCCTCGATGGCCAACTATTCCGTTAGTATTTGTGGCGTATAACGGTCTGAATGCCGGAATCGCCGAAGCGAGGTTGTCATCATTTACCTCGGTCGATGGCGGTGTGACTCTGGATACTACAACTGAACAACGAATTTTAGCGGTTAGGCAGTCTGGTCTCCAACATGTGATGGATGATTTGCAATTTGGGTCTGATGGATTTCTCTACATCACCATCGGTGATGGTGGTTTCACTCCGACAGACCCCGCCCACCCCAGTCAGAACTTGAACATACTTGATGGAAAGGTGTTAAGAATAGATATCGACGGGAGTACTGGATCAGCAAACTATCGGATTCCGGCTACTAATCCGTTTCCTACCGGGCAGCTATGTGGTGCAAACGGACCTGGGACCATATCATGCGGGGAGATTTACGCCTATGGCCTTAGAAATCCATGGCGCTTTAGTATTGATACTAACGTCTCACCCCAGAGGATTTATGTAGCCGATGTAGGGCTCAATGCCATCGAGGAAGTCAATCAGGTAGTCAGTGGTGGAAACTACGGCTGGAATTGTCGTGAGGGACTTAACACTATTCTATCTACCTGTCGCCAGCCCACTGGAACAACCTTGCTTGATCCATGGCTTCAGTACACGCACTCAAATGGCGGATTTGCGGTGACCGGTGGCCTTGTCTATCATGGTAATGCGATACCGGCTCTGAATAATCAGTATGTTTTCGGTGATTACGTAACAGGGAACATCTGGGCCGTGCCGACTTCATCGTCCGCTCGTATTGTCACTTCAACGGATGCATTTGCGAGCAACCTCAGTATCGTGTCCTTTGCAACTGATTTGAACAAAGAGATCTACGTGATTGATTTCGTGAGTGGCGGCATTCACAAGATTGTCCCACCTGCAACGGGGAGTTCTTCCGGAGTCGCAACCTTGCTTTCGCAGACCGGGTGCGTTGATCCACTCAACGCTAAGCAGCCAGCCCCAGGGGTGATACCCTTCACGTCAATTTCCCCGCTTTGGTCCGACGGTGCGGCGAAGGATCGATTCCTGGCTCTGCCAAATGGTACTACGTTGTCTTATGACAGTAGTGGTGATTTTATCTTCCCGAGAGGATCGGTGCTGGTCAAGAACTTCAAGTTGAATAGTAAGTTGATTGAGACTCGGTTGTTTATGCTACACCCAGATGGGGCATGGGGTGGGTATAGTTATCGGTGGAACGATCAGGAGACTGATGCCACATTAGTACCGAATGGTCTAACCACAACGGTTCAGGGGCAAAGTTGGACTTATCCGAGTGGCGCGCAATGTATGGCGTGCCATACTGCCGCTGCGGGACGATCGCTCGGGGCCGAGTTTAAACAACTTAACTGGGATATGTTCTATACCGCAACAAACCGAAATGCTAATCAGCTTGCAACGCTCGATCATATTAACCTGTTTAGTCCGCCGTTACCGGGCGAACCGTCGACTCTTCCAACCCTGGTGCGCCCACTTGGAACTGCAGGAACTTTGAGCCAACGCGCTCGATCCTATCTCCATTCCAACTGCTCGCATTGTCATCGCCCAGGGGGAGGGACTCCGGTAAATCTTGATCTACGGTATGATGCGACACTGGTGCAGACGAATACCTGTGATCAGGCTCCCTCGGTGAATACTCTCGGTATAATAAATGCCCGCATTATTGCCCCGGGAGCACCAGCACGTTCGGTATTGCTGTCGCGAATGAATCGAAGGGACGCGAACCAAATGCCACCCTTAGGTACGGCGATAGTTGATTCTGATGCGGTGACGTTAATCTCGGAATGGATTGGATCTTTGTCTAATTGTAGTTAAGCGTACATTAATATCCCTTACATCTCAGTAGCTGATTGCAGAATTGCAAGGTTATTTTGTATTTCAGGTGAGGGTGAGAGGAGCAAGGTGAGGCGGAATGAAAAGAGATTTTATTTTTCTGGCATTTTATTGAAAAGAAACGATTAGGTATTGACGGATCCAGGGAGAGAATTTCTATGTCTCACAATCTGCAATTCAAGGTTTGCTGTAGCTAGTAGGTTATTTAAAGAGTAAGTACGTTATTTTTTAAAGCCCTGGAGTATCTCTGTTATATCTGGCGATAGCTTTGATAAGGCAGTCCCTAGTCAGGAATGGAGGTTAGTACCCTTAGAGGGTACTAACATGAAGAACCAATAACTTTAACCTATTAACTGTTCCCAAGTTGTATGATCTGATTGACACACAGCATTGGGGGACGTTTTGCACATACCAGCATGAAAGGTTGAGTTAGCAAGTTGAATTCGCTCCAGACTTCCACCTGTCATCGTGTAAGCATCACCAGATAATAGCCCCTCTTCAATTTCAGCTAATATTAGCGGTGCATCAATCTGAGATATCAGCGCTCCGTCCTGAAATTTATCCTCGGCATGAAGGAGTGAGAATTCTCCCTCGGGTAAAAAAACCGTACAACCAAAAACCGCTTGAGCGCTAGAAGAGTACGGATCAAGGTACATTAGAAAAGGAAGTTCTTCCTGCCCGTCTATGCACTCTCCATACATCTTGTTTGTAATAGAAGGTACCCACGTAAAGTCACTAATATGTTCTTCAAATGTGTAACTCCATGGCGTTCCATGAAGAAATTCGACATCATCGTATGGGGAGTCTTTGTCTTGAGTTGCGAGAAGATAATTTTGGCCTTCTTGTATGATAAATTCCTCGAGGAATTCTTTCCTTGCAGTTTCAGAAAAAGTAGATCCAGCGGGGGTGTATCCACAAATATGGGCTAGTTGCCCATTCGGTCTTCTTGAAAAAACAGCAAACTTACGGTTCTGAAAACTTAGTGTTACAGGAACTGTAATCCCTATATTTGCAAGGGATAAAGATTCTCCAGAGTTTAATATTCGTTCGTATGATTCTGGGGACATTGAAACTCTCCTTCGCGTCATCTCGACAAAATTATCGAGGTTTTTGGAAGGCAATATTTGAAATCTGTCACCGTGGCGTTGAATAGCAAACCCGATGCTGCGGAATTCAGAAGGATTTTTAGAACCTAACATTAGGGAAACCTCGAATATAACTCGCGAATGGTGACGCTATTTTAGAGATAAGTCAAGTAGTTCTTTGAAATATCTTTGAATCCCTTGATAAGCTAGGGACTCAGGGCGAGTCCGGGTCACCTCGTTGTCTCCACAGCCATTCAAATGCCCTGCTTTCAATCCAGAAGGGCTTGCATCAAGTGAAGATTCAAGGGTACTCTGGGAGCATATGTCTAGGTGACAACTCTCAACACCTTGATTTAACTCACTAATCCTATATTATAAGCATAGCAAGCATGGCCCGTATAACTGTTGAAGATTGTTTAGAGCAAGAGCGGAATAGATTTGCATTGGTGATTTTAGCATCGCGGCGAGCTAAAGAAATATTAGCAGGAAGCCCTGTTCTGATTGAAGAGCGCGATAATAAGCAGGTCGTAACCTCTCTTCGCGAAATAGCAGCGGGAAAGGTACGTTTCATGACCGAAGCAGAGCAAAAGGCTGTTCATCCGATCGCCCAGCAGGAAGTTCCACAACCAACCAAGAGTCAGTTGGATGATCTTGAGAAGTTGTTTTCTGATCCAGCTACGTTTGGGGCCTAGTTCGTTGCTCCTCCGGGACTATTCTTGGACAATTCGGTAGCTTCGCCCTGAGACAACCAATCGTGCAGTTCTTGATAATCCGAATAACTAAAAACCTGAGTTCGACGTAAGAACTGCGGTAAACGTCGAACTCAGAGGTTAAAGGTACCGCAGTAGGTACAATGATAACGCAGTACTCTGTTTCAACACCAATCTCTTGTTAAGTGCTCCGTTGATTAGGCTCTGTTGACAATTTATTAAGGCTAGGAAATTAAGGGTGGTCGGGTGTGGTGGTGGATCCATTTGAGGCACTAAGCCAAAGAGTGTCTGCGTATTTGCCGCACTTGGATGCGCCATTGCTTCGTAGTGCCTACGACTGCGCCTTGGAAGTCCATCGAGGACGGATTACTGTTTGGGGCGAACCGGTTTCCGACGGTGTTGTTCAGGTTGCCGATCTTTGTGCTCGACTCAAGCTGGATCAGCCCTCGGTCATGGCTGGACTACTCTACGCCTCAATAGACGACGAATTGTGTGCTGTTCCCCTTACGGTACTCGACCTTAAGAATAGATTTGGCCACGATGTAGCCAGTATTGTCGAGGGCGTTGAGACACTCACTAATCTGGAATTCACGGATCCTGAGGTTCGGGTGCGCTATGATCGCGAGGCCGAGAGCTTCCGCATGATGTTGCTTGCGCTTGCTCGGGACATTAGAACGGTCCTGGTGAAGTTGTGTGAGCGTCTGTATAAAATGCGGGTGGCGCACTATTTTACAACCGCCCGACAGATCGCTCTTGCCAACGAGACGTTAGAGGTATACGCCCCTCTTGCAAATCGACTCGGGATACACTGGTTAAAATCAGAACTACAAGATTATACGTTACTCTATCTGCGCCCTGAGGTGTATGAGTACATTCGCGAAAGCTTCGGAGTCACTGCCGCCGAACGTGAATCGTACATTGAACTGACGTCCGCGTTGCTTGGTGAAGCACTTAAGGAACACGGGGTCGAAGCTAAAATCAAGGGAAGGGTAAAGCACTTTTTCTCCGTTTGGCAGAAAATGGAGAAGAATAACCTGAAGTTTGAAGAAATTCATGATCTGCTCGGATTTCGGGTGTTGGTACAAACGTTACAAGACTGTTACGAAGCGCTTGGCGTGATTCACAACGCCTGGAAACCAGTGCCGGGTCGTTTCAAAGATTACATTGGAGTGCCGAAGTCCAATTTGTACCAATCTCTTCATACGACAGTAATAGGGCCTGAAGGCAGACGAATCGAGGTACAGATTCGGACTGAAGAAATGAATGGCGTTGCCGAGGAGGGGATTGCTGCGCACTGGCGCTATAAGGAGAGACTAGAACCTTCTGATGGTGTCGATCTCTCGTGGGTTAAGGAGCTTATTGAAAACCAGGCGTATGTGAAGCAGCCTGAAGAGTTTGTGCGATCAGTCAAAGGCGATCTGTTTCCAGAACAAGTAATTGTTTTTACTCCTAACGGCGATATTAAGCGTCTTTCGTTCGGCGCGACATGTCTCGATTTTGCCTATGCTGTACATACCGACGTCGGGAACAGTACTGCAGGGGCGAAGGTGAATGGTCACATGGTCCCCATGAATTATGAGCTGGAAAACGGCGACACCATTGAGATCATTACGGCGAAGAATCAACGACCAGGAAAGGGCTGGTTGCAGATGGTGCGATCCACAAAGGCGCGCCAGCGCATCCGAGCGTTCTTGCGTGCGGAGGAACGATCTCAGGCCATAGAACGAGGTTTAGACATCCTTGGTCGCGAATTGAAACGGCATCAGTACAGCGTTAAAAAGGCTTCGAAGGAAGGAAAGCTTGATGTAATCGTCAAGAGCGTCGGCTTAGGTACATTCGGTGATGTATTGGCTGCCATCGGCTACGGGAGGCTCACTCCACAAAAGGTCGTGTCGAAATTATTTCCAGAGGCATCCGAAAAGAGTACGGAAGTAAAACCCACCGCCATGCAACGCATTTTAAGCAATGCAGCGAAGGTTTCGCAAGAGCGGGTGGGGGTCGTCGTAGATGGGCTTGATCAGGTTGTTGTTCGTTTTGCGAAATGTTGTACGCCGCTCGTTGGAGAACCGATTGTCGGCTTTATCTCTCGGGGCCGAGGAGTGTCGGTGCATCATGCGGATTGCCCATCGGTGGAGCAGTTTGATCAGTTGAGATTAGTGCCTGTAGCTTGGGCTACAGGTGCGACCAAGGCGAGGGAGTATAGTCTGACAGTCCATTGTCAGGACAGCATTGGATTGCTGGTGAAGCTTTGCGACGCTATTACTTCTAACGGCGGTGATATTCGTGGAGCCCGTTGTACAACTTCACAGGGTGGGAAAGTGGTGAACTCGTTTGATATTATGGTGGCCGATCCAGCACATCTGAGCCGGGTCAAGCGCTCGCTTGAGCAGGTTCCTGGCGTAACAAAAGTAGAGAGAAGCTAGCGTGAAAGTTTCCGTACGTCATAGAGAATTGCGGTCGCGTCGTTGGGTACGTCGTTCGGAGTCGTCAAAGAGGCCCCCGGCCCACAGAAACGAGCGGAGAAATTTGCTTTCTATCTTTTTCCTCTTTTCGGTTGGTCTTTTTATTTTTGCATTGATGTGGCGCGTCGGTATTGTAGGTGCACTAGAGCGGATTTCGCTTGCCCCACGGTCCGATGAAGAACAGCGGATCATCGATGTTTACCGGGAGGTTAACGAAGGTGTCGTGTTTGTCACCACTATAACGTTAACGATGGATCCGTTTGATTTTTATGCTGCGTACGAACCACGGAGGGGTACCGGCTCAGGAGTAATTGTCGATGCTGCCAAAGGGCTCATCGTTACTAATTTGCACGTAATCGGAGATGCCGACCGTATTGAAGTGACCCTGGCCGATGGCCGTAACGTACAGGCGAAGCTGGTGGGTGAGGATGAGCATACCGATATGGCTATTCTGCGTTTGGCAAAACCCCCCGAACAGTTTTCTCCCCCGTTAAAGTTAACAGAGGTGGCATGGGGCGACTCTTCTCAACTGGCTGTTGGGCAGAAGGTTCTGGCTATTGGAAATCCGTTTGGCCTCAATCGAACTCTTACAACGGGCATAATTTCCAGCCTTGATCGGGTTGTGAAAACTCCAGCAGGAACTTTATTGCGTGGTCTAATTCAAACGGATGCAGCGATTAATCCCGGTAATTCGGGGGGGCCATTGCTTGATATGGCGGGACGGTTGATTGGAATTAATGGAGCAATCCTGAGTCAATCTGGGGACTCCGCGGGAATTGGATTTGCGACACCAATAAATGTGGTTCACCGGATCCTCCCACAGTTGGTGCGTGAGGGGAAGGTGAGGCGGCCGCACGTAGGATGGGAGTTGACTGATACCCTCGATGGTCCAATGGTTTTGCGGGTAGTTCCTAAGGGGCCGGCAGATGTCGCAGGTTTGGAGCCCATTGAACGACAGGTTCAGGAAGTTTTTCTCCGTGGCTACGTGCGTGATCTCTCCCGCGCCGATTTGATTGAAGAGATAAATGGCACTCGAGTACGAAATAAGGACCGTGCTGAAGAGGTTCTTGATTCCATGACCGAAGGGGGCGATACAGAGATTGTATTAAAGGTTCGCCACGGGGGAAAGAAAGGGGATTTGCGGGATGTCGTATTGAAACCCGAGTATCAGTGACCGGAGGGCATGTTTTAAAACATACCTCCAAGCTTTTACATTGAACACTATTTTGGAAGTATCGTGACTATTCAGTTGTTACCTGATCACCTTGTAAATAAGATTGCCGCTGGCGAGGTGGTGGACAGGCCGGCCTCAGTCGTAAAAGAGTTGATTGAGAATTCTATCGACGCTGGGGCAACTAACATAACTGTACATATCGAAGGAGGTGGGCGTTCGCTGATTGAAGTGCACGACAATGGGTGCGGTCTAAACCGTAGTGATGCCCTTATGGCGTTTGAGCGACATGCCACTTCGAAATTAAAGTGTGAAGAAGATCTCTTTTCGCTTGTGAGCCGTGGATTTCGGGGTGAAGCATTACCCTCAATAGCATCCATTGCGAAAGTCTCGCTAAAAACCAATAACTGTGCGGATGGCGTGGGCCTGAATGTACAGATTGAAGGCGGTAAGATTCTGGGTGTAACACCGGTAGCTCGCTCCTTGGGAACCTCGATACAGGTGCGTTCACTATTTTATAACACGCCCGTTCGGCGAAAGTTCCTGCGTTCCGAGGAATATGAAGGCGCAAAGGTAAAGCAGACGCTTCGCAGAATTGCGTTGGCTGAGCCACTTATTTCATTTGAGCTAATCGAGCGGGGCAAAACAGCTCTGTTTCTGCCCGCGCCCGCAACGTTTCTTGACCGGGCTAGTTCCTTACTTAATGGCGTTACGGGGCGGTGTCAGTATGAGGCTGCCGGTGTAAAAGTAGATGGTGTTATCGGGCACCCAGCGCAGGCAACCTCATCTTTGGAATCACTTGTGATCTACGTGAATCGTCGGCCGGTCACGGATAAATTAATTAGCCGGGCGATTCGCGATGGATTTGAATCGACACTCAAGGCGAAAGAGTTTCCCTTGGGGGTACTTGCTATTGAGGTCGACCCTTCGATGGTTGATGTGAATGTGCATCCGCAGAAGAGTGAGGTTCGGTTCGTGCGCCCTCAGGATGTTTTTGAGGCAGTAAAACGAGCAGTGAATGACGCCTTTCTGACCTTCCGCTCGCCCTTACCCCATGATTGGAATCTGAAAGTGTCCCCGGCTCCGTATGAGTATTATTCAGTTGAGAATAGGTCATCTGACGTGCGGGTGGCAGAAGAGCGCCAAGTCCGCGATGACTTTAATGCAACAGGAACACTTCTTTCCTCGTCGCTTCATTTGCCCACTCAGACTTATCGGGCGTCAACTGGCGAGAGCAGAGCTAGTGATGCGCCAACGGGGGAAGGTAGTTGGCCTGATGCTGATTTCGGTAGCGCTGGTAACGGTGGTGTCACGGTGACGGGGAGTAGTGCTGCCGTTTTACAATTATATCCGGATGAATCGTTTTTATACCGTAGCTTGCGCTACCTAGGGCAGGTCTCTGCCTGTTATCTGCTTTTCGAAGGTTCGGGAGGGGCGTTAGTGATTATGGATATGCACGCTGCTCACGAACGAGTAAACTATGCCCGTTTGATGGCAAAGATTGATCAGATGGACGGATTAAAATCTCAGCCATTATTGGTGCCGTATCTCGTTGAGCTTGGGGAAGAAGCCTTGTCAGCTTTAAGCGAAAGGCTAAAGGAAATTGAGGCTTTTGGGTTTAAGGTCAGGCTCGCGTCGGACAGTGCCGTAGAACTCCTAAATGAACCGATTTTGCCATTTGCTCGGCCACATCTCAGGAGAAGTGAAATTCGCGCCTTCTTCGAAGATATTGCTCGCAGTGATTGGGGGTCAAACATCGGATCACTTTTTCGAGAGCGCCTAGCCGCGATCCTTGCTAGGGTTGCCTGCCACGCGAGTATACGGGGTGGCGATCAGATAGAACCTGCAGAGGCGTCCGCGCTTTGTACCGAGTTGGATCTGATTTATACCTCAAATGCATGTCCTCATGGTCGACCTGTAGTGGTCAGTTTCTCAACGTTGGCGATGGAGAAGTGGTTTGGGCGGGATAATTGAGACATAACTTAGAGATTAGCCCATAATAGTAGTGGGTTCTTGGAAGTTTAGTGGATTATTAAACCAGTTCAAAGAGTTAGTTATGGGAACGGGAGTAGGTAAGCCAAATGGAGCGGGAGTATCAGAGGTTAACGTAGCGACGGATTCGGTAGAAGGCAGTCGAGATGAGGCGCAACTTCCAATCAGGCCAAAATGACATGTACTCTCGACCTTCAGCAATTGACCGAACTATTTATTCCAGCACCTCTGCGTCGTCTTCGTCCTCTTCCAAATCGTCATCCAAAATAACACACTCAATAGTATTAGAGGGAAAATTCTCCTTTCTCAGCTCCGAACCGTCGAACCACATGCAGGCGGTTACATCGCCGTGAACTTCATAAACGGTCATTGCTGGTCCGCCCGAGAGAAGCGCAACGGTATCGCCTATATCAAACGCCACTTCTTCCATGGTTCCTCCTAAGGTAAAATTGAACCCTTAAAGTCTAGAACAATTCCCTTACTATGACCAGAAAATAAGATCTAATCGCTTCATTCTTCTTTCTGGTGACATCCTTATGGTAGTAGGATAATAATGTAGGATGAGTAGCGGGAAATGAGTGGCGTACGTGAAGAATAATATACGACATTGGGGGGGGGGGTTGTTCCGGCGGGCACGGCGGTGTAAGGCCGGCCTTTGGCAAATGCTGGTGGTGTCTACCCTTTTGGGGTGCCTTGGGTGCGGTTCTGATACCGAGCTCGCTCAGAATATTTCACAGCGGCAGTCATTGTTAATCGTTTCCGTTCTATCGAAGGCTGGTATTACCGCTTCTACGGTGAGTGGGCAGGGCTCGAGTGGCCGTTTTTCCATCTATGTTGATAAGAAGGATTATGCGAGAGCAACCTCTGTTTTAGTAGAAAATGGATTGCCCGGAGAGGAGGAGCAGTCATTGGGAGACCTCCTGGAGGGGTCGGCATTTTTGCCGCAGTCGCGACTGGTCGAGGCCCTGCGGATTGACCGCGCTCTTGCGATTGAGATTCAACAGCATTTGGAGTCTTTGCCAAATGTTACGGGCGCAAAGGTCCTTGTGCGGACTGTGCCTAATGGCGCGATTAGTGAGCGGGGTGTTTCGGTACTGCTTTTTGTAGCCAAGGACGCAACGTCCAAGATCGACAAGCAGTTTGTTGAGCAACATGTAGAGACAATGTTTCCGGATGTGCGCCTTGATCGACTTAAGGTATCAGTTGTTGAAGGCATGCAGAGTAACAAGATCGGTGCAGGAGAAGGTCCGGAGATGTCACCGGTGCCAGCAGCGGGTCCCGTAGGGGGGGGGGCGGGTTCGATCGAGATGAGTCCTCCTCAGGTTCCGTTTTTGTGGATATGGAGTGTTAAGGAGCAGCAATATACCAACGCCGCGGCGCTAGTATTGCTCTTCTTTTTGATTTCTGGTGTGGTAGGAGCAGCTGTTGGCATCTGGTGGATGTCTTATCTAAGCGCACAGATTCGGAAGGATGATAATAAGTTGCCTGGCTTGCCCTCTCGAAAAACAGAGAAGTCCTCGCGCGGGGGTGAGACTGGCAGTATTTTAGATGAGCGATCGGTTACAGGAAATCGCAGAATTACTGGAGGTAGTGGGAAATGATGTATAGAGGTGCAAACGCATATGTCGGTTGATACATTTCGAAATCTTCCTATCAAAGAGCAGTGTCTGGTTGCTATAGCAGTACTTCTTGATGGTGTAGATGCGGTGGCGTTTCTAGTGAATGATAAATTCTATGGCTCTCAGATGGCGACTGCTGCCCGAGAGTTGAGCGCACTGGAACCTGAATTGAGGATGCCTCTTGTAGGGACTTTGCTTCGTGAGTCGATGCGCTATCTTGAGGGATCGGGGGGTAAAACTATTTACTGACTATGGGCAATGATGAAAGTAATGCTCCCGATGGAGTGGGTGATGAAAGTAGTGAGGTCGACGAGACGAGGGAGTATCTTGCGCAAGTCGAGCAGGAATTAGCTATCCGGGAAGAAACACTGGAAGCCAATATGCGGGAACAGGAGGGACTTAAACGTCTCCTTCAGACTGTTAACCTTGAGAGAGGGCTACGTCGGGGAAGAGTTGATCAGTTACAGGCTATTGACACCTATCGGAGAGAGGTGACTCGGCAGTTGAAGCGGCTCCAGTCAAAAGCGGTTGTATTAAGTGCCGATGTTCGTCGTGCCAAGGAGCGAAGGGGTGTGGTGCTTGAGGAGTTAGATGAACTGGCTGGTAAGAACCTGAGTTCGACGTAAGAACAAAGGTAAATGGCTAAAATTGCTTTAGACACGAGAGAGGGGCGTGCAGTGATATAAAAGCGCAGGCTGTGAAGCTTGCTACGTCGAGCATTTTATATCATGAGCAACGAAGTGAATGAAGTAATTTTAGCCATTTACCGCAGTTTTTACGTCGAACTCAGGTTGGAAGTATTTATTGGAGTTTTTGTAGGTGAATGAAGAGAATACAAGCGAACAGGGTAGTGATGGGATTGAGGGCCTGATTCCGTGGGATCCGTTTAGCCATTTAAGGGTTATCTCTCCGGATGTTGCGCATTATTCGGGTGGTTTCTTGAGCTCCCATCCACAAAAGTGGTTTCCGTCGATAGCAGCGCAGTGGCTCCCGCTTGCCTTGTCTCTTAATCTGGAAATCCAGGTTCAGGAGGTCATACCAAGTCTTGAATTCCCCGACAATCTAGGAACAACGTTCGTTGGTGAGTTTCTTGGTGAGCTGGTCGGGATCGTCTTTGACAAAGATACTGAAGTTTTGCTCGGTGAACACATAGTCGGCCCGGGCAGTCTTTCGCGGGGGATTTTGCTTGAGTATATTTCAAGGCGTTTTTTTACCTCATTATCTAGTTCATGGACCGGTCCCCAGAGCGACCGTTCGACGGTATTTCTAGGGGTCTGTAATGAGCCGACGACTCATTTTATGAAAAATCGCTTGGGCGGTGTGACGGTGCAATTCTCCTTAATGGGTCGCAGTGGTTTGGTTTGGATTTCTCTAGAGCGTAGCGTTATCGATCAGATTGATGGGCTCTGGAAACGCCAGCTTCGCTCGGCTACAAAGACGTTTCGGGAAGGTGGAAGCATCGAGCTCGAAATTTCTCGAATTGGAATTCCTAGAGGAGAAGTGGCTGAGTACCTTCAGCCAGGTGCGGTTATTGAGCTCGAAACTCTCGTTGATGATAAGGTGGTGATTCGGAGTGCAGGTAAACCGTGGGCCATTGGCAGGGTTTGCATTGTTGGCGAATATTTTGGTATCGAACTTATGAGTCGCACCGTACCCGAGGACGGTGTCTATGGAGATATCGAAATAGTGTCGGTGAGATTTCCCCAGGTAGTGCTAGAGGTCTCTCACCTTGCTGAAATGGCGCAGCTAGGGGCTATCATTCCTACGGTTATCTCTGTAGGATCTGGTGTGGAACTGGCAGTTAATAACATATTAGTTGGGAAAGCCATTCTTAATGAATACCAAGGTAGTTTTGCCATAACTGTTATCTGAAGGAGTTCCGTTTGTGGGGGTTGAGAATGTAGGCTCTTTTACATTAATAGTCTTGGGAGTGTTACTTGCAACGTCTTTTTTGAAGATATTTACGACGTTGACGCTTTTGAGGTGTGGGATCGGAATCAATCAGTGGGAAGGCGGATTGATAGTGATGTGCGTAAGCCTTGCACTTACGTTCTTTATCATGGAGCCTTTTGTGCCCCTTAAAGCGCTTTCAAATAATTTGAAATCATTTCCGGAGACCATTTCGCCATTCTTGCGGATTCACATTGATTCTGAGATATATCAGAGACTCTCGGTGCTGCGGAAGTCTGCGCTGAAACCAGAAGATAATCGGGTTGAAGAAGGCCCTACACCTTCGAATGCTGAATCAGACGTAGCCGGATTTGCCAATGATCCGCCTAAGGATTCTTTGCCTTTAGAGTCCCGTGGGAAAAAAAAATCGGAGGCAAGAGTTGATGATTTTGGTTTGTTAGTTGCGAGTTTTACGATATCTCAACTTCGAGATGCCTTTGAGATTGGCTTTTTAGTCCTCGTTCCGTTTTTGGTCATTGATTTACTGGTCATGAATGCATTGATGGTACTTGGTGCCAGATCGGTGAGTGTTGAGCTATTTTCTATTCCACTAAAAATTCTTCTCTTCTTTAGTGTCGATGGTTGGACCATGATTACCGAGAAACTACTCAAGGAGTTTATGTAGCCTATGCGTGGCGAAGTTTTGGATATTTTACGAGAATCGTTACGTGTACTGTTTCTGCTTCAGGTGCCCCTGCTTGTTGCGGGCGTAGTATCTGGTGCATTATCGGCTATTATACAAATGTTAACGTCATTACAAGATTCCTCAGTGGGATATGCGTTAAAAGTTGTGGCGTGTGTCGCAGTCGTGGGCGTGATGTTTGCGTCGTATCTGAGGACTTTAAAGGATTTAATGTATATGGCGCTTCAATGAGGGGCTGTGTGGTCACCGATTAGCGAGGGGCCGAGCTGGTAGGGCAAACTTTTCTGAAAAATAATTGTTCTTACCTCGAACTTAGGTTGTTAAGGATTGGCTGGAAATCCGATGTTCGGGTATCTAAAAGGAGTTGAAGTTCCATGGGCGTTTTTTCAGTCCTTTTTGTGTACCTTATTGTTCTAGTAAGCGCCACGTGGTGTGCGGTTGGTGATGTGGTGATTGAACGGTTTTCCTGTGTTTGCGCCATTTGGCTTTTGCCGGTTTTAGCCACTTCTCTTTATTCTTCGATTATTGCAAGGGCCATGACGTGCTATTCACCTTCGATTGTACTCATCGGCACCGTTCTGGGGTGTTATGTGACGCTCGCTGATGAAGCAATTTTTCACAGTGCGATTGAATCTATTCGACTGGCATGCGTTAGCACGGCATCTGTTGCCGTTCCAGTAATTATGGGGTCGTCTTTGTATATCGGGGGCGTAATCGGTAGCTGTATAGTGCTTTCAGTTGGCGTTGTCGAGGTGGTCGTTGCCTTATTGAGTGTTTCAGAACCTAGGGTCGATCTTACGCCCTTGCGTATTCCGCTATTGACATTCATTACTGGAAGCATACTTGAGTCGTTTGTAAGAGCATTACTACCTCTATTTCCAAAATAAGAGGACCATGGCAGAAAAGGATGAGTTCAGTGAATATGACCGCGAGCAACTAGCAGTGCTCGGAATACGTCCTGTGAGCCCCTTGGCCGTTCGATTGTGGGCTGCAGGAGGTTCAATGCTAGTGTTTGATCTGCTTTCTCCAATATCGCAGACGCTCTGGATGTGGTGGTCCGCCCACTTAGCAACACATTTTGATCTGCTCGAATGCCTTGATCAGGTAATTAACTCCGATGGTGCATTATCGACATCTGCGGCATGGGTGAGTGTTCAGTGGATTTGCATAGCTTTGATGCATCTAGACCGGCACAAATCCCCGGGAGTCGAATTTTTTTTCGCGGCATTGCTGCCGGCACTGGCGTTTGTATTTCTGGCGATCATTGGAGGGGTGTTAATGACTCGCTTTAAGTTTACTACTAGAAGCCCCAAAAATCGTTTCAAGAATGATTTTATTAAATCAGGTCGGTGGTGGGGCGCGATTTTCGTACTCATATTTTCCATTGTACTTGTTTGGTATATCAGTGTATCTCAGGTTTCGACTTGGATGTCGCAGTTGGAGTATCGCGCAACACCCTTTGTTTTGGCTCACGGTTTCCTGGAACGAATGCGATCGTATTTGCGTGCAGGCGGTTTTCTGCTTGTTGGTGCAGGAGTACTCTTGGCAGGATTGGGTCAAGCTCGTTTTGTCGTCAGGTATCGTGGGCGAGTTGAGTATCTCGTTAAGAAATCTCGTGATTAGCATTGGGCGTGTCGGTTGATACCCTCTGATCTCTCGTTAGCGCAAATCGCTTTATTATATCATGTATATAAAGAAGGTACTGTTGGCTTTTTTTGAGTGGAGCAGATAGATATGGGAGATAGGCTTGTTTTGAAGTATTATTAATGGAAACTGAACAAAAACCACTTAAAACAGAGTCTCGCTCCTCAGAGAGTCGGTCAAAGGGTCGGTTTATTGGCATTATTGCTGCGCTGGGATTATTGCTGGCCAAGTCAGGTAAGTTTTTACTTATTGGATTTCAAGCCATTAAGCTGGTCAAATTTACTGCCCTGTTGAAAACGGGCGGCACGATGTTGTTTTCAGTCTGGTTCTACCAGCTTACCTTCGGGCTACCCTTCAGTATCGGATTTGTGTTCTCTATTCTGGTTCATGAGCTTGGTCATGTGGTTGCCGCACTGGCGGTAGGGGTCCCCGTCACGGCGCCGCTTTTCATCCCCGGATTCGGAGCGATGATTTCGCATAGAGAAGCTCCAAAGACGGCCTTTGCCGAAGCCGTTATCGGGATTGGGGGGCCGTTGGGCGGCCTGGTTGCCACGGTTGGGTTTCTAGCTACGGCAATCTATTCAGGAGAGCCGTTGTTTTTTGCGTTAACTTATACATCAGCCTTGATTAACCTGTTCAATCTTACCCCAGTTATGCCGCTAGATGGCGGATGGATTACCGGAGCAGTTTCTCCATATTTCTGGTTAATCGGCATTTGTGCATTGGGTTATCTGATGTTCGCCTACGGATTTGTAAATCCGCTATTATTGCTAATCATACTGCTCTCGCTTCCGCGGCTCATATATGGTCTGAGACATGGCACGGTAGCAACGCCGGACCTGGCGCCCGCTACCACGAGTCAAAAGTTTCTAATGGGTGTGGCCTATATTGCCACCTGTGGTCTGTTTGGGTTTCTGATGATGGCAACACATAGGTGAGGTACTCGTCACCAGGTTGTCCAATCTCCTCGTCAAAAGCCTTATTTTGCTCCTTGCGAGGTACACGAGGTACAGTAGTACCTCGCGACGATGAGGCTGTTTGCTTAGCTGTGCATGGGAATCACGAGGACTGGAATAGCTGAGAGTCTCAGAACAGCCTCCGTTATGCTCCCTACGAAAAAGCGTCGGAAGCCACGTCGCCCGTGAGAGGCCATCACGAGGAGGGAGGCTTTTTCCTGCTTGGCGAATGATGAAATCGAGTCTGCTACATCGGCAGTTGACCGCAATATGACCGCTTGAACTGTTGTTCCTGGAAAGTACTCAGTTGCCAGTTGCTGGAGCTTCTCACGGCCTTTCTGCTCTTGTTGAGCCAGAATCTCATCCATATCCCCAAAGGTAACAAAAATATCGGTGGGGTCGCCGATCAGGACGGGTGCTTCAATAACTGATAATAGGGTGACCTTCGTACCCGGGCGAAGGTAGAGCTGTTGGGCAGGTGGCTGAAATGCGGTATAAGATTCTAAGGAAAGATCGGTTGTAATGATGACATGTTCCATATGAAATTCCTTTATCAAGCTTAGTTTAGAAGGGTGCTTTCCATTACACTGGTTCCTCATTTCTTCTGACTATTGTACGCCTAACCCGTATAACTTGCCCGGTATTGTATCACTTTCAATGGGGATTGTCGCTGTATGCTTTGAATCTGAGTTTCGGATAAGAACGGTGGTAACTGACTAAAATTACTTCACTCACTTCGTTGCGAATGATTTACCCGAATTATTCACGAGCCCGCTCCATTCTGATTCATTTAATGGAAACAAGTTGTGCTGATGTTTTATTTTCATTGCCCCTTTTCTTTTGTATTGATTTTCTGAACAATACGGTGATTTCAGGTTAGTGGATCTAGACTTTTACCTTTTATATATATCAAAAGCGCGATGAATACGGCAGAAGACAAGAGCATTTCGCAACTTATGGCCGAGTTGCGTGACAGGGTAAAACGTGAATGTACACTCCCTCCTTTAGAGGGGCTCGTGCCGTTTTCACCTGGAGTAGCGGACATTGAGAGTTCCGCTGAGCGCAAAGCGGGGGAACTGCGGGACTCCGAGCATCTGCGATTTCTGAATCTGCACCACGCCCGAGTGCTCGGCTTAAGTGTGAGTTCGATTCAGAGTCATAGGACCGGAGTGGTAGGACGACTTGTGGTTGGGATTAAAAAACGGCTAATGGTTTGGTTGGCAGATTTACTGAAGGAACATCAGCAACACGAGACAGAGTATCGTGCCCATTTAGTCCGGTACCTCAATCAGGTTGCAAGTTATGGTGACGCCCGTGATGCAAGTCTATTCTGGGAGCTGATTCATAAGATTGATACCGATGTGACTAATGCTGTTCGGCGAATTGAGGCAATTTACACCGAAGGTGAAGCGACACGTCATACTCTGGAGAGTACTATTCGTGATCTTGTGTATCGCGAGGTCGTGACTCTTCGGGAGCAGGGTGACGTTCATACTGTTCGTATAGGCACCGTAGAGCGAGTGGTTGAGGGGTTGGAACGGATCGTTGCCTCAATCTCGGCCAGTACTGTTTCTCCGAGTGGTAGTGTTGGACTGTCGAAGGTGGGTAAGTCATCTGCAAAGTTGGCTGTTAAAGGGGGCGGATCCGGGAGGGCTCAGGAGTCCTATATGGCCGGTCCTGATGGTGTTGCGCAGGACTATTTGTACCTGCTTCTTGAAAACCGGTTTCGTGGTAGCGAAGAGCTGATAAGATCGCGTGTTTCTCGCTACGTCGACGAGTGTATTAATCACTCGGTAGCATCAGTCCTAGAGATCGGGTGCGGAAGAGGGGAATTGCTCGAAGGGTTGCAGGAAAAGGGCATTGATGCTTATGGCATCGATCTGGACGGTGCCATGGTCACCCGGTGTAAGGAGAAGGGGTTAAAGGTCTTGCATGGGAACGGAATATCATATCTTGAGGGGCAGGATGACGGTTCTCTTGGGTGTGTTATCGCAATACAAGTAGTAGAACACCTCAAATTAAAGGACCTTCAACAGCTAATTTCGTTATGTGCTAAAAAGGTCCGTGTGGGCGGCCTAGTAATTTTTGAAACTATTAATCCGCAATCGGTGGTAGCACTATCATCAAACTATTTTAGAGATCCCACACACATTTGGCCGCTTCATTCGGATACGCTTTCATATCTTATGCAGTTAGGTGGCCTCGAGAATATGGTCGTATCGCACCTGAGTCCGTTTCCGAAGGAGGCGACGCTACAGCTCATCGAGAACGAGGAGTTTTTCTCACCGAGGTGGCAGCGAGTCGTGCATACGCTCAATACTCAGTTATCCCGACTCAATGACTTGCTGTACGGCTTTCAGGATTATTGTGTCGTGGCTCAAGTGCCTAGTCCAAGATAGAAATAAAGCTATGGCAAATATTCTTGTACTAGGTGCAAAGGTCCCATTCACCAGCGGAGGGCAGGAGATCCTTGTAAAAAGCTTATGCACCGCTTTACGAGATCGAGGGCACAATGCGGACATTGTTGAATTGCCCTATCACGTGAACAGTCGCATTGCTTTGCTGCAGCAAGCCCATCAGTGGCAGGAGTTCGACTTTTCAAAGTTTGCGGGATTAAACGTGGATATGGTAATCGCGACCAAGTTTCCGACATATTTTGCGCGACATCCGCGAAAAAGCGTCTGGCTTGTTCATCAACACCGTCCGATTTACGACCTCTTTGCAACTCAGTTCAGTGATTTTTCGGATGATCCTCGCAGTGAGGCCTTGCGGCGACGTTTGATGAGGGAAGATATAGCGCAGATTTCGTCGTGTCAGCGGATTGCGGGAATTTCGCGAAATGTCATTCATCGGCTGAATGAATTTAATGGTATTCAGGGGCGGGTGCTGTATCCTCCGCTTCCGTGTGGATCCAGTTACTATAGCGACGGGGAGGAGCCGTATATTCTCTCGGTGGGCCGAATTTGCCGCATCAAACGACTTGATTTGCTTATTAAAGCCCTTCCTGCAATCGATTCACAACTATCGTTGAAAATAGTCGGTCAACCTGACGACCCAGAGTTTTTTGAGTACATAAAAAATGAAATAGCCAAGCATCATTTGCAAGCACGGGTACATTTTATGGGACGTGTTGACGAAGGCGCTCTGTTGAAGCTTTTCGCTCGGTCGATGATGGTCTATTATGCACCGTACGACGAAGATTATGGCTTTGTCTCTTTAGAGGCATTTGCCTCGCATAAACCCGTCATATCGGCCGTTGACAGTGGTGGTATATTAGAGTTCGTCGAGCACGAGGTTAATGGTCTGGTGGCCGAGCCGACTATCACCGGGATCGCCGAAGCGGTAAATACACTTTTTCATTCACCAGAAACGCGAGTCGCTTATGGGGAGCAGGGCTTTACTGTGATTCAGGAGTGCGGCCTGCTGGAGCGGGGGTGGGATGACGTTATCTCTCAATTGTTGGTGGGGTAGTCGCTGATGGTAACTGGTCACACCCTAAAGGGAAAAAATCAACGAACTATCGTTGAAACTGCTATCTTATGTGGTTTCATCACATGCTCGTTCCCTGATCGGGAACGGCTGTTTTTATGTGACCAGTTACTGTTTTTACCCCCGATTTTGTTTCAAAATCGCCCCTTGAGGGGACTTTCGCAGACAAATCTATCAATACTAACACCTACAGTGGTAACCAGTTACTGCATATGAAAATAGCCTGGTTCTCGCCCTTGTATGGGCACGACACCAATGAGCCTAAATTCGATAGTACTTCGCGTGCCGCGTACACTACCTTCCATCTCGTTCCGGCCCTTTATAAGCATTTTGCTGTTGACCTTTTCTACGCTGGTCCCCAATCGCGGGTCGTTCTTGATGGCGGCGTTGAGGCGCCTGCATACAACTATCTTAATGCCGCATTAATGGCTGAACGGACGCCGTATGATTTGTATGTTTATCAGGTCGAGGATACGGCCAATAGCGGGTGGATACGACATCATCTCGGATTAAAGCCCGGGATTGTCTGGTTTCATGATATACTTTTTCAGAATCGGGGACCGGATCCGCTTAGCCATAGTCCTTGGACCCATGTCATTGAAGCCTTGAGAGGGCAGGATATTACTCTTCCGGAAGAAGATGTCTGGCCTGAAACAAACGATCCCTATCCCTGGCGAGAGACGCTTCTGGCCCTCGGGACGATCTTTCTATCGCCTTGGGCACATGGCGAATATCGTCGTCGGGTCGCTGGGAGGCGGGGGCTAGTGCAGGCTATTGTGGGCGATCAGTGCAATACACCATCAACTACCTTGAGGTATCCCGTTATTTCAAATACGAATAAGTCCAATTCAAAGGGTATTGGGATCTTGGGCGGTGCTAACAGTGAGGATCGTGTAACAAAGATACTCTCGGCACTTGAACCTGGGCAGGTAGTGAACTGGTTTGTGAGAACCGGTGAACAGGCCCAGGTAGAACGCCTGCTTCAATTGTACCCGAAAGACACCATAGCGGTTCAGCTGTACGACTCTCCATCTGAATTTCGATCTAGGTTGGCTTCTGTGGGCATGATCTTTATGTTGCACTACTCTCTATATGGAAGCCTTTCTCCGTGGCTTGAAATTGCAGGTGAAGCTGGAGTGGTATGTGTAATAAGCGACTATGGTCTGGCTGAGTACCTACCTGATAGTTCTGTTTTAAAGGTCCCTGTTGGCACCGAAGAGTTATGGTATCTGAAGGAAATCGTCAAGGAGTGGCAGGGTGCAAATATTAGAGCGCCGGGAAATGGAAAAGATATTCCAAGCCATTATGATCCGATGCGTGAGCTAGCCCAAGAATTTGCGCTTTTTGTTCAGGATCATATGGGGGTATGGGAGCAAGGGGCAGCGGCCTGGGAGCGCATGGAAGAATGGAGTCGCCAGTGGGTAAACCATGCTCTTATTATGACAAAGGAAATACATGCGTAAGATAGCATTCGTGATTCCGCGTTTCGGCAGTGGCCATATGGGTGGGGCAGAGAGTCTCTGTGGCGAGTTATCAGCTCGGTGCGCTGCATTTGGGGATCAAATAGAAATTCTTACGACTTGTGCGCAGGATAATAGGACCTGGGAGAACGTTTATCGGGCGGGAAGCGAAAAATGGCGTAACGTTCTCGTGCGGCGTTTTCCGGTTAGTGAGCGCAATCTTGATGTGTGGGTTCCCCTGCAAATAATGATAAGTCAGCATCGCCCACTTTCTGTTGACGAACAATTGGAGTGGATGCGCCATTCTGTGGTCTCATTCGAGCTTTTTTCTTGGATCCGGCAGTATGGATTAGAGTATGATGCGCTCGTTTTCGCACCATATCTTTTTGGAACAACCTATTGGGGCGCGCAGATTCATCCTGATCGGTCGATTCTACTACCGTGTCTGCACGACGAGGCATATGCCTATCTTGACATTATGGTACATTTATTTTCCAAGGTGCGTGGCTGTATCTTCAATGCATCTGCCGAGCAACGGCTATGTCATCGACTCTACGGCAGGATTCCGGGTGGCGTTGTAGGTATGGGTTTCCCTGAGCTCTCCTTCCCGCTCCGTCGGCAGCGGTTTCATGAACGGCCCTATATTCTTTACTTGGGTAGGAAGGAAACCGGAAAGAATGCCCACTTATTAATCGATCTGTTTCTTTGGTATACGCAGGTCAGTGGGAATCAGGACCTTGATCTTCTAATAGTCGGAGGTGGTGATTATAAGGATCTTCATCGGCCTAATCATCCTCGCGTCCGTGATATTCCGCATGTTACCGAACAGGAAAAAAACGAGATCTGTCGTGATGCCCTGGTGCTGGCACAGCCGTCAACCAATGAATCGTTTTCAATTGTAATGATGGAGGCCTGGCGAGTGGGTACACCTTGTCTGGTGCATGGAGCGTGTTCTGTCACTCGAGAGCATGTTGAGAGCTCAAAGGGCGGGCTGTTCTTTCTAGATGAGGTCGATTTCTATGCCGCCATTGATGCGCTAGTGAAGTCGCCCGAACTAGGTCAACAATTGGGAGAAAGGGGCAGGGCCTATGTTATGGACGAGTACAACTGGGATGCCGTAATGGCACGCTTTGATGTTGTGTATGATAAAATAATGCAGGATCAAGGACAAACCGTAGAGTCGAAAATCTGTGGTGGCTTGCCGGATGTTTAGGTTAGAGGTGTTTCTTCTTTTTACACGGATAAACCCACGTAGGCAACGAAGGCAAAAATTGCAACCAGAATCAGTATTGCAATGTATGAACCGTTACCGGCCTGTGCTTGTTGCAGGAAGATGGGCCGCCGAAGCACGTTCTTACGCATAGATTTGCTGTTAATTTTTGTACTGGAATATGGGGTGACAAGATTTTTCCATTCATTAGTCGAGATAATGAGATTATACGTCTCACTCGCCTGTAGCGATGAAGTGAGTCTCTCATCCTTGGGTACCGGGATCACTTCCTGTTCGACTTTGTGCGTTAGTGGTTCTGAAGGTTTATTGCCAAAACTCAATAAAACTACAACGTTATTACCCACAGCGGTAAATACTTGCCAGACGTCGGAACTGGTTGGTTCGGCATATATGTCGAGTTCTTCATTATTACAAAGCATGTCGTTTGACAGTGCAAGCCGCAACTGATCTATCAGCGAATATTGCTTTGACGAGGCTTGCAGAATCGACTCGAATTTTTCAAAAATATCAAATGCTTGTGTTCCAGGAATAATGCTAGAGGCTGGGGAGATATGCCATGTGGAGTTTATTGGGTCTGACACCAGCATCTTTCCAATATGAAATTTGTTAACTTCCAGGGCTTCCATGTATTTTGTGCCTTAAGATACTTTAGTCTAGTTCTGTCATTCTTTACAGCATGGGATTTGACTGAATCATCTATCGTTCAATGATACACGATATAAGAGTCTCAAAATCCTTTATTACCATAAACTTACGTCTCCTTCACAAATCGTTTAAATTGGTTCTGCGCTTCAAAAAATAAGAGTCTGTAGGTGGGTGCCAATAATTGTCTGTTTTCAAAGGTTTGATAAACATAGTTATGATTGTTATGGGAAATTCCGCGCTGGTTGTATCAGGATGTTATGGGATGTCTAATTAACGAAGCGCACGCTTGGCTGGCAGTAGTAAGTGGCTTCCGAAGTCAGGGCCCTATGATTCAAAGCACTTGGGGCGGCCTGAGGAGTACGAATAACCCAGCCATTCTCCCCGTGGCAGGCTCTCGTGCTCGCGCAACCGGTGGAGTCGCCTTAGACGGCGGGATCCGGTAGTATAGGCAAAGCTCATCTGCCTTATTCACCAAAAACGTTTGACCTGTACCAACCAACCATCCACCCGCCAGGGCCGCCCCCCCCCCACCGCCGCCCTAAACCTTCTCGGCCAGTGCAGCCTGAGCCGCTGCAAGCCGTAAAATCGCCACTCGGTAGGGGGAGGAACAGCTGACATAGTTTAACCGGAGATTGTGGGCAAAGAGGACGGCGCTTGGCTCTCCTCTGTGATCACCACAAATTCCGATTTTCAGGTCGGGTTTCACTTTTCGTCCTTCATCGACGGCGATTTTCATCAGGCGACCTACGCCCTGCTGGTCCAAGATTTCAAAGGGATTCTCATCAAGCACTTTGCCAATGATGCCATCGGTGTTTATTCCTTCTAGATACTTTTGAAGAAAGGTTGCTTGCGCATCGTCTCGGGAGTACCCGTAGGTTAGTTGGGTCAGGTCGTTGGTGCCAAAACTGAAGAAATCAGCATGGTGAACTATTTGATCCGCCGTCAAACAGGCTCGGGGCACTTCCATCATGGTCCCGAACTGGTAGGGTACCGTAACTCCGGCTTTGTCGAACTCTTCCTGGGCAGTTTCCGCAAGAAAGGATCTTAAGATTTCGATCTCTTTAGCGTCGCCAACGAGTGGGATCATGATTTCGGGTATCACGATTATGCCCTCGATTTCCAGCCGTAACGCGGCGCTGATTATCGCCGCAACCTGCATTTGGTAAATCTCTGGATAGACAAGACCAAGTCGGCATCCACGGAAACCAAGCATCGGATTGGCCTCCTTCAATGCTTCGGCTCGCGATAGGATTTGCTGAGACTCCTGAGCCTTACGGTGATTGCCAGAATCTAGCGCCGCGGTGATATCTTCCTTCAGAAGGTCCTCGCGAGGAAGGAACTCATGTAGAGGTGGGTCCAGCAGACGAACGGTAACCGGGAAGCCCTTCATGGCCCGAAAAATAGCCACAAATTCCCGCTCCTGGAGAGGTCGAATCTGTTTCAGATAATGAACGCGTTCGTCCCGGGTATCTGCCAGTATCATCTTCTGGAATAGCGGTAGCCTCTCTGGGTCCATAAACATATGTTCAGTACGGCAAAGTCCTATTCCTTGAGCACCGTGTTGTCTTGCCAATATGGCGTCTGTAGGTGTATCCGCATTAGCTCGTACGCGCAGCTGACGGAATTCATCGGCCCAACTGAGGAGAATCTCAAGTTCCCTGCTGAACTCGGGTTCTTCGGTGCGAATCTTATCCAGAAAGAGCTCTCCCGAACCGCCGTCGATCGATATCACATCGCCTTTACGAATGATTTTTTCGCGGCCATTGGAATCCTTTATGATCGCGACTTCTTTTTTGGGATCTATCAATAGCTCGTCACACCCAGCAACGCACGGTTTTCCGATTCCGCGGGCTACGACGGCAGCATGGCTGGTCATCCCGCCTCGGCTGGTCACTACCCCCTGGGCGGCGACGATTCCGTGTAGTTCATCGGGACAGGTCTCCACACGAATCAGTATAACCGGAATTCCCTGCCTGGCGCGCGCTTGGGCTTCGTGGGGGCAGAATATGGCCTCACCGGAGGCCGCCCCCGGTGAGGCTTTAAGGCCTCGTGTTATCAGTCGACCATCTCGACGTGCTCTGATTAGTTCAGACTCGTTGAACGCCGGAAGAAGCAGCTGTGACAGAGCAAGTGCTTCAACACGTTTAAGGGCCGCGCAGCGATCAATGACATGTTCTCGAACGAGGTCAACAGCTATTCTAACGGCTGCAGTGGCAGCTCTTTTCCCATTTTGCGTCTGCAATAGGTACAATTTGCCGTCTTCAATTGTAAATTCAATATCCTGCATATCCTGATAATGACTCTCTAATCCAGCGAGCGAGGTAGTGAGAAGTTTGTATACATCGGGAAGAACCGCTTCAAGTTCCGATATCGTATGTGGCGTCCGCGTTCCGGCTACAACATCCTCCCCCTGAGCGTTTAGAAGGAATTGCCCGTACAATTCTTTTGTTCCATCGCTTGGATTACGGCTGAAACAGACTCCGGTCGCCGACCTGGCATTGAGATTTCCAAAAACCATCGCTTGAATCGTGATAGCGGTTCCGATTTCATGGTTAATTCTATGCATATCACGGTAAAAAATTGCGCGCGGATTTCTCCAGGAGCGGAATATGGCTTCGATCGCCCCGCGCAGTTGAACTTCCGGATCTTCAGGAAATTCAAAATTGCTTTGCTCTTTGATAATGGTACGGTATTGGAGAACCAGTTCTTCGAGTATCGCCTCTGATAGCTCGTCGTTGTGGCGTACCTGTTGTCGTTTACGGGCGTCATAGAGGCAGTGTTCAAACATCTCTTTGGGAATTCCAAAAACGACATTTCCGTACATCTCAACAAGGCGGCGATAGCTGTCCCACACAAATCTGGGATTTCGGGTTTCGGAGATAAGAGCTTTAGCAGTGGAGTGGTTAAGGCCAAGGTTAAGAATTGTACCCATCATTCCTGGCATCGAAAATTGAGCGCCAGAACGTACTGACAGAAGGAGCGGGCGTCGCTGGCTGCCGTACGAGCGTGTGGTTTGACTCTCAAGTTGTTTGATCTGATCAAATACCTCACTCATCAATCCTTGGGGAAGTCTTTGTCGGTTCTCATAATAAGCCTGGCATGTAGTTGTAGTGATCGTAAATGCCGGTGGCACCGGTGCACCAGCAGCGATCATCTCAGCTAAGCCCGCACCTTTCCCACCAAGAATGATCCGCAGGGTTTCTCTGTGGCCACCAAACTCACTAAATGCATCTGCCAGGTTGATTACTTGAGGTGTTTCCACGGGGATATTCTGGGCGGCACTTCCGCCAATGGAAATGGTAGGGGTCTGTTTCATTCTCATTGTTGTCCTCCGTTGATGGGTTTTATGTTTGACTACATGCATAAGGTATCTAAGAGCTTAACAGAACTATCACTTCTATATCCTTTCCGTCGGAAAGGGCAAGTAACCGGTACGTTCAATTTTTCTGACTATTTTTGCTGCAGTTTTCTCAATTGCTCTATTAGTTACATTGATGACTTGGCATTCGATATTCTTGAAAAACGATTGTGCATACTGAATTTCATTTTGAATCGCCACTTGAATCGGAGAGTACGTATATATGTAAAGTTTCGTTTGTTGGATTGGCGGGCGGTGGAGAGGAAGGGGGAGTATCGGAAGAGAGAGTCGGTGGGGGCTGATGATTGCGAATGTCGGAAATGGGGATATCAGGGCTTACAGCGGTTACAAAGCTCGGCTGACCAGGCGGAGCCATCCTCCGGTGTATAGTTCGTCCAGGTGGAGCACTTTCTGCAGTCTTTGGATTTGCGTGCCCCACGGGGACATCCGCTGTCCTACCACTTGGCAGGAGTGAACCTAGAACATGTTCTCTTTTCAGTCTTGACGTCGGTTCAGCTCGTTGATTCATAACGCGTTGCCCCCAAAATATTCTCATGCACATAAGAGCTCCAATACTAACAGATAGTCAAGAAAGACGTAACGGAATTGTAAAGCAAGCGGTTTCCAAGGCCAGAAGGCAAGGTCTCTACCGAACAATTTTGACCGTTTTTCCACATAACCCTGTTAGTGTGTGTGGTATTAGAACAGTGGTAATTAATTCTAAATCATCCAATAGTGGCTAATCTTCGAGAATAGAAGGCAGAT
>JBIIDM010000113.1:0-11380 GCA_044238365.1 Bdellovibrionota bacterium | reverse complement strand
TTGGCATCCAGAGAGGCAAACCTGCGCCTACGTCGTCAGCGAGCATAAAAAGTTCCAGCTCCTTGCCCAGTTTTCGGTGATCCCGCTCCTGCGCGAGCCGACGACGTTCCTTATATGCCTCAAGCTCTTTACGATTATGAAACGCTAGGCAATAGATACGGGTCAACTGCGGCCGCTTCTCATCGCCGCGCCAGTAAGCACCGGCCAGAGTATCGACAGCGAAACAATCATGAGGAATCTCCCCCGTATGTTGTAGGTGAGGGCCTGCACACATATCCTCAAACGGCCCATTCACGTAGAAGCCAATCTCAGTTTCTCCCCGACCAGCCAGCTCCTCACAATACTCCACTTTAAAAAGCTGTCCTTTCTCCCTCAGATACTCAATAGCCTCATTAGCCGGGCGTGCTGAACCGGCAAAAGGTTGTTTCTCCCCAATAATCCGACGCATCCTCGTTTCAATATCAGTAAAGTCATCACTCGATAATGGAGGAGAAAATAGGAAATCGTAGTAGCACCCGTTATCCACAGGAGGGCCAAACGCAAGTTGCGAGTCCGGTCGCAATTCGAGCACAGCTTGGGCCAACACGTGTGCTAGCGAGTGCCGTAACTTATAGAGGTGGGAGTTTGTATCTTCCATATTGACAACGAATTTAGGCGATTATAATAACCTGAGTTCGACGTAAGAACAAAGGTAAATGGTTGAAATTGCTTTAGACACGAGGCGTGCAGTGATATAAAAGCGCAGGCTGAAGCTTGCTACGTCGAGCATTTTATATCACGAGCAACGAAGTGGATGAAGTAATTTCAGCCATTTACCGCAGTGCTTACGTCGAACTCAGGTTAATAGATAAACAGTACCATACAACATGGAGAACATAACTTCAATCGGCTCTATCGGGACATCGTTTGCCCAATACACGCCACGCCCAGAAGACGATTTAGAACATGCCAGATCCAAGAAATTCGCGAGTAATGCGAAACTGGAATTTGATCTCCTCAAAATAGGGGATTGCACCCTATTGTTAGGTTGCGTTAAGGAGTACAAATGGAAGGATCACACAAAGTCACGGATCAGAAACCGACCGAGATGTCGATGTGAACCTTTGATGGTCCGCAAAAAATAACGAGGAACGTTTGGTGTATTTCAGCTCCGTTGACCCGCGCAACTACCAGATTACCGTCCTGGCATCGTTCCTTGCATACGGGGTCTTGTACCTACATTTTGATATACCACTTCTTAATATAGCCCTAACACTTACCACCGCAATAGCGCTTCAGTTTGCCTGTTCTCGAGCAGTGGGCTTGACCACCACTGGCTACAAAAGTGCCCTCATTTCTGCCCTCTCGATCTGCCTGCTACTTAGAACAAACTACCTGCTGGTGCTTATGGTGACCACCCTGGTTGCCATAAGTAGTAAGTTTTTTATTAGATTCAGGGGTAAGCACATATTTAACCCAACTAATCTAGGTATCGTAATCGCGGTTTTTTTCCTCAAAGCTGGATGGATTAGCACTGGACAATGGGGCAGCGCGACGGTATTTGCGTTCTTGGTGGCCTGTCTCGGCACGTGGGTTGTTTCGTCGGCCCTACGGTTCGACATAGCAACAATGTTTCTGTTGATCTATAGCGGACTTTTGGTGTCACGAGCTTTGTGGCTTGGAGACCCGCTTACCATCCCTTTGCATCAGCTATCAAACGGCTCATTGTTGATTTTTGCCTTCTTTATGATTTCCGATCCCAAAACTACCCCGGACTCGCGCCCGGGTAGGATCTTTTTCGCATTACTCGTAGCCTATGTAGCCTACCGCATACGATATACCTATTATACACCCAACGCCCTGATCTATGCGTTAGCACTTATCTCCCCAATTGTGCCGCTCATTGACCAAATAATGCCTGCCTTTAAGTTTGAATGGAGCCATCGTGACATTCCGGCAAGGGCTTCCTTGCCGTCCTGATACCATCGACATGACCATGTTTTTATAATGAAATTTTTAGAATGAAAGCAAAGTGGGTCCTAATCGTAAGTTTTATAGTAGCTGTATCGGCTTACAAAGCCGCTGCGTTCTGTGGCTTCTACGTTGCAAAGGCAGATACAAAACTCTTTAACAAGGCAAGCAAGGTCATACTCGTCCGGGATAATGATAAGACCGTACTAACCATGGCAAATGACTATCAGGGGAACCCCAGAGAGTTCGCCATCGTCATTCCTGTTCCAACATTTATAGAGAAGGCACAGATTCACGTCGCGAGCGCATCACTCATTGACCACATTGATGCCTACTCGGCTCCTCGGCTAGTAGAATATCATGATGAAGACCCCTGTAATCCGCAGATTAGAATGCTGGGTGGTGCAATGGAAGACAAAGTCGGAAATGCCGCTGGATACTCCAAGGCCCGCGCAAGCAGTCTTGGTGTAAAAATTGAAGCTCAGTATACCGTGGGCGAGTACGATATTGTAATTCTCTCCGCCTTTCAAAGTAGCGGTCTTGAAACCTGGCTCAAGGAGAGCGGCTATAGTATTCCTGAGGGAGCATCTGACGTGCTCAGAAGTTACATCAAGCAAAATATGCGCTTCTTTGTTGCCAAGGTAAACCTGAAAGAACAATCCAAGTTAGGTTTTTCGTTTCTTCGCCCACTGCAGATAGCCTTTAATTCCCCTAAATTCATGCTACCAATCAGACTGGGTACCGTGAATGCCGAGGGAACACAGGATCTATTCGTTTTCACTCTAACAAAGAACGGAAGAGTTGAAACCACTAATTACCGCACTGTTAAATTGACCGAAGGGGTAGAAATACCACCCTACGTCAAAGACAACTTTGCAGATTTCTACAGAGATATGTTCACAAAACAGGTTCAGAAGGAGGATGGGCGTGCCGTGTTTTTGGAGTATGCTTGGGACATGGGTTGGTGTGATCCGTGTGCGGCAGAGCCGCTTTCAAATTCTGAGTTACGAGAGTTAGGGGTATTTTGGATCCAAGACCAACCAGCACAGCTCCCGCAGGGCGGAGTTAGTTTTGTTCCTCAGCCAACACCACAGCAAGTTTTTCTCACCCGCCTCCACATTCGTTACGACAGTGCTCACTTCCCTGAAGATCCAACATTTCAGGAAACATCCGATAAATCAAATTTCCAGGCTCGGTACGTACTGCGCCATCCCTGGACCGGTACAAGTACGTGCCCACAGGCTGATGAATATCAAAAGAGCCTTCGGAAAAGGATGGAGACAGAAGTAAGTGAACTTTCAAAGCTTACAGGGTGGAAAGTTGAGGATATCGCGGTCAAGGCCGAGCTCCCAGCTGCAGGAAAACCAGATGGCGACGACAAATGGTGGCAAAACGTCTGGAAATAACTAAGGAAAAGTCAACAATTCTAGGGGACACAACCTTCTCCGTGAATAATCCGGGCTAGGATCCTTTGTTCCATAACAGCGCTAGTTGGAAGTGGATAAAGTAATTTCAACCAGTTACCGCAGTTCTTACGTCGAACTCAGATTACCAGTTTAAATTCCTTTATCTTTTCGTTTGACGCGGTTCCTGAGTCTTACGAGGAATCTACAAAACTGCTGGTGCGCTTCTCGATAAAATGCAGCTCTTGACGCGCCCATTTCACGTAAACATTTGCCGTGACTCGCATACAGCACTGATGCGGCTGCCATGCCACAAAACCAGAACTGAGTACTCCACCATAGCCCCCTAAAACCGCTTACAGGCGCACCCTCACAAGCTAATCGATCACACTGAAAGGCTAAATGCCCTGATTCATCACGAAGTATTAAAGAGAATACATCAATCGCAGGGAGATCGACACTATACTTGCGCAACAACCGATAGTAAGCGGTGCTTGATAGTTCGGTGAGTGTGAGAATCTGCAACTCAAATCCAATCCCGAGCCATCGACGGAGAAAACAGAATAACCAGAAGCTCCAGTGACTCTCAATTGGAGACACCCCATATCGCGTAAGGAGTTCTCCAAGCAACCGCGAATGCTCATGTTCTTCCTTAAACCAAAGTTCAAGAACCTCTCCAAGCTTTTCCTGACGTCGTTTATACGATTCTAAGTTCCATGCTATTAAGGCGCCTGGACCGCCGCCATCGCCGAGCTGAAACTCCCTCAGGGACTGCTCAAGTAGCGGCGCCGAACTCGTTGATCCACCGAGATTGAAGCATCCCAACGAGGCTCCGGCCTATTCAATTTATTACGCTTAAAGTATGCAATCCATTTTTCACAATCGAGAATGTACATCTGAACTACCTCCACGGAAGACAACGACCTTCCTAGAATGTATCACAACAACTTTGCATTGCAAAGTACTTTTCCTATACCTACGAAAAAGGCCTATCGAGGAGTCCTGTGTTAATCTTCTACCCTTTGCGTAACGCGCAGTGCCTATAATATTCTCCGCCGATTACTACTCCCTGAAAAATCCTTCTTCGACTGATAAAATTTCGTACCCCCCAGGAGCTTAAGGGAAAAACGGGTTTTGATTCACGACAAGATAGTACACTCAAAAGAAAATACCAGGTGCGACTTTCGGGGCAATCCAGTAATCTAATTAGCGAAGGCCTGTCGAGTAAGGCGCTGGATTTGTGTTAATTATGACTCCGGATGTAGCAAACTGAGTGCGACGTAAGAACTCAGTTTATCAGATAAAATAACAGGCGTGGGGATTGCTTCTCCCCAAAGTAAACAGGACGAATCCCCGCATTGCCAATCAGGGTAATGAGGAATTCGGGCCGGTGTTGAAAATTGGTACCACTTGCATGCCTATTAGAGTACTACACATAGTAAGAGATTTGTCTCTCGGAGGTGGCTGCCGCGCTATTTTTGCCTTGGCCCGCTACTCAGCAGCGCAAGGAGATTTTATTCACTTCGTGGCTCCTTTGAGCCCTAATAATGACCCACGGGCGATACAGCTGGCCGAATCGTCAGGCGTTTCTTTGGCCACAAGTGGTGGCGTGGAGCACACGC
The DNA here is from genome assembly GCA_044238365.1 of Bdellovibrionota bacterium. GTDB lineage: Bacteria > Bdellovibrionota_C > UBA2361 > UBA2361 > JBIIDM01 > JBIIDM01. The sequence continues at coordinate 6,405 of JBIIDM010000113.1, read as the reverse complement.
TCGAACTGATCGATCAATTTGACATCATCCACTTAAGCTGGTGGAACGATCCGCTGATGAGCTATTTTCTCGCGCATAATTTGCCGTCGTGTCGTTTATTGCTCTGGGCTCATGTTGCCGGAAATGCGCCACCCCAGGTCGTAACCTCCGAGCTGGTCGACTTCTCAGACGTTTTTGCCGCAGCAGGCCCTTATACACTATCACTGCCGAACATACAGGACGCTGTGAGCAACGGCAAAGAGGCTGTTATGATTCTGGGCTGCGCTGATTTAAGCCGCGTCCAGCGAGCAAAGCCGCACAATACTGGCACCTTTCGAATTGGGTATATAGGAACGGTCGAATACAACAAAATGAATCCACGCTACGTTGATCTGTGTGAGCAGATCAACATTCCAAATGCTGAGTTCGTCGTCTGTGGCGCTGGCGGCGCCTTGGAACACATTCGAAGTAGGGCTTCCCGCTCACCGATCGGTGACCGTATAAAACTACTTGGTTATGTCGGAGACATCGGGCCGGTCCTAGCATCGTTTGATGTCTACGGCTATCCCCTCCGTGGAACAACATACGCAGCAGGCGAGCTCAATCTTCAGGAAGTGATGCGAGCAGGAGTGGTTCCCGTCGCTTTTCCCTATGGCGGTATTCGTGAATTAATCATTGACGGTGTAACTGGCCTTCTGCCTCGAACAGAGTCTGAATTTGCCGAGGCAATTGAGTATCTCTACCATCATCCGGCTGAACGAAAGCGGATGGGCGAAAATGCTCATAGGTATTCTCTGGTTAAGTTTGGTGGTGAGGCAGCAGCCTGCATAGCAAATGCCAGCTACGAAAAGCTTATAAAGCACCCCAAACGGGAGAGAGCCCCCCTTCTTAGCCAGACTCAACACCCACTGGGAATCAAGCTCTTCCTTCAGGGATTAGGCTCCTTCAGCACGCCTTTTATGCACAGCATGGATTTTGACCAAGACGCCGTACGGGGACTAGAAGCCGAGCTTAAAATTGCACGGTCCGACGAATTGATGGCTTTTGGTGGCATACGAAACTATCTAGGAAGCTTCCCTCAAGAAACATATTTCCATTTGTGGTCAGGATTAAGCCTGATGTTCCGGAATCACGCTCTGGCGGTGGCACACCTCGCGGAAGCTCTAAAGAGTGAAAATTCGCACTGGAGAATCTGGTGGTATCTTTCGATTCTTTTAACGAAAGAAGAATTTGACGACTTGCGGGGAAACAACCTACCAGCGTCTACTCCACAAGACCTAAAATCTCTCCTTAAGGATCTCAGCATAATTTATAAAGCCGAACTAGCCATCGTAACAAAAGATCCTCTCGCTGCAGTTTTTTAGAATAGGCTACCATGAAACTATCATCCGGGGAACTCAAAACAACACCTGAAGGGAGAAGCACTGTCTGTGATATTCTCATTGTAAATGACGATCCGATGGCCCTTGCTGGTCAAAATGAAGAAGTCATCGCGTACTTAATCCGTAACGTAGACTACATTTCGCCTACCCTGGATATCCGTGTGTACACGGCAAATCCTGCAAACTTTGCCACAACAATAGAGGTAAAACGAAAACTTTTTCCATGGCAATCGGAGCGCCAGTCTACAGTGATAGCAGGAGCTCGAGTCCTGATCGAATTTGATTTCAAAGCGAACAACCGCCAAAAAGCCCGAGGAAGAATAGAGCTGGCGCGAAGGGCTAACGTTGAAGTTCTTATAGAAGCACGCGAAGGATTGGATGATCTTGCTAAGGAATTTAGGATCCCGTCGTTCGCCTGTGGCAATGGGCTTCTCGCCTTACTAGAGCACCGTCTAGGGCGAAAACGGTGCTTCTCGTTCATCGGCGAACCCAATCTCGAGGCAACACCGGCTTCGGGCAAAGTCCGTTTGAACAATCTCCGTGATGGTTTAATTCTGGCCCTGGTCAATAATGATAGCGCCGATCTCTTTATGCCTTTCTTTGAGGTCTATGCTCGTGAGTATCTTCGAAGCGGACGTCAGCTAGTAGTGGTTGGCACACTTGAGCCCTCATTTCATAGCGAACTCTCAACCGAACTCCTGAGAATTGGCTTTCCCGATGTACTTCTCTTTGGCAGTGCAAGTGATTCGGAATTCAAGAAGCTCCATGAAAGGGCCTTCGGTATTGTCGTTTTGGGAAATACTGCCAATCTGCACTCCATTACGCACCACCATAAGAACCTACAATTAATTCCCACGAGTCTTCAGGAACCCGAAAGAAACTCTAAGTATCAGCAAGTCTTTGCGTACAATGCCAGTGCGGCAACGGAATAACGTGATAATTCAAAGATATCCCCTTCCTAGAAAAACTCCATGAACGACGAAGATGAGACTGAAACGCCTATAACGGAGCCCCTCTCGAATCCAAACTCCGAACTACCGAGAGTTGCCGCTCGTCAACCTTCCTTTGTAAAACTAACCAGTGGCCAACGGTATTTCTGGTGCTCCTGTGGACTATCTACGTCGCAACCATTCTGTGACGGATCGCACAAAGGTACTGGATTTACACCTGTGAAAATTGTTGCCGAAAGGGATGAAGATGTCTTTCTGTGCCAGTGCAAACTTACAAAAAAAGTTCCATTCTGCGATGGCAGTCACTCGCCACTCCCGAAACAAGCCCCGCGATAAGAATTTCAAATTTCGCTATATTTTCACTCGGGGTCAATCGGAGACACCACGTATCATGAAAAATTCGTGCTAATGCGTTCGGAGTGGCGGAAAATTCTCCAGCTGACGCATCGTAGTTTCTCCAATGCAAATATTCACCATTCGGATACAGCGAGCCCATACGGACTCCTGGCGATATGGCACATTGTGTTTCAAACATACAGCCCGAACCTTGCGCTGAACCTCTGGATACTTACTCATCGGCAGGTCCGGAAAGAGGTGATGCTCAATCTGATAGTTTAGCCAACCACTCATAAAGTTCGTGAACTCTCCGCCAGCATGAAAATTTACGGAGCCCAGAACCTGACTAAGGTAGAATTCCGCCTTGTTTTGAAAGTGAAATTTGTAACGATAGAGGTCATCACCTGTATGATTCGGAACGATGGTCATAAATCCGTGAAGATTCGTCATACATTCTGCAATTATCTTATTGATAAATACAAAAATAACTGCGGTTCTACCAAGCGGAGAGTAGAGCAGAGGAACCAGGACAAAATTAAATAGTCCGTACGGTATGTAGCATCTACCCCACACCCATCGCACATGTGCTCTGTTCAAATCAAATATCTGATACCACTCAATGAATGATATCTCCTCTTTCCTAAGCCTTCGATTATCGCTGGGATCAAGTGTGCTCAACGTACTAGGGGCGTAATATGACCATTTCCAGCTTATACCAGCCAGAAAAACAACAAAAACCTTAACCGGCTTTGGCAAATTCATCCTTCGGAGAAACTCAGCATGACGCTCCACTACATCGGGATCATCATGTTCACCAGTATGATAGTGGTGTAGGAAATTGTGCTCGTGTGCCCAGCTCTCCGGAACAATCCAATCGAACCAGTCAACGTAGCGTCTCCACCCTAATGCAAACTTTTTACTTGTATAACGTACGGGCACTCCGGGAATTCGGTCATAACCTCGATGTATTACGTGATGCGCTACCATCCAGCGTATGAACTGACCTAAGCTTAATAAAAATGCTGAAAATGGATTCGGGCAGATCCAGGCAGTGGCATATCCCGCTACAGTAGCGAGCCTTCCACGCTTTTCAACACGTAACAAATGGTCGAAGTCTTCCCGATTTAGACTGTTAAACGTTTCGTGCTTAATTTTCTCGATGTCGTCACAGAATGCGGCTATATCAATCTTATCAAAGTCTAGCGGCGCTTCCTGAACGCCAGTCACCAGTAACGGATCAAGCAAAGGACTCTTTTGCTCATGGGCGGATGACTCTGGAATTGTTTCGTAGTCCACTAGAACCTTCTTAACCTTTCTACTTTATAACATAAAGCCTCAGCGGCTTTCTACTCGCAGCAGGGGATCATGACGAGAAAAAAATAGTCGAAGATTTTTCTCTAAGGCACCATCGCAGGTGACGACGCTGTCCCATCTATTCGAGAAATGCCTTCCGACTTAGATAGATTCTTTTGAGGGTCAGTCTGATTCAGGAAACCCATATTATTCCCGGCCCAACGTCTGGTATTTATCGGAAAGTAAAGTATGCGAACTTTAATTACATTTAAGGACAAATAGTTATCTTCACATCAGCATCCTACCCGTGCTCCAAAAATGTATAGTTAAGTACCACAGACATTACCTATAACCGCTCAGGAGGCGGGCTTCACGAATAATCCGGGCTAGGTTACTAATGTCCTGCGCAAGTTGAAACAATCGTACTCGAGAGTATTTTTACCTAATATCGCACTTGGGCAACAGCGAACCCCACGAGCCTTCAACTCCGAGATCACCAGCGAACTATAACAGTGGGCTAGGCCCTCGGGGTACGCATAATGAACACTTTCTATACCAGCTCGCTGCTTCAATAAACCAAGCGATAAATCAAGTTCCTTCTGCAAATCTTCCGCCGAAAGAAATGAAAGAATCGGGTGAGAATGACTATGACCTCCAATATGAAATAAACTATCACTACCAAGCTGCTGTACCTGAGACCAGTCCATCTTTAAATCCAAGGGATGATCACTCGAGAGTACAGGCTCACGACCTAGCTGTTCGCTAATGTCCCGCACCAGATCAGCGGTATTTATATGAGGCGATTTCTTAACCGTTGATCTAATTTCCTCAAGCAACTCCATCTTTGACCCTATAGACGAAAATACGCTGGTCCTATCCTGCCATGGCAACTGGATCTTTCCACGGGGAATCTCCTCAAGAACGAACTCTAGACTATCGACCCATGACATGCCATTAAGCTCAATAAATCCGGAAGTAACGTAAAACGTCGCGGGCACCTGCACATCGCTTAAGACAGGTGCAGCAACGGAGAAATTATTCTCAAACCCGTCATCAAAGGTTACAGCAAACGAACGCGCCGGATAAGGCTGCCGCCGATCATGGAACCCAAGAACATCGTTCATGGAGAGCGCAACGCCCTCTTGCTTTAGCCTCTTTAAAAGAGCGGCGAAATAATCCTTTTCGATATGCTTGCGGTTGTAGTTTCGAACCTCGCAGGTCTGCTTTTCTATAACTCCATGAAAGAGTAGTATCAGGAGTCCATCTTCATACAACTCATAATCGTCAATCATGACAGAGCCTCGGTGTATCTATTGAACTTTTGGACGCAAACTTCCTTAAGGCAGGCGGGCATAAAAGAATAGTAGCGTCCTTTTTTTCGTTGAGGATGAGAGATAAAATCTCTCTTTCTTCTGAATATATCAAGCGCACCTAAAGCTAAATCAACACACGTTATCGTATTACTTGCGCGCAGCTCGTGTAAACCCATACCTCTCCACAATGGCACCGCTGACTGTAGTATAATTTCACCATCATCAAGTCTCCGATTCAGTCGATGAATCGTTGTAATCAGTCCTGAAAAATCACCGTGATAGATTGACCATAAGTGAGTATCAAGCCCTCGATACCTCTCGGGATCTCCGCCGTGGAGATTAATTATTGGAGCCCCGCACCCCTTAATAAAATCCGCGCCCAACTTTCCGGTCCCAAATGCGATAAACACATCAGCGCCCATGCGGGATACAAGCGAAATAGCAGGCGCTGTATTGAGTTCGGGGAGCTGTACAGCATCTTCAAATATATTCTTTATAGGCACATCATTACCACCGAAAAATCTCTCTCGTTCGTAGGAATCTCGGGCTTTCTCAAACGAATGATTACTATCGAACGGAGCCTTAATTAGGGAAGTTTCTATAATTACTCCAGCAATAGAATTAGCCGCAACGAGCTCCTTTACAAAGTAGGCATGATGGGATGTTTCCGTAGTTAATAAAACTAATTGCACTATGATTACTCTCTGCACATATAAAAATAGTTTCTTAATCTATAAACCTGAGTTCGACGTAAGAACTGCGGTAAATGGCTGAAATTACTTCATCCACTTCGTTGCTCATGATATAAAATGCTCGACGTAGCAAGCTTCAGCCTGCGCTTTTATATCACTGCGCGCCTCGTGTTTAAAGCAATTTCAACCATTTACCTTTGTTCTTACGTCGAACTCAGGTTATAAAGCACACTACTTATGTACTTGGCAATGACAAAAAAGGCTTCGAACGTAGAGACCGGACAAACTGATGACTTCTGCTTAGGGACTTAGCCCGGATTATTCACGAGACGCGCCTCCTGAGCGGTTAAGGTGCTGAAGATTTTGGCGAAAATGAGATTTTCAGGCTGACATAGTGTCGAGACACATGGAAGTCTGAAAATCTCATTTTCGCCGGAAGATTCAGTGCATTAACCACTCA
>JBIIDM010000009.1:0-35180 GCA_044238365.1 Bdellovibrionota bacterium | reverse complement strand
GAGCTTGGACTCTTCTCGCTCGCCTCCATGGTTTGACTGGTAAAACTCATTATGGAACCGCGTAGTACGCAAAGTACGCTACGTGGTGTGAGAGGTCCCCCGTGCGAGCGGGGTCCTACTCGATTTTTCAAGGAGGGCGACGATGTGCGCCTTCCAGCCAACTCGCCATTTCCCGATTGGCAGGAAGCTCGTAAGTACGCTGGCCCGATGCTTTATACTTTCAGCTATGATTCAGCAGATAATGCCATGGTCATCGTAAAAGGAAGTCGCGAGGATTGGATGCCTAATCCGATAACGATAAAGGTTAATCATGTGGGAATATTTCAGAGCGAAAATTTTTTAAAACTATCACACCCTGTATTAGCAAACGCATTTGAGGTGAGAAACATAGACTATTCATGGAGCAAAGGCCATATTGAGAAACTTCGACAATGAATTCAGCGTCTGAAAGAAAACTACTTGAGGGGATCAAAAAGGTAGTAGCATTCAATTGGCCAATGTACCTTTGGACTTCAGCTATTATACTATGTTCGGGTGTATTTATAATATTGACTGAAGGAATAACTCAATTGTCTTTTGCCTTACTATGTAGTGGGACTCTCCTTCAGCTTCTAGCATCACTTGTTGCTGTTGAATGGGCGTACGACTGGTCAGACTTGTTCAGGTGGAGTTGGCTGAAACGTGCACTGGATTCTGCCAATCCGCACCCCGCATATATCGCAACCATAAACGCTGGATTTGATGAAGTCTCTGAGCAAATAATGACATTATTTGCAAATTCCACCGTTGATGCCCTTGATTTTTATGATCCTGACTTAAATACCGAACCTTCGATCTCACGCGCACGGAGACTCTACCCATCACCCGTACCAGCGATAAGAATAGACTCAGGTAAATGGAATGTCGACAAGAGATATGACTTGCTGTTTATTATGTTTTCAGCTCACGAGATTAGAACACAGAAAGAACGTATCGCGTTCTTCGAGCAGGTTCGCATGCACCTTGCTCCACATAGCAAATCAGGAAACGCCAGAGTAATTCTGGTCGAACATTTACGAAACCTGCCGAATTTAGTTGTCTTTAACATTGGAGCACTTCACTTCTACCCGTTTTCAACCTGGAAGTCTGCCTGGAGTAGCGCTGGATTGAGGATGATTGAATCATTCTCGATTTCTCCCTTTATTGAGGTCATGGTTTTGGAAACTAACAATAATGAATAATTTACCATTAATTCTGAAAATTCACGGAATAATTTGCCTCACCCTTGCGATCAGTCACTGTTTTTTCAGCCGCGAATTAAAGTGGAAGGAAGATACAGCAAGGCTGACTTCCGTCAATCAGGATATTTTTCATGTCCATACGTTATTTATCGTTCTGGTCTTAAGTATGATGGGGCATTTGACGTTTTTTGCGACATCGACGCTTTTGGAAAGAACTGCTCTCGGATATTTCCTGGCCCTTTACCTCTGCATCTTCTGGCTGGTGAGGCTCTATGCTCAATGGTTCGTTTTCAGAAGAAGCCTTTGGCAGGGAAAGCGTAAAGAAACGATAGTTCACTATATATTTACGGTAATATGGGCTTATTTTGTCTATGTAGGCTTGGTGCTACTTGTCTTTCAATGGTGAAAATTCAATGAATACGGATGAAAAGTACTGGAGAACTACCGCACTCTGCATTTCAGCGATTTGGCTATATCAGGGCACATGGAAGAAAGTAATCCTGCTTGATAGTCAGCATCTTGCAATCGTCTCGGATGCCACACCAGATTTTCTTGATGCAAGGATAATGTTAATCGCAATTGGATTGTTTGAAACTAGTCTCGGTATCAGCTTTCTTTTCTCACGTACAAAGAAAATCAGTGGATGTCTCCAGATTCTCCTTTTGATAATGATGAATTCTGCTGGGATTTACTTCTCAAGCAAGAATATAGCAGACCCGGTGGCAATGCTTCTGAGCAATGCTGTACTTGTCATGTCTATAATAGGTTGTTATAGACATGAATACTGACCGAATCTCGAGTAGAATCATTTTTGGCCATATGCATGAAGATGCTGGTACTGAGAGAGACCTATCACGTTATCTGACAAATACGAATAAAGGCAGACGTGCTCTGGTCGTATGTTCTGGCGGAGAAACAGCGGCAACATTGCTCGCAGAGGGAATAAAGAAACTGGATGTCATCGACACCAACCAGACTCAGCTCAATTTGTGCAGGTTGAAAATACAAATATGCAAACAGTTTGAGTCAGAACTGGCAAAGCGGATTATTACTACTGAATGTTCCCCGGTTCACATTAGTGCAATTGAAGACTATTCCATAAGGCTATTTGCCGATTCACAAGCAAGCTACTTTCGACGGGGCCTTTGTTTCTCTGGAAGAACTGATCGTACACTTTATATTATCAATCGCTATTTAAGACCCTTCCTACTTCCCGATAAAGCTCTTCTTAACACTCAAGATCTTCGCTTTAAGACGTTACACTATTTTCTACCATTAATTGCACAACTATTACATGGCAATCTACCGCTACCGAATGGCTGGACGGAGAAAATAGTTGAACGCCTGATACAATACCTGAAACTGCATGGACTCAACGACGCGCTGACACAATCACTATTGAGATCTCGGTTTGCAGGTGATGCTATCATTCCCTGGAAAACCGAGATTATTGAGAAGATTCGCATGAATGACGAGACAGAGGTAGCGTACATCAATACGGACCTGATACAGCATCTGAGGGAAAATGCGTCAAAGTATCATCTCATGGCGCTGAGTAATGTCTGTGATCTGCTCAATAAAGAGAACAGAGAAATACTCCTCCAGCTCGCTGCACAAAGATTGATCAATGGTGGCATTTTAATGATACGTTCAATGTTCCTTACGTTCGAAGATTTCACCACTCCGCACCATACCGAAAACATTTCAAAAAGTTTGCTATCCATTGTCGAAAACGACCGCAGCATCCTCTGCCCACCGGTACTCATACTTCAGAAAAGTGAGCAGACTGAGCTAGACCCCATCAAGCCAGCCATGAGATAAAAGGTTCTATAGTGCGGGGACGGTAGATTCAGGCAACCACCAAATAGTAAAGGTGCGAAGCAGTCCTTCCCGACGATGCCGGTGTTCTACACGCCAGGGTCGGAGGAGAGCGGTAGTGTGGAGGTTAGGTTGCAGTTCACCCTCCGAACGGTATCTAAAAAAAATTACAGAATGTAGCTAACGGGGGGCCGAACGCTTAACATTATTTTTGTTGCAATGGTTCTCGGGTGTTATTAATAGTCATCAAGTAGTTGCTGTCTTGTGACGACGTAGTCCTTGGTCGTAATGGTTTTGGCTAATTGACATCTTGTTAGCCGTCGATGAAACACGTTTGACAGGACTTAAAAAAACAGAGTTGAGTGATGTTGACACTAAACTCTTTCCTTTCCCTTCGGCACGTTCTGACACTTGCTCGACCCGCGAAAATTCCGAAATTTTAAAAAATGGGGGCGGAATATTGTCGGGGGATTAGGAATTCAATGTTTATTGGGCGAGCTATTGACATCTGGTTTCGTCGGCGAGAGTCGACCTTTTTGCCGGGCGTTGACACATGAAATTTATATCCAAAGGATTGCAGCATAAATATCAAGGTACTGACATGTCAGTTTTTAATAGACAAGGTACACTCTCTTATATAAAGGGATTTGATGGTTTGCGAGCTATTTCAATCATATTCGTTTTATGCGCGCATCTTGGAGTCTATGATAGTTTGTCAGTTACGGGTTGGCCTTTTTTATTAGGGGAAACCATATCGGGTATGGCCGGTGTGAATGTCTTTTTTACAATAAGTGGCTTTTTAATTACCATACTGCTGCTAAATGAAAAGGCTCGCACGGGCACTATTGGATATAAGAAATTTATTATCCGAAGGTTCTTAAGATTGCTGCCACCATTGTTGTGTTTTTATTTAATACTGTTACTGTTAATTTTTACAGGCAATCTTGATATTAAAATTTCTGCCGTTGTTATTTCTTTTTGCTATCTGTATAACTTTGTTCTTCGTGAGCTTTATTATAATGAATTGGGCCATACCTGGTCGCTCGCTGTTGAGGAACAGTTTTATGTTTTTTGGCCATGGGTAATTTTTTATTTTAAGAAAAAGGGCTTGTTTGTAACGACCTCCTTAATTTTTATGATGGCATTGCTTGCTGTGTCTTTTGTTCCTGATATCAGGGTAAACTACCACAGCAGATCTTATTTGATAGGTGAATTGCTTCCTGTCAATCGTTTATTTTTACCTCCCATAATGATTGGAAGTGCTTTTGCTATTTTAAACTTTTATAATGCCGCTCAAATCAAAAAACTGATTTCAAGCTTACCCGTGATTGTGCTTTTTATCGTTTTAATTTTATCAGCCTTTTGGTTGCCGGCAAGATTTTTTAATTACTTATTTGTTTTTCAGGCGTTGGGCTATGGTTTGTTGTTAACTTATATTACACATCATCAGGATCTATGGTTCACTACATTATTAGAGTGGAAGCCGCTGGCATTTATTGGCAAGATTTCTTATGGTATTTATGTATGGCAGGGGCTCTTTTTAGGCTCCAATCATATCGGATTACTTTGGATTCAGCAACCTTTTCAAAACATAGCGCTTACTTTTTTAGTAGCTATTTTATCCTACTATTTTATTGAGAAGAAAGCGTTGCAGTTGAAAAGCAGATTTCAAAACTAGCAGCATGAGTAATACGTTTTTACCGACTAGCCCCGAGGCACTTCCCCTCGATGCCCTCTGGAAACCGTACGTGAAAGTCTCCCCTCATACGGCTTGTGATAGTACATCAACAGGTGCGGATTCAGCGCCCAGAGTGTGTTGCTCCAAACAACCAGTGTGCGAAGAGTTCCTTTGTTTGCGCTGAAGTCTCTGCAAAAGCTCAACCGCTTTTGAGGTTGAGCTGCGGCACTTGTTTTGCGCCCACCATGTGAGCTTCCGGTTGAGAGGGCACGAGGCCCGTCGTACTTTGGAGGGTCGGAAATGTTCGAAATAGTTCGTCCAGCCCAGCATAAACGGTTCAGGGCCATCGCACAAGAATTCGAAAAAGGTTAGCTAATCTCTATTTCCAAAATCATCTCCAAATAGTCAGTCGATCTGTTCGCCTTCCTAATTTTTCCCCTTTCACTAAGTTTGGTTGATTTTTCGTTGGTGAGCAACCCGTAGTGACCCCCGGCGTAACACAGTCATATTTTCAGGTGCATTATCTCTTCCTTGAGAGGGGTGCAGCTGAAATATAATATAGGTTTCCCTTTTTTGCTTTCGAAAGTGTGCTTAACTTCAGGGACAACTCTAAGAGGAGAGCAAAATGGAAGCACGAATAATTTCGGAAAGTGAATCTGGTGTGAGGCTTGAAGTATATGTACCGTACAGTGGTTCAATGCTAGCGGGTGAGGAGCTGATTCAATCTGCCCTTAATAGGCAGCATCAGAGTGGCTAAGGCACCGAATATTTCGCCGAAATTTTCGGTGCCTTAGCCAAGATCAAAATCCAAATTGGAAGAATAAATAACCGTATATACATATACATTTGTTAAGAATCGCTCAATTTATGTGAGAGGCTTCGGCGCTTCGTTAAAAAGCAGGTGCTCTACAGTAGGCACTATGAAAACTTCGCAAACTTCAAAAATAGTATTCAAAACTGCCTAGATAATGTTGGAGGCTCCTTCAAGGACTCAATGCAAACCCTGATGACCCTCAATTTTTAACTTTTTTCAAAAGCCGAAAACATGGCCGCGTAAAGTATAATCCGTGCTAGCCGCTTCCTTAAGAGGAACAGCCGTCAAGGTAATGACGGCGTATGTCGATTGCTACTACCAGGAGCAGTACACCAAAGATAATTAACGGCGTTCTATTCCCGAGCGATTGAAACGCTCGTGGTAGCCCGGAGCCCGGTTCTTGTCAGCGGGCCAGGTACTCTCAAAGCGGTACGTCGCAAAGGGCATCTGATTTCTCTACGTTGTGACATTTTGAATAGGAATCGGTATAACACAGTCGAATACACTTGCTTGTTATGTTTGGAAACTAAATGGAATACGCTGACATTTCGACACATCGTAAGGCATCGAATTTGAACCGAGATAGCGCTAAATATGGCACTATTGCGGAGATCGGTGCTGGACAGGAGGTTTCGCGTTGGTTTTTTCGCGTTGGTGGTGCATCAAGAACAATCGCGAAGTCTATGTCAGCCTATGACATGCAGTTCAGTGATGCAATCTATGGGGCCTCGCCAAAATATGTCAGTCGTCTTCGCCTCATTACGATGCTTGAACATGAATACGACCTGCTAATGGAGAGGTTGTCTGCGATGAGGGGTGGTACAACGCAGTTCTTCGCCTATGCGAATACAGTGCGTGTTAAAAGTTATCGAGGAAATGACATAGGTAACGGATGGATGGGGTGTCGTTTTCAGACCAGACCTCAGGGGGAGCCGAATGATGTTATTCTTCATTGCTGGATGCACGACCGTTCTAATTTGAAACAGCAGGAAGCCATTGGAATTCTCGGCGTAAACTTGATTGACGCCTGTTTCAGGCTCTATCACGATCCAAATGCATTTCTTGATTCCCTGATGGAGAATCTTGCTCTAGACGAGATCGAGATCGATATGATTGTCTTCGGCGGAAAGGAGCTCAGGCATATCGATAATCAAAAGATGAATCTAAGTCTCGTTGCAAAGAAGTTCACCTCATCGGTAATATTTTCCCCAAATGAACAGGTGCACCAGGCCTCCGAAGTCTTGTATCGTCAGCCAGTTCTGATTGGCCGAGGACGGTTCAGACCATTCACCAAGATTAATTCCACCATTATGGACGAGGGGCTGAAGCAGTTCCGCAATGATATTGAAGCAACTGTTGAGCCGCTAGAAATACTGGAGATGAGTATCAACAACCTTCTTGAAAATAACTCATTCGATATGGATGACTATTTGATGCGAATTGCGCTGATTAATAGCCTTGGTAAGACTGTGATGGTCAGTAACCGGGCGGCATTCCATAAACTTGCAAAGCATGTTCGGCGCAATACACCAAAGCCAATTGGTATTGTTCTCGGTGTACCACTGCTGAAGGAGATCTTTGATGAGAAGTATTATGAAGATTTAGAGGGGGGGTTATTAGAGGGGGTCGGGCGGCTTTTCAAACGTGATATTCGGCTATATGTCTACCCAGTGCGAGATTTTGAGAACGGTAGAGTTGTATCCCTTCGTTCCTTCCATTTTCCGGGAACACAGGAATATTTGTTGAAGCACCTTATCGAGAACAATTTGATAGTTGAGATTCCGGTTACCGATAACCAAGTGTACGCCCTGTCTTCTTTCGATGTTGCTGAGATGATACGTACTGATGACCCGCGCTGGAAGGCCTACGTGGATGAACGGCTGGTAAAGATAATCGAAGAACGCGGGTACTTCCGGTAAGTGTTTCAAATTCGTGCCACGTTGAGGTGAAAAAGTAATCGTTGCAGGGCGCCTTTCGCCTGCCGTCATCCAGGACGGGGGGCGGCTGCTAATAAGTCACGGCTTCTAATTTTTATGTTTGATTATCATCCTTGTAGGATGACGAAGGCCGTACGTAGACTGTTAACGAGATGGCAATTAGTCCGCGCATATTTGGTGCTCTTTTGTGGTTAAATTAGTTTTCGTGTTGAGCCAGATGAGGAATATAAAAAGTGTTGACTCAATGAGACGTAACTGGATTTCTGTTGTATGTACGCTGTTGAGTATTATTGCCTTCAGCATTACGCGGTTTGTACGTCTGGAAGATTTTCCCATTTATTTTTTTTGTGATGAGGCCTTTATTGGCATTGAAGCAAGAAGACTCATTGCCAACAATTTTTTTAGCGCGGACGGGGAATTTCTCCCAATGTATTGGAATAAGGCGGAAGGCCGTTGGGTGCCTCAGATATCGATTTATCTCTCGATAATTCCGACGTTGCTTTTTCCGACAAAAATCTGGGCGCTTCGTATGGTGACTGGAATCGTCTCCTTAGTGGGAATTTTGATCGGCTCCTGGGGGCTGCAGAAGGCAATCAAAGAGCGTGATTTGGTGGTCTGGCTTCCTCTGGCGCTCTCAACCATTATGCCGGTGCTTCTTTTGCATAACCGACTCGCCTTTGAAACCAGTAATGCCATAGCTGGTATTTTTGCAGCATTGGGCTTTTACTTGGTCTACCGTCTGGAAAATCCAAAGTATTTAACAGGTTTTTTGGTTTCGGTTCTCTTTACGTTCTACTCTCATTGGAGCGGCTCAATAGTTATAAGTGCTGTCTCTGTTGCATTATTGCTTATCGATGCGCCCTATCATCTGGCCACGATTCGAAATTTCCCCAGATTCGTGGCTCTGCAGGTAGTGGTAGTACTACTTGGTGCGGCTCCATTTTTCCGTTTCTTGTATATCCACCCCTTAGGTATTTTTCAGCAACTTTCCATACTCGGATCGGGTATTACGAGAGGAGAGCCACTTTCGGAAACTCTGAACTCCGGGTTTCACCGATTTTTGGACGCATTTGATTCAGCATATTGGTTCCGTTACACGTTCCTCCCGGACCAAATTCGTCATCTTTGGAAGGATCGCCCCTTTCTCACCACGGTTTCTCAAATTCCATTTTTCGTGGGATTGGTCGTGACCCTTTGTACGTTTTGGACCGTGAGGTCTCGAGTTCTATTGGTGTCTTTTGTTTGCGGGGCACTTCCAGTGGTAATGACGGAAACCCACGTACAGCGTATGTTTTATATGGTTGCCCCGGCCATCTTAATCATGGTGGTGGGGGTTGCCTTCTGTTACCGTTACTGTCGTGGCCTCGTTGCAAAATCGGTACTGCAGCTTTTGCTTTTCACGGTGATATCGTTTGAATCGGCAGCCCTGACGAAGGAGTTTCTCGGCGCAGGGCTTTGGTATCACTCGTACACGTTAGGTGGATTGCAGTGGGGAGCAAAGGCGCTCTTTGCGGACGCAATTCCGAAAGTATTATCCGAATATCCTGAGGCCACGATCACCGCGTCAGGTGAGTGGGCTAATGGGGCTGATCTATTCCCAGTTTTTTTTCTGAATTCGGAACAACGTACGAGAATTCGTGCAATGCCCTTCGACCTTTTTTACCCTGAACCGGATCAAGTCATTCCCCCAGATCGTATTTTTATCCTGAGCCCGCCGGAACGTTTAAGGATCAACGACTCGGGCAAATTTAAACCGATCGAACCCATTCTCGAAATACCATATCCGGATGGAACGTTAGGGTTTACCTTTTCGCATCTCGTGTATGTTGATACCATTGAGGAGCTAATGGCTCCTGAACGCATAGCACGTCGGGTACCACAAGAAGCCTCGCTCGTGATTTGGGGTACTAAGGCCAACCTCATTTTTTCACGGCTTGATATAGGGAGTATAGCAGAGATTTTTGACCACAACATATTCACGATTGCCCGTGGGATGGTGGCAAACCCGTTCAAGATTGATATCAGCTTTGAGGAACCTAGGATAGGCTTGGGTTTGAACTTGGATCTATTCCCTATGGATGTTGGTGTTAAGGTTCTTGTACAAGATGTTCATGGAAAAATCGTAGGTGAGGGAAGTGCAGAGGTAAAAATGCCGGGTCCTGACAAAGATACCTCGGTTACGTTACGCTTTGCGGAAGGCCCAGTCTCGTTCAGTAAAATGGCGCTAGAGGTTCGGTCACTAGGAGATCTTCCCGATAGGGCCCACGTCCATATCCGCGAACTGACGTTACTTTCTCAACCGGAGGACATTCTCTGAGCCGGGTACCTTTCATCAGGTTATTCTGACGACGGGCAAAGCAGCTAGCCCGGATTTTGAATCTTTGCTACGGTCCACCCCACAATCTCGGGCACCATCTCGGCTAGTGCTTCATTTATGCTTAGCACGGCCCCATGCGCATCAAATGAGTGAGCGGGTCTTCTAATTTGAAAAAGGCCATGTGTTGGTGTGGATGCTTGTTTGGGTGAAATCAAAGTGGAACGAACACTGATAACCACATGCCCAGGGATTTCCTGCGCATCATGGTAAAAGTCAACCAATTCCAGTTTTAGCTTCCAGGCCGAAAGGCCAAGCATTTCGTTCTCGACTACTCGTGAAAATTGATTGGAGGCTTGCAGCGCGTTGGCAATAATTTTCTGTAGCCTGATTGGCACGGGTGTTTCCCATTCAGAATACTGGTACTTGCCTCGAGTAAGTGGATCTCGTCCGAAGATTATAGTGTTGCCCTTCAAAAGACGAGTAGTTTCTATCTGATCCACAACGATACTCGTTCTTGCTGGAAGTCGGGGAGTGGATGACGATGTAGAAGCAATTTTCGGTTCCAAGAGGTACACTTCTATGACCTTTGGCTTTTGTAGCAGGACACAACCCGCGAGACTGGTCACGATAAAGGTAGCCAATAGTTTTACAACGGTATGCATCGGTTAATTCCAAAAATTATGGTTTTTCTCCAGGTCCGAGGTCGTCCTTAGCAGGCCCCCGTAGTATCTTTCTGGGATCGCGATACTCTTCGATGGTTGACACAATACGATTGGCAGCCGAGCTGAAAGAATGAGAGAAATCGACTGTTTCATTGGCAATCAGTGTAGATGAATCCTTTATGGTGGTCACCAGCGTTTTCGAACTCTCGATTAACTCATTGGTTCGATCGATGGTGTCACCAAAGGATTTTGAGTGAGCTGCAAGCGATGAAGTGATACCCTCCAAATTTTCCAGGCTGTGCTGCATACTCTTACGGTTATCCTCATTAAGATATGCTTGTATTGAGGTTAGAGTGACGTTGAAATTTTCGACAGCTTCCGAGAGAGAAACTTTTATCTTTTGTACTTCTCCCTCCCCTTCAAGAATAAAGGGCAATTTCTCATCCGGATTTAGGGACGGTTGCGGTTGCCCGATTTCCGTCATTAGAGCTGCGCTAAGCTCAATCCAGGAAAGTCCGGTCAGCAAGTTACGTTCGATAACTGCACGGGTCTGCGCCGAAACTGGAGCTGTTTGCTGAACCTTAATTTGTACCCTTGCCCCTTCGGATTGCTGGGAGAGGATACTTATCTGCTGGACCTCACCGATGCGAATACCGCGCATGGTGATAATACTCCCGATCTGAAGACCTGATACCGACTGCTTCTTGAAATAAATGACAAAACTCTTAAGGGCAGCGTCTTTGTCTCCTTTTACGTACCATAGGCTGCACATTATTCCGATGGCGATTAACGCGAGAACCCCCACGCCAACTACAAAATGCCTTGCATCTGTTTCCATATAATTTTACCGATATGTATTGTTAGTATGTCCATCAACGGCGCCTCTTGATGAAAAATATCGACGAATCCATGGGTTTTCAAGCCGGCAGACGTCGGCAACCGGCCCCTGTGCAAGAACCTGTCCATTGCCGAGGACGATTAGATTGTCAACTATGCTCAGAATGGTATCAACGTCATGGGTGATTATAAGAACAGTAAGTGAAAGTCCATCAACAAGGGTTCGGATTACCTTGTCAAACATTCTGGATGTAATGGGATCGAGCCCCGAGGTGGGTTCATCAAGGAAAATAACGTCCGGGTCTAGTGCAAGAGCGCGCGCGAGGGCCACTCTTTTGCGCATCCCGCCTGAGAGTTCAGATGGCATCTTATCGCGATGTTTCGCCTCAAGGCCTGCCAGATGGAGCTTAAGATCGATAAGCTGGTCAAGTAACTTCGGGTCAAGGTGTAAACGTTCCTTGAGTGGCGCGGCTACATTTCCGGCGACACTAAGTGATGAAAAAAGCGCGCTATCCTGAAAGAGCACAGAGTACCTTCCCCGGAGTTCGATCAGCTCATCCTCAGAGAGTTCCCAGATACGTTTGCCGAGGAGGTCGATCGTCCCTCCGGACGGACGCATAAGCCCAATAATCTCACGCAGGAGTACCGACTTTCCACATCCACTTTCCCCGATAATTGCGTGCACACCGGGCTGATTGATCGAAAAGCTCACATCACTATGCACTATCTTTTTGCCAAATCGAGTTTGTACTTTCGTAAGAGACAGAATTGGGGGGCATTCGGCGATCGTCATTCTAATATTGGATCTCCATATAAAAGACAGCAAAAATCGCATCAATGATAATCACCGCTACAATGCTTTGTACGACGGTTGACGTAGTATTCAGCCCAACGCTACGGGCGTTACGTTCAGCGTTTAATCCCATCCGACAGCTAATCATGGCGATAAAAAGCGCAAAAAACGGGGCCTTTATGATTCCTGAAATAAAGTGCCTGGGCTGAATCATGCTTAGCCGTTCAAGATAACTGGAAGTTGTAATTTGAAGGAGATTACTGGCAACAAGCGAGCTTCCGTAGAGGCTCACAAGGTCCCCGACAAATACCAAAAATGGCAAGGCGAACATCAGTGCCAAAATTCGAGGAATTATCAACACGTCGAGTGTACGCAACCCCATGGTCTCTAAAGCATCAATTTCCTGAGTAAGGATCATACTCCCCAGCTGCGCAGTGAACGCCGATCCCGACCGGCCAGCCACAACCGTTGCTACAATCAGTGGCGAAAGTTCGCGTCCCATAGCGAGAGCGACGCTATCGACGATAATGATATTAGCACCGTACTTCTCTAGCTGCGTGGCAAATAGATAGGCGACAACGATGCCAATTAAGAAGGTCACCAGGGATATGACTGGGATAGCCTGTAGTAACGCCCGGTCCAATTGGACTACAAATTCAGTGAGCCGAAACCTCCGGAGGTGAAGAGGGATGGCGAGGAGTTCCGAAACGATTAAGCCAAGGAAGGCAATGGTATGGTAGAACGGTATTGCTATACGCTCAGTCCAACGACCCAACCCGGTAATGACCGAACGTAAAGTCCACGGTATGCGCTCGTGTGGGACTACCGGGGCTATCATTATCATCTGGATCAGTTTTACGTGCGAGGCGGGTATGTTCTCAAATTTAAAGCGGTCCGGTGCCGAATCTCCGAGGACCATCTTAAGGCAAAGTGCCCCGCCGGTATCGAGCCCCTCAAGTTGCTTTCCATCAACGATAATGGTCGATGGCGGCGTCGTAGCTGTTAAGGCGCTCCGGGCAGCCGATAGGCTGCTATCAGACCAGAGCTCGGCGAGATTGGTGGTTTTCCACGGTCCGCATAGTCTAACTCGAAGGGTATCTCCTTCAGGCAGGGACTCCAAACGTGGGCGTGCTATCACAAAGAGTCTCCAAATAGGAACAGTTAAGGTCGATGACCGGTAATATAACCGATATTATTCCGTAAGTCAGTGATCTGGTGCCTTTGAAGTGGATTATTCTCGAGCTGATGTCATAGTCTTGCAATTAAAGTGGTACTCAAGTGTGGGTTATTAACGAAGGAAGAGCATACCCATTCCTGACCGAAGTTCTGTTACCAGGAATGGGTATAATAAAAACCGTGGCGTAAGTGATGAGTACAACGCTGGGCACACGTGCTCATCATAAAATGGCAATACCTGGATTAATGGAGAGCCGGAGTTACCGTTAGTTGGGGTAGATCAAGTTCGGGGCAATAGTCTAGCTTTACCGCGATGTCGCCAGGCTTGATAATTTTAAGGTTAGGCAACATTTTGTTGCTGTTGGGAATTCCTTCAAGTTGATATTCCCCCATCTCATTTGACCAGCATCGAAACTCGTTAGTCTCATCGTTGCTCAGGACCATATCGCGAAATTCTGTAATCAAGGCTGCCAACTTCCTTGGATCCGAATTCCACTCCATTGGCACTACAACCAAAGCCGATAGCTCTGGTTGATCGGAAGCGCCAAGGGGAATGACGGAAACCATATAGTTGGTGAGATCTTCTGCCCAGAGAGCGATCTGCGGCATACAGCTGTGTACGATACAACTGCTGGTTCTTCGCATACCTGCGAACATCCCCAACAGGCCTCCTTCCACGAGGCGGAAACGCGCCTCGGCAAAGCTAATTGGCGTTCCGAGATCGCTCCACATCAAATAGTGGGAAGATAGTCCCCGAACCAGCCCCTTTTTGGAGAGAGCCGTTACCACAGTCTCTTCAAACGAAAATGACTCAGGCAAATTAAGTTTTTTCAGCTCCTTTAGTAGTGCTTCCGGTTTAATAGAATAGAGCGCCGGGTTTACCCACATTTCTTTGACCAATTTCGGATTGGACGGCTTTTCGATCAACTCCGTCACCAGTTTGGTTGAGGGGTCCAATCTACAGTATCCCAGCTGGGGATTGAAAATTCTCGGTTCCAGTAAAATGGTTGATAAGACGGCATCAGAGGTTCGTAGGTTCTCATGATTTTGACCAAACAGGGGGGCTAGTACGTTCACATAAGGAAAGAAAGCATCACCGTAAACGAAGTCGACTAAGTCTTCTGATATTAGTTTTTCAAGAGCATACTGAATGGCTCCGCCGGTCCCGCGTTGCCCTATTCCATCAATTAAGATTTGTACGTTTAGATAAGCTCTTGTGGCCACCTGAAAGAGCGCTCCAAGTGCCGCTGGGCAAACAATATAGGTCTTTCGACCTGGATATCGACGCAGCGCTACATCAAGCAAACTCCCATCAAGCCCAACAGGACTAAAAATTTTTGTCCCAACAACTAAATTTAGCTCTTCTAGATATTCGGGCCAGCCCGTAAGGGGGCAAAGCCGGGTACTTTTTCCTCCGGCAATTATTACTAACGGAACCTCATCTAACGCTTGGCAACCCTTAAGAAGTTTGCTACCACTAAAATTGTCGATCATTACGTAAAACCTTATCCTGTGCCGCGTCACACTAACATAGTCCTTGTAGCGTTTCAACAAATTTAGACAATCCTTATAGAGACAGGATGCTTCTGCCTCTCGAACCACACGAGGGGCCTCGGAACGTTCTACTGTCCTTACGTCAAACTCAGGTTCAAAACTACTCCTCAGTATCCCCAAAACTATTGAGCCAGGAATCATCGGGCGGAAAGGGTACCGATCCGCGTAATCGTGCAATCTCATGAGAGGGCATATCCGGCAATGGCATCTTTTTTTTCTTACGCCAGGCATTTACCGTCTTTTCAATTTCATAACGCGGATTCGCTTCGCCCTCTTTCGCTGACTCCCTTGCCGATTGCGCTGTTCGTTCTGCGGGCACAGGGATGGAGCTTGTGAGAAAGACTCCTGCGTCCTTGATTATTCCGAGTATTCTGAGCCAGAGGTCCTCTTGAACATTGAGAAAAAATGTCCAGTCGGCAGTGTCAATGTAGCAAAAGATATCAATTACGAACCCGCTGGGAGTAATATCAATCAGTTTTACTCTGGCCGGATCAGGCGATACCATCTTATGTGCAATGAGTAGGGATCGCAGCGATGCCAGAACATATATTAACTGTTCCTGAGTAGTATCGATAGCTAGTGTAATGGTCTTGTTCAGGAGTATCATATCCCGAACCGAAAAATTTTCGATACTAAGCTGGATTAAATCCGCATTGGGAATGCTTACCTTTGTACGATTGACGGTTCGAATGCGGGTTGAACGGATGCCGATATCCTCAATTGTGCCGAGCACTGTGCCGAATTTTCCAAATTGTCCGACGGCCACCGGTTGATCGAGAAACAGCACCAGGCCACCGAAGAGATTTTCAATCGTCTTCTGGCTTGCGAGAGCAACGGCTATACCACCGACGCCCAAGCCTGCGAGGATTGCGGTAACATCGAATCCCAAACCATCGACAACAAAGAGCACAATAACGATGGTAAGGACTACGTTGAGAACTCGCCGTATGAGTGGAAGAAATGGCGCATTACCGGTGTGGTCCTTCTGCATAAGGGCCCTTGCCGACATTGCAACCACGAGTGCGGTAGAGTTCACCGCAACCCAAAGAATCAGGAGGGATGAACAGACAAACAGAGTTCGATCTACCGCTTGTCGCGTAGTAAACGCTAGCTCAAGATAGGTGAGGTTGGCACCGACTAATTTCGTTGCAAAAAACAGCTGCAGGGGATACGCGATTCCCTTCCAGATAGGTACAGCAGACGTACCCAGCGTGGCAATTCCAAGCGAGACGATAATTCTTAGGGTGTATGAGGTTACAAGTGAGGCCAATACAATAATAAGAAAACCTGCCAGAGTTGACGGTGATGCCCAGCCCATGAAAGGTTTATCAAGCTCTGCAGGAAAGAGAGATTCGACTTTGAAGGATTTCTTGGTGGACGCTCCCATTGAGATAATCTTTTTTACCTCCGGGTACGGCAGAGTCCACCATGATTCCATGTCGGGTTCGTCAGCTCGTACGACGCGGTACAGCAGAACTTTTACCTTTGTTCCCCGAGTGGTCGGAACGTCAAACAGTACCTCCTGGTGCGGGGGTAGGGCGTCATCAAGGTTGCCGCTTTCTTTATCGGAAAGGATGATTGGTGATAGTGAGGCAACCTTGTTAATTTCTTGGGCAATTTGGAAAATTTTTTCGTTCCGTTTTTCATCGGTAAGGTCCGTCGGCAATTCCACGAACTTCGCTGCCGCTTCAAAGTCTCCCTTCTGGGTCCGTTTTAGAAATTCCTCAAGAGAGCTTCGGGGAGCAAGGCTTTGCTTTGGACCTAGGGAGGTTGGCGGCGTAGGGTCCTGTGCAAACCCAGTTCCGTGCTGGCACGTAAAAACGGTGAGAGCAATGATGAGCCAAAGTAGGGTTCGCCTTGAGGTGGACATACTAGTAAGGGCGAGAGTTCTCATCATAGGGAGTTTCTAGTATATTTGACCGTGGAAGGCAGACCGCTCTTGTCTTGGCTACGTAGTGGGGAACTCGTGAGGAAGATTACCGGTAACTATGGCAACGGTAGAATAGTGCTGTCAATCCCTTTGCACTTTTCAAATCTCGAATGTTTTATTTTTGGCATCGGGGATACTGAATATATTGAGCTGAGGACGTTGCTCCCCGAAGAGTACACCGGTTTCTCGTTCTTATATGACCTTTTGGAGGGCGAACCGGTATAGTTCCGTAGTAACCTAAGAGCGCGTGTATTAGTAGTAACAGGCCGGGGCGTTATTAATTCTCTTGAATTATTTCGTTGATTATTCTAACGTCTTGAAGTTTCGTATTATACTGTTTGCAGGGACTGTATAAGGGCACATGTCGTCAAGGTGAGATACTGTATAGGTCGGATATGGTCGCGAGCCCGGCCCGCCGTTCCTATTCCGAGTCCGGTTGACCGCTCCCGTTCGGCGATTGCAGTATTCGCAAAACATCGTTCATTTAATAGTCCTATTTAAAGGCAAAAAGATAGGCGATCACGGGTAGACCTAACGCCTTGATTTAGAGTATCGTTTGCCGGAAATTGGACAAGCTTGATAATGGTATGCAGATGCAGGGTAGACAATTAGTTCGCCATTTGGTGTTTAAAGATCGAATTGAAAAGTTAATGTTCGTGGAAATTAATGAAAATCGGACTACCGAGAAGAATGGGAGCCTTACATTGGTGAAGACGATGCTCCGAATAGGATATATACGAGCAGGTTTCATCTCTGCAGTTTTTACCGTTCTAGCAGCTTCTGTTTTAGTTGCCGGTAATCAGCTGGCGTTTGCCCAAGAGGCTGCTTCCTCGCAATCTGCTACAGGACAAGCTAATTCAGCGCAAGTGGACACCACAAAATTACCTGGAATTCCTACCCAGAGTCTTGCCGACTATCCAGCGGTGGGCAAGAGCGCAGGTGTGTGGAACGATGGTCTTGCGGCGCTGTGGGACCTGCATGTGTTAGATCACTACAAATATTTTGGCCCTCCCCAGCGTGCCGAGGGGTATGCTCCAGACCAGCCCATTAATTTCAGTCATATTGTCCACGTTCAGCAGAACAAGATGGAATGTCAGTATTGTCACTGGAATGTATCAAAGGGGAGTTATGCTGCGCTTCCTGATGTCGACACCTGTATGGGGTGTCACAAGATAGTCGGTGGTCGTGACGAAGCGAGCACTGCCGAGATTCAAAAGCTACGGGATTATTACGCAAAGGGCGAGCCAATCGAGTGGCTCAAAGTTCATGTAATGCCTGACCACTACAAATTCAATCACAAGCGCCACGTAAAGGGAGGAGTCTCATGCCATGAGTGCCATGGACAGGTGCCTGAAATGGCTAAGGTTCAGCGTGTATCATCCATGAAGATGGGATGGTGTCTTGACTGTCACCGAATGAGGGGTGCAAGCATCGACTGTGCGACGTGCCATTATTAATTCAGCGAGAAAGAGCAACCTGTGGTGCAAATGGTATGGTAGAGCATAGGCTCGACACCATGATCGTTTGGCGTGAAAGATTTGCAAACGGATTTGAACTTTTTGGTTTGATTGAAGTTAGTTTTTGATAATCGGCCGAGGTTGGAAATTAGAGCGCTTAAGGAGTGAGAAGGGGCTTAATTCGAGTTGTGATTAGAGTTGGTGGAATAACGGGAGAATAAGATCCCTTCACCAAAGATTTGCCGAGAGGGTCATCAAGAGCCGAAAGGGCACTAAGCAAATTATGGCAATTGGGCAAATTATTTAAACGTTTACAGAGTAAAGTATAGAGAAGAGTGCATAATGGAGAATCAGAGTAAGGACGGGTTCACCAGACGGGGATTCCTCAAGATTGTTGGAGCATCTGCCGCCGTCGGCGCGACTGCTTGTGCGCCAAATAAAGAAGAACATCTTATTCCTCGTGTGCGCTCTGATGCGCGGCAGATACCGGGATCCCCTGTATGGTACGCAACAACTTGCACTGAATGCAGTGCTGGCTGCGGTGTTATTGCCAAGTCCCTGGACGGGCGGGTAATCAAGGTTGAGGGAAATCCACTCGCTCAAGTGAACGGGCATACTGTTCGAGGTCATCATGCTGGAACTTCGGATGCCGGTGAAGGGGTGCGCCGTGCGGGACTTTGCGCCCTTGGACATTCGTCGTTGCAGAACCTTTACGATCCTGACCGAATTAGGGAGCCACTGCGGAGAAATCCGGATTCCTCGGCTTCCGGGTCTGCTAAATTTATCCCTTTGAAATGGGGAGAAGCCTTAGGTGAGGTTGCCACTGCGCTCTCGAAGCAAGGCAAAGATAGTCTTTTCTTAACTGGTGAATTGACCGGCTCTAAAAAGAAGGTCATTCAGGCTTGGGGCGAACGAGCGAGCGTAAAACATGTTGCTTTTGATTTGATGCAACCCGAAGGCCTTGTGCGTGCTAACGAAGTGGTTTTCGGAATCCCAAAAGTGCCGGAGTTCCATTTCGATCGTGCTGATGTGATTGTAAGTTTCGGGTGTGATTTTCTGGAGACCTGGATTTCGCCGGTCGAGTATGCGCGCGACTGGGCAAGCCGTCGTAACGAGAAGAACCCGGCAACCTTTTATCAGGTGGAACCCCGTCTTTCAACGACTGGTGCCAAAAGCGACGTATGGTTAAAGTGTCAGCCGGGTTCCGAGGTTCTGCTGGCAAAGGCCCTATTGAAGAGTGTGCTTAGTGAGGGGAAAGGACAGCACCTGTCAACCGATGTACGCCAACAGATTGCACGGCTTGTATCGAAGGTGAATTTTGATGACGTTGAAAGGACAAGTGGTATTGCTAAGAGTAAAATTCTTTTGCTCGTGGAATCTCTTAAGAGTGCCAAGGCTTCACTCGTGGTGGCTGGATTCGAAGGTACGGCGACATCTACCGGCTATGACCTTCAGGTAATTGTTCAACTTCTAAATCTGGTACTTGGTAACGTTGCAACCAACGCCGGGGAGGCTGCTCGTGCAACGATTGCGTTCGATAGAGTACGTAACGTTGATTCGTCATTTACAAAGGTGAAGGCGGCGATAAGTTCACTCGAAGCTGGTAGCATCAATGTTGCTATGATCTACGGGACGAATCCAGTATTTTCGTTGCCCACTAGTCTTGGGGTGGTTGAGGCGTTGCGGAAGGCCGATTTAGTTGTGGCCTTTGCGAGTCATTTCAATGAATCCGTAGATCAGGCAGATATAATTATTCCCGTTCATACCGCTCTTGAGGAGTGGAGTGATCTAGAGCCACAAACTGGCAGCTACGGACTGATTCAGCCAGCAATGATGCCGGTGTTTGATACTCGGCCGTTCGGGAACCTTATTCTACTGCTCGCTGAGAAAAGTGGGGCCCCCCTCTTTACACCTGCAGAAAAAGAGACGAATGATTTCTATTCTTATATTCGTGCGGAGTGGCGCCTAAGAGCCGAGGAAAAGGGCTGGTTGAAAGGTTCCAATCTCGATTTCGAGACTTTTTGGAGAAAGGCTGTAGAGGATGGCGGTGTATTCACCAATGAGCGCGCTGAAATTAGACTTGGAAGCATTCAGTCATCGGTCCTTCGTCAAAGACAGGAAGACTCTGGCCATCGAGCGCCGAGGTTCTCCCAGCGTGGGCTATCGAGTGAAGGACTTGTTCTACTGCCCTTTGTTCATATTAAAGGATTTGACGGTAGAGCGGCCAATCGCGCGTGGTTACAGGAACTTCCGGATCCGATTGCACAGGTTGTGTGGGATACTTGGGGTGAAATACATCCAGATACAGCGCAAAGCTTGAAGTTGGCGCATGGTGAGCCGATGACTGTCCGGACTCATTACGGTGAAATCACCATTCCGCTAAGGGTTACTGATTTAGTGGCACCAGGTGTTCTTGCAGTTCCAATAGGTCAGGGACACACCTCCTTTGGACGTTACGCAGACTCGGTGAAAGGCGGTAATGTGCTGCATTTACTTCCCGTCATTGATGAGGAAGATGGCTGGTTTTCGGTTGCCTCAACGCGAGTCGATATCGTTAAAGCTCGTGGCGCGTATCCACTTGTTTCTGTTCAGGGGTCGGACTCCCAGCATGGCCGGGAATTGGCTCGAACTAGAGTGGTGGAAAAAGTCGGTGGGCATGGAGCAGAGGAGCACCATGGCGATCCTCATGCTGAAGGGCATGGAAATCACCATGAACCGAAGCAGATGTACGTGCAACGTGTACATCCGCTCTATGAGTGGGGTATGACGGTTGATCTTGCTGCGTGTACCGGCTGTTCAAGTTGTGTCATCGCCTGTTATGCCGAAAACAATATTCCGGTTGTTGGCAAAAAAATGGTGGAAAAGGGCCGAGAGATGGCGTGGTTGCGTATCGAGCGGTACATTGACTCCGCTCCAGACGAGGATCTAAGGGTCAATTTCCTCCCCATGACTTGTCAGCATTGTCACAATGCTCCGTGTGAGCCAGTGTGCCCGGTATTTGCTACCTATCATAACGAAGAAGGGATGAATGTTATGGTATATAACCGGTGTGTAGGAACTCGTTATTGTTCCAATAACTGTTCATACAAAGTTCGCCGGTTTAACTGGGTTGACTTTGAATTCCCGGAGCCATTGGATTGGCAGTTAAATCCTATGGTAACCAAGCGTGGAATGGGTGTTATGGAGAAGTGCACCTTCTGCGTTCAGAGAATTAATGAGGCCAAAGACAATGCGAAGGACCAAGGTCGTGTAGTGGGTGATGGCGAGGTTACACCGGCGTGTGTTCAGACTTGTCCCACTGAGGCATTAGTATTTGGAAATCTCAAGGACCCGGATTCCAGGGTAAGTAAGACGCAGAGGGATGATCGGGCATATAAGGTACTTGATCATCACTTAAATACGCAGCCTGCAGTCAGTTATCTCGAAAATATAAAGTTCAATGCGTAATTCGTAATTAGTGAATGATTTAAAGAGTTGAGTTATGGCGGACGCAATTACAGGTGTCGAAAAGAGGACGGCAAGCGGCGTTACCCCTTTCGACGCGAAAGAGGAGTACAGTGGACCCCTTACCTATAAGGAGGTGAATCAGACCGTACTGGCCATGTTAAATCCTCCGACGCCCAAGTGGTATCTCTTGTTGGCCGCCTGTCTGCTGGGTGTTGCCATCGGCGGATATAGCTGGACATCGCAGATTCTTAATGGGATGGGTCAGTCGGGAAAAAACAATCCTAATATGTGGGGCTGTTACATCACGACCTTCGTATTTTGGGTAGGTATTGCTCACTCAGGGACGCTGATTTCGGCGGTCCTTTATCTCTTTAGAGCAAAATTCCGGATGCCAATCTACCGACTTGCGGAGGCGATGACGGTTTTTGCGGTACTAACTGCTGGACTATTTCCGCTAATACACTTAGGCCGGGTATGGCTTTTCTATTGGTTGATGCCCTACCCAAATCAGCGAGCAATCTGGCCCAATTTTCGTTCTCCGCTTCTATGGGACGTGTTCGCAGTATCAACCTATTTAACGATATCGGCGACCTTCTTTATAGTTGGCCTTATTCCGGATATCGCAGTTGCGCGTGATTCGACTAAAAGTAAATTCCGGCGCTTCTTGTATTCGTTAACGTCTTTAGGTTGGAGCGGCAATGATCGCCAGTGGAAACACTACTCGTCGGCCTACCTTTTCTTTGCTGCCTTCGCTACTCCCCTGGTTGTATCAGTACACAGCGTGGTTTCGTGGGACTTTGCCATGAGTATTGTTCCTGGTTGGCACGCGACGATTTTTCCGCCGTACTTTGTTGCTGGAGCGATTTTCTCGGGCGTTGGCATGGTAATAACTTTGATGGTTCCGATTCGGAAGTTGTTTCATCTTGAGCGGATCGTGACAGCCACGCATTTTGATGCGATGAGTAAGTTAATTCTCTTAACCAGCTCCGTTCTTTTCTATGCGTATGCGACTGAGTTTTATACTGCCTGGTTCAGTAACAATCCTTTCGAGCGGGCTCAGTTTTGGTATCGTGCCTTTGGGGATATGTGGATTCCTTTCTGGGGTATGATTTTCTGTAACTGTTTATTCCCGTTGACTCTTTGGAAGAAATCGCTGAGAACGAACATCCCATTTCTGTTTATGATGTCGATTCTTATTAATATTGGGATGTGGCTCGAGCGTTTTAACATTATCGTTCAAAGCCTTTCTCACGAATACATACCGTATGCCTGGGGATCGTACAATTTTTCATGGGTTGACGTCGGGATTGTGATCGGGTCATTCGGGTGGTTTGGCATGTGGATGACTCTGTTTATTAAATTTTTCCCAGCGGTCGCGATAACTGAGATCAAGGAGATTCTTCCTCCGCCTTGTCGAGATCCTAAGGCACTAACTCATTAAAACGATCGGCGCATTAACAAAAGGAGACTTCCATGGCAGGAAATGTTGTATTAGTAGGTGTGTATACCTTCCTTGATGATGCTCTGCGCGCCATTAGGAAAGTCAAGCAGGAGGGACTAGACTTGCGTGTGTACTCGCCAGTTCCCCATCACGAGCTCGAGGAGGTGACTCGGCCGAGTCAGAGCCCTGTGCGTTGGTTCACGTTAATGGGTGCAATCTCGGGGCTTACGGGCGGGTTTACATTAGCAATCTGGACATCGCTTGATTATCCGCTGCGGGTTAGTGCCAAGACTATTCCGTCAATACCGGGATTCGTGGTTATCGGGTATGAGTGTACGATTCTTTTTGGCGGACTTGCGACGCTTTTGGCGCTATTGCTCTTCTGCAGGCTCCCGGACGTTTTACGAAAGATTGGGTTTGATCGTCGTTTCACTCAAGACAAATTTGGTATCGTCGTGGGATGCCCGGCAGAACGACTCGTCGAAATCAAGGCAGCGCTTGAAGCAGCAGGTGCTGATGAAGTACAGGTTCGAGAGGGATTATAAATATGAGCAAGAGAGTACGAAGTCATTCTAGTAAAGCCTTTTTTATATCGGGGATTTTCGTGGGCCTGATTGCCAATCACGGCGCCGCGGCGTTGCCCTTTAACCAGGATATGGTGGGTTCCCAGTTGTCAGTTGGCGATATGCACCGGCCGGATCCGCTTCGTTCTAGAGAGCGTGGTGCCAGTGCTCGATTTATGGGTGACGAGCCAGGTGATGCAACCCGCTTTGTTAATCCAGTACCCGCGTCGCCACGTTCTATTCGCCACGGTGAGCGTTTGTATCAATCAAATTGTTCGCCATGTCACGGTCGCCGAATCGATGGTAAGCAGGTGGAGGGTGGAGTACAGCATTTGATGCCGGGTCTGCCTTTGTTCGAAGATATGATGAAGGTAAAGCCGGATGGGCATTTCTATCAGGCCATTCATTACGGATTTGCCGGTATTATGCCGTCATATGCGTACAAATTCTCGGTTGAAGAAGAGTGGGACCTTGTTAACTATATTCGTTCCGTTCAAAACCAGAACAAATAATAAAGAATTAGTACTCAAGTTCGAACTTGAGCTAGGCCTGAACTGAATGTGTAAGCGTTCACAAGCCTGGTTGTACTACTAGAAGTAAGCGTCATCAGGTTGTTGAAGGTCGCGGAAAAAGTCTTTTTTGCGTATGGCGAGGCACTACTGTACCTCGCGAGGAGCAAAATAAGGCTTTTGACGAAGAGATTGGACAACCTGGTGACACTTAAGTTACGCGAAATTTTATAGGTGGATTAGTAGGGGAAAGTTAGGTATGCATGCAGAACCCGTACATGTAAATATTAACGAAGTGCTTGAGGCTGGGCCCTTGAAGGTCAGTGCAAGCTTTAAGCTTCTGATGCTTCTACTCATAGTTGTGGGGATAATCGCATTCGTCGGTTCCTATCTAACCATGGGCGCACATCATGCCTGGGCAGCTTATTTCGTCTCGCTCGTGTTCTTCATGGGACTGGCCGCGGGAAGCGTAGTACTTGCCGCGATTTTTCAAATAACCCGTGCTCGTTGGAGTCCACCGGTGCGACGATTGGCCGAGGCAAACAGTGCGTTTTTGCCAGTAGCGTGGGTGCTCTTGCTAATCAGTTATTTTGGTCAGGATGTTTTGTATCCCTGGGCGACCACGCCGCGACCTGGAGTAGAGTACTGGATGAATGGGTCGGTTGTGTATCCTCGAATGCTCTTGCTGCTGGGTGCTCTTTTTGGCTTTATGTTAATTTTTGTGCAGAAGTCATTACGAGGCGACATCGCCATGGCGGCAGAACGTGACAAGAATGGTGTTCATTGGCAGGAAGGAATCTGTGCAGTTCTACGGTCAGGCTTCGTACTGACTCCTAAGAGTTCTCACGCAACACAAAACTTGCTTTCCCGACTCGCACCGGCGCTGATTGCCGTTTACGCGGTCTTTTATTCCTTCTTTGCATTCGAAATGATTATGGCTATGGACAAGAGTTTCATGTCCAACCTATTCGGTGCTTTCATGTTTGCCGGAAACGTCTATCTGGCGTGGGTATTTGTTGCGATGACTGCAATGTACCATGCCCACCGGTCACCAGCGTATGCTCGATTATTTACGAGCGCCCAGCAGTGGGATATAGCAAAGCTTTCCTTTGGATTCTGTATGGTCTGGGGATATTTCTTCTTCAGCCAGTTTCTGCCGATCTGGTACGGTAACCTTCCTGAGGAGACGCAGTGGCTTATTATCCGGACGCGTGAGCTTCCTTGGAAAACATTCGCGTATGTTGTATTCGGTAGCTGTTTCATAGTTCCCTTTATCACCTTGCTATCAAAGGAAGTGAAGCAAACGGCGAGCCTCTATGCACCCATCTGCCTTCTGGTGTTCTGTGGCATTTGGATGCAGGATTATTTAATTATTATGCCCCAGGTACATCCAACCTCTATGCCGCTCGCTTCATTTGCAGCGTTCGGTGATATAGGAATTTTTCTCGGATTCCTTGGATTGTTTGGCTTCATCTCCCAGTCGTTTCTAGGTCAACTTCCTTACGCGCCAATTTCCTCGCCACTAAGTCATGGAGAAAATGATTGGTAGAGGACGCCAGTAGTAAAGGGTACGGGGGTGTTGGCGAGATTTGGGCCAACACTCTCGTGAACGCTGACTGGCTTGCTGTTCTTTCAACTGTGCTGGCGGTTGCCGATCACACGGGCGTGCAGGTGTTTCTGGTTGGCGGCATAGTTAGAGAGGCTGTATTTTCCGTAATTCGCCGGGATATTGTTGCGACGCAACGAGGTTTGATCGATATTGATTTCGCAGTGGAAGGTGATTTTGAAACGTTCACTGCCCGAGTCCAAAATGCCTTGTCGCCGATTAAGGTCACTCGCTCTGCATTTCTAACCGCCGTTTTTGATTTGGCTAATGGCAAAAGTGTGGATTTTGCCCAGTGCCGTTCTGAAACGTATAAGCACCCAGGATGCCTTCCAGAGGTCAAGCCAGCATCGCTGGAGATAGATGCCCTAAGGCGAGATTTTTCAATTAACGCGCTGTATCTTCCTCTGGCAGACATATTCCGTCCTTGCCCTGCTCATTTCCAGGAATTGCAAAGCCGGATTATTGATTACGTAGGTGGATTAGCTGCTTTAAAAGATGGTGTGGTGGAGGTTCTCCACGAGAACAGTATCCTTGACGATCCGACCCGCATCTTTAGAGCGGTGCGGTATCGTGCTGTGCTAAGCGGCGTTTCACTTAATGGAGAGTTCGGATCCAGGTTTCTACGTTCTTTAGGGACCCTTGGATCAAGGTCCCATGTGTCTGCCTTAGGTGCTGTATCTCATTATCGCAAATGGATTGAACTCAAGAAGTGCTTCGAAAGCGGCTATCCAGTCGAGGCGCTTCGTGATTTATGTACATTGGGAATTTTTGCACAATGGCCCCCTTTGCCATCAGGTGCCCGCAGCGACTTTTTGGAAAAGCTTAATTGTCTCCTAAGCCTGGATCCGGCCTGGTTGTCCGATTACGGTTTCTTGGTTTATGTGAGTATTTGGTGGTGGACTAATCTGGACGCTAGTGCAGGAGTTGCTACTGTCGACGAAGAAATTGAGGAGCAATTTAGCCGGGCCAGGAACGAGTTGCGCCTTAGTAAAAGTACTAAACGGTGCATAGAAGGTCGACGTATAGCAGATCCGGAGAGTCCCAACTGGTTGAAGGAGGCCAGCGCACTATTTTTTTCGCCACGTTTATGAACCCGCACCTTCATCCTGAAAAGAGCAGTTTTGCGCTCTAAAGCGGCAGCAGGCTGAAGCTTGCTACGTCGAGCATTTTATATCATGAGCAACGAAATGGGTGAGGTAATTTCAGGCATTTACCTCAGTTCTTACGTCGAACTCAGGTTATAGCGATAATCGATGATCTTGGTATGATCTGTATCAGCCTCATCGAGGATTGCCCCTTTTGGATGATTGCGAAAAAAGTGTTGGGTTCTGTAGAATGATATTTTTATCCATAGGCTGTTCTAGGTCAAAATACGGCTATAGCCATCGTCAAAAATAATGCGGTTTTGAGTCGTATCTCGGCGATGGCTATGTGTTTGTTTTGACTCGCCTCCGCGAGTCGTTATAGTAATCTTTAATACTTTATTATTTTTGAAGATTACTATACTCGGGTCGTAACGCCCTTGCCAAGGTAATTTTCCCATGCGAAGCAGGGCCCACTAAAGCGGATCCTCAGAGAGAGAGAGGGGTATCCAGTACTACGGAGTGATTCGATGAGAGAGGTTCAGGTTGTTATTGTCGGTGGGGGAATTGCGGGAATCGCCTGTGCTCGGACCCTCCAGGCACGGGATATTGATTATCTACTTGTCGAAGGCTCACCTTCGCTTGGTGGCAGAATTCAGAGCGACTTAGAAGGTGGGTTTATCTTCGACCGTGGGTTTCAGGTCTTCAACTCGGCATACTCACGAACGCTAGAGCTCCTCCGCGGCACTGAGATACAGTTTAATAACTTTCGATCCGGGGCGCTTATTAAAACCGATACCGGGCTCGTCCCTTTATGTGATCCATTCCGAGAGCCCCGTTACCTGTTTGCTTCGTTGTTCTCGCCGATCGGAGGGCTACTCGACCGGTATCGAATGTTAAAACTTCGCTCGGACGCTGTTCGTGGTAAGATTAACTCAGGACGCACGACCCTTGACGAGCTTCATTGGCGCGGCTTTTCGGAATCGATGATCGAGCAATTTTTTCGACCCTTTTTGGGAGGGGTTTTTTTGGGCCGAGAACTCACGAGCACGACCTCGGCACTCCAGGAAGTATTTAAGAATTTTTCCCTTGGAACCGTTCAGCTGCCACGAGGCGGGATGGGGGAAGTCACCCGTTTGATGGCGATGCCCCTCTGTAAAAGTCGATTGCTTTTAGGTAGGCCGACGACGCTGTTAGCAAAGAATATGATACAGTTAAATGACGGTGAGAAGATAGCAGCTCAGAACGTGGTCTCTGCTCTTGATGTCGACTCACTCCGGCACCTTCGCCCGGATATTTCGAATCTCCCCCGGATGCGCGCTGTTTCCAACCTCTACTTTACAACGTCTCACCAGCTGCGGATCGGGCGATTTTTGGTTCTAAACGGAACCGGTCATGGAGCCATTAATAACCTGGTGGATCTTTCGGAGGTTGCAAGAGGATATGCTCCAGAGGGCCAGACCTTAGTCAGTGTTTCAGTTCTTGGGTCAGCCTTTAACGCTGAATCGGTATTGAGTGAGTTAGAAGCGTGGTTCCCGGCAGCGCAGTTCCAATTTCTCAGGAGTTACCGAGTGACCGGGGCACTTCCCGAACAACACGTACCCCCACCGAAACGTGACGGACTTGATATAGTTCTCTGTGGGGACTTTTTGTCACCGGCTTCCATTGAAGGAGCGGTGCGTAGTGGAATCGAGGTCGGAGAGCGTTTATGTCTATAACAATTAGAGTGTGTTAAATAAGTCAAGTAACGCATTTAACACGCTCGTATTGCAATCTTAGTGCACAATGAAAACCATTCGTCTAATTCTCGGCGATCAGCTCAACTGCCAGCATCACTGGTTTCAAGATCGCTCTAACAAAGTTCTATACGTTATAATGGAGGTTCGATCTGAAACCGACTATGTCGTGCACCATATCCAGAAAGTTGTCGGCTTTTTTGCGGCGATGCGGAGCTTTGAGAGAAGTCTTGCAGGAGCTGGGCATAAGACTTTTTACCTTACCCTGGATGACCCTCGCAATCAGCAGAGCTTTACCGCAAATCTGCGTTGGATTGCGGATGAATATTCGGCCCGGGAGATACAATACATATTGCCCGATGAGTACCGAGTAGATCAGGAGCTTTCCAAGCTTTCTCAAACTGTTTCACTTCCCACTTCTGCGGTTGACTCAGAACATTTCCTCACCTCCCGAGATGATGTTGCCAAGATGTTTAACGGGAAGAAAACCTTTCTCATGGAGCACTTCTACCGGTTCATGAGAAGGAAGTATGATATTTTGATGGATGGAAACGAGCCCTATACGGGACAGTGGAACTATGACCAAGAGAATAGAAAACGGCTCGACCCAAAGGTCAAGGTTCCGACACCACTGCTCTTTAGACACGATCTCTCTGAGATTGCGGAGATGCTCAAGCGGGCTGGGGTAAAGACTATCGGTCAGGTAACGGCGAGTCAGTATACCTGGCCGATTACACGGGAGGAGGGGCTGGAGGTGCTTCGGCACTTTCTTAAGGAAGCATTGCCGCACTTTGGAACATTCCAAGATGCTCTGACACCGGACCACGACTGGCTGTTTCACTCAAGACTCTCCTTCGTGTTAAATACTAAACTTCTCTCGCCGATGGAGGTAATTCAGGGGGCGATAGAGGAGTGGAAGAAACGGTCAGACACAATTTCGTACTCGCAGATAGAGGGGTTTGTGCGCCAAATTCTGGGCTGGCGGGAGTATGTTCGGGGGATCTACTGGGCGAAGATGCCGGGCTATGCTAGTGAGAATTTTTTCGGCCATCACCGAAAACTGCCAGGGTTTTTCTGGACCGGAGAGACAAAGATGCGGTGTGTCAGCCACGCTGTTAAACAATCGCTCGGTCTGGCTTATGCCCACCATATCCAACGGCTTATGATCACCGGAAACTTCGCCCTACTTGCGGGCATTGACCCCGATGAGGTGGATGCCTGGTATCTTGGAATCTACATCGACGCCCTTCAGTGGGTCGAGATTACCAATACCCGGGGAATGTCCCAATTCGCAGACGGGGGAGTTCTTGCGACAAAGCCCTATGTATCATCGGCAAACTATATAGATAAGATGTCGACCTACTGCGCCGGCTGTTTTTACGATAAGAAGAAGCGGGTGGGTGAGAGAGCCTGTCCCTTTAATAGCCTATACTGGGATTTCTTTGCACGAACTGATCAGAAGCTTCGGGGAAATCCTAGAATCGGATTGGTATATAAAAATCTTGATCGTATGACCGACCTGGAAGAGGTCCGCGAGCAGGCCCAGCAGTACCTCAATGGGATTGAGGAGCTATAAGAGCAGCTTCGCGCTCTAAAGCGGCCCAGCTAGCTGAACTTACTTCGAATTTAGCGATTGCTCTTTTTAGGATAATCTATCTTTCAAATACGACGAAAAGCTCGGCTACTGCGCGGAAGAGAATGATTTAACCGCGTTGATGGTCTCTTTGATCCATCTCATTACTCCTACAACAAGCCATGTTGCCCACAGGAGAGAAAAAACTCGCCATGCCCACATAGGGAGAGAAATAATCCATGGGCTAGGTAGGGCGCCGAGGGAACTGTCATAGATCCAGCGTAGCTGGTCCGGGGTGGAATTCGCGCCAGCAATGAGCATCGGGGGATCGAGTAGCAGACCAATTTCGACGACATGATAGAGGAGAAAGAGTGAAATAATCGCAAGTAGAGCTGTTGCCGTGATGATACCCCAGCGCTGGGTAGCCTGGCGAGGCTGCAGTGCAGATGATTTTTTGAGTATGCCTAGCCACAGAAGTGGAATCCAAAGGGCGATCATCGGAAGAGAACTTAGCCCGACGCCAAGAAAAGCGGCGCTTCCAGAGGAAAGCTTGATCATTCCAATTATTGATAGGGTAACGCATAAAGCCACTACGCCGATGAGTTTGCCCCAGTAGACTACTGACGGGCCTAAGAGCCCGCCACCAGTCCATAGTATCCAGCGATCGGAGGAAGGAGCGACCGTTACCGCTATGTTGCTAGAGGGGGCAGAAAGCGCAACCGAAGGGACAGTAAATGTTATGGCCGGATCCTTGGCAAGTTCATATGCCACTATGACGGTATGATTTCCCGGGGAAAGTGCGATGGCTGTTCGAGCATCGGTCACCTTGCTTCCGGTCGTTATGCCATCCATCGTTACGGATTGAATCGTGGTATTTGCTGGTGCTGCTACCATTAAACTACTCTGCTGAGTAACTCGAGTTGTAGCCTGTACGGTGCCCGAGACCAGAGAACTGGTCCAACGGATTGAATGGGATACCTCGTCGATGCTTAACGGCTCCCCGGATAGTGAGTCGAGAGGAGCGATCTCAATGGCTAACGATTCACCTGGGAACGGGGTGAAGACTGGCTGATCAAGCACCTGATAGGGGACGCCCGATATTTGACAGTGTAAAAGTGGGCTGCACTGCACTCTCCAGTCTTCGGCAAAGTGGGGAACTTTCGGAGAGATCAGGGTCAGCGATCCTGCAATGGGAAGGCTACTATTGTAGCGGATCTCTGATTGGCCAGCGGAGAATTCAATTTTCACCACGTTCCCCGAAGGTTCGACCGCTCCGGAGAGAATCCTTTCTTGATCAAGAAGGGGAACTTGTACGACGAGCGGTTTTGAAGCATCCCCAATTCGGCGTACAACCGTTGTGACTGAGAACTGCTCAGCCAGAACCAGGGTTCGGCTTACTGCAATCCAGTTACCGAGTAACGATGGCCTGATCGTTGATTGGTCATCTCTAGAAATTCGATTGAACTCTATGCTGTTTTGGGCAATCCCGACTACATTAACTCCGGAGTAAGTCCATCCCGGCGCACTAACGGTTGTATAGAGGGGCAGGGGAGCAGGAACTGTAAGTGTAAAACTATCTCCTGACTGAACAGAGAGCGCACCTTTTATCTGGTGTCGACCATCCGGAACAAGGACCATCAGGTGATCTGTTTCATCTCTGCGGATTCCAGCCGGTTGATTATCTACGGTGACCGAGATCGGAAGAAAGGTGGAGATGGGCCCCGGGAGCATCCGGGCTGTTCGACCCTCGCTGGATATGTCCATCCTAAACGATAGGA
Source organism: Bdellovibrionota bacterium (assembly GCA_044238365.1). GTDB lineage: Bacteria > Bdellovibrionota_C > UBA2361 > UBA2361 > JBIIDM01 > JBIIDM01. The sequence continues at coordinate 3,252 of JBIIDM010000009.1, read as the reverse complement.
TGCCGTCTTCCATAGAAAGCAACAGGGATTCAGCGGTGCTGCACTCTGCGCCCGAGCAAATTTCACCCCTTAACTGAGTTTCAAGATCCTGGAGCATTTCGTGAGGCGGAAACTCTGCCAAAGCAGGTTTCCCGTTACAGAGCATGACAACGAATAGTCCGACAGAGAGCGCGATCCTCACCCGACGAAGTAGTATGAGAGCTAACAGCATGACGATAACTATCCTAAGAGCACTAAGAACTCGGGTCCATAACGGGGAAAGCGCAACGATGTGAAGTGTGCTTGAGGGGACAACGGGTCCTGGGACCGAGAACTTGTACTGTTTCCAGCGCCAGGTTGGAAGTGCGGGTCCGGCGGCAAGGTTCTTATTTTCAAAAAAAGTGCGATTTTGGGCTGTTATGTCTTCGTCAAGTTTCTCAAGAGAGTCTGCTGAAGATGCTAAGTTATAAGAACGACCTTCTTTCATCGATCGAGCGCCAGGCTCCGGTGCTGACTGAGGGTATTCTACTACGGTAGAAAACACTATGAGTCCAAGGACCGGGGGGATCGTGCAGCTCAGAAGGAAGAGCATACCAATGGTTCGAAGTGTGTATGAACGCGTAGAGGTTCCCCTGGAAATATAATAGAGTGCCACTACGACTGCACCAAGGGCTACGAGCATCAGCGGCCATACGGTGATTGAAGTATCAACCGACAGAGCGAGCTGTTGGATCATCGTTCGGTAACGGGTGCCAGCCTGAAGCTGCGGAAACAACATTTGGGTAAGCTGTAATTTTTCGAATGTCAGCGCCTGCAGTGCCCATGCCGCGCAGGTAGCGACCAACAACGCCTTATTTAGCCTATCCCAGATCGATTCCCTCACCGAGATGGTGTAACGCCATGCGAGCAGAATTAGTAGGTGAACAATCAACATTTTGGGGGCGAGAAATTCTCCGTGAGTTAAAACGAGCATGAACGCCAGAATTACTGCGGCCTTGGTGCTGACGATGGTGCGAGATGCTACGATGATAAGGATGCAAATGAACAGATCAAGCAGGCTCCATGAGTCGATCCAGGCTCCCGAGACAGCCGACGCACCGCCGATGGCAATCAGCTGCCAGGCCGGAGGAAGGTTGAGCACACCTTGTACTGAAGCCATGGTGGTATCCCAGCCATGAGCAAGTAGCGGTTTATCAAATGACTGCGTGCCGATTGCAGTCAGATATACCTCCTGTTCCCTAACCTCAACCCCCCGCAGATCACTTCCAGGTGCCTTTGTTATCAGAACCGGAGAGCCGTTTGCAACAACGCGTCCAACCTCATTTCCCGGGAGAACGTTTAGGCGATTAGCCCGTCCTACTGTTCCCGTAAGCTGGTCCTGCTGCGTCATTTTAGTCCCGTCAAAGCTGAGCCAGAGCTCACGTTGCAGGTCTAGTTGCGGGATTGGGCTGTTCTGTTCACCACGGCTGATCTCCTCCAAATTTATAGTAGCATCGGACTTGATGGTGAAAACCGCATCCTGGCGCCATTCGGAAGGAATCGTTGCTGCTTCTGCGTGAAGTGATTCGCCTCCTGTAAGTTGGAGCGAGCGAAACGCTGGTCGAGCGGCAAAAGCCAGGGTCTCCGTTGTCGGCCAGGCACTATTGTGAGCTCCCTGAAAGCTGAGACTGGAGGTTGTCGCGGGAAGTACTGAGGTTACGGTGATCGTATGTTGCCCCTGACGGGCTTGAAGGCTGAGCACTCCTTCAGAAGTAACTTGCGCAGGAACAGGAGCGTTGAGTTCCACTGGAAGGGCATCTCGCGGAAGGACTGAGCCGAGCGTAACCATGCGGGAACGTCCCGAGACGGAGAGAGTAATCACTGTTTCAAGTTGCATTGGTGAACCATCGGTAAGTCGACGTGAAACGGCTATTACCAGGGAGTCCAGATTGTGAGCAGTGGATCGTTCGTCCAGCCGAATTGTCCCATCCCTCCGGCTGACTGTTGCTTGCTCTGCTACTGGTTCCATGGACACCAGGCCAACGGTTTCTGGAACTGGCAGCACGCTTGTATTGTCAAGATGGGGAAATTCCCCCTTAATTGTGAAGGGTCCAGCCGGTAGCTTCACAAACAGGTTCCCATCTTGCTCATGAAGGTACCCGTTCGGTTCTAGACGTATATTTATCGGGGCAGCTTGAGAAGAACCAGGAATAGGAACCTCACCGGGTGCCAGCAGCGCACCGGTTAAGACAAACGATGCTCCGTTCGTGGTAACAGTATACGCCAGTTCCGAGGGAAACTCACAGATTCGTTTATCGTCCTTGCCCGCGGCGCACTCCCACAAGCCATTTCTTGACCTTATCCACTGCGCCCATTCAGCTAATGAGGGCGGAACATAGGTGGGCGCACCGTAGGAATTAGACGCAAGGGCAATACTCAAAATAATAAGAGAGGTGAGTGTACGTATCATAAAGAACCCAAATACCTTAAGCGACTGGGGGGGGGGCTGTAACGTTGGAACATTACAGTTCACGGATCAGCGATTATTTTACTAACCTGATGTAGTAGACCCATCCTCTTTTTTCGGTTCCCGGAAGGCAATGCGAGGCCTGAAGTAAAGGTGTAACAAATATAGCTCCTTTCAATAATTTCGCGACAATGGAAATTTGCCAGGGGCCATATTCGTGCGGCGGAGCCGCGCCAGCAAACAAATAGCTCTTTTCTGAATGTCGCATTATTTATGAATTGAGCTATACATTTAGTTAGGAGGATGAGTTATTATGAATGATAGCGTATATGGTGTTGATTTGTCTAAGGACGTTTTTCACTTTGTTGAAATGAGTAAAGAAGGACGTATATTAGAGAAGGAGAAATTTACCCGAGCGAAATTTACAGAACGGCTAATGGGGTTATAAAGTGGAGCCGAGGTTTATATAGAATCGTGCGGATGTGCGCATTTTTGATGTCGAGAGGCATTGAGTGTTGGGATACTAGCTCGGCAGATAGCGCCTCGTCGTGTCAAGCCGTATGTTGGTCATCAAAAGAACCCATAGTTAGGTGAGCCACGAGAACCGCTACACTCGACCCTTAGCCGCCTAGGGTGTAGTTACCTGAAAAAGTAGAGGGTCGAGGTGTAGAGTTCTTGAAAGTCTCTGGCCTATATCAGAACTGGATATCGGAATGTTCCCTTCTCTATAACCTACATTCCGCACTTTTATATAGGGCTTTTTCTGAAAGGCAAATTATTGGAAACGTTTTTCTGAAATATTTAGAAGGGAGAGTATTTGAGATTGT
>JBIIDM010000246.1:0-3847 GCA_044238365.1 Bdellovibrionota bacterium | reverse complement strand
GCCATCGTCAAAAATAATGCGGTTTTGAGTCGCATCTCGGCGATGGCTATGTGTTTGTTTTGACTCGCCTCCGCGAGTCGTTATAGTAATCTTTAATACTTTATTATTTTTGAAGATTACTATAAAAGCGCAGGCGTAGCCTGCTACGTCGAGCATTTTATAGTATGAGCAACGAAGTGAATGAAGTAATTTCAGTCATTTACCGCAGTTCTTACATCGAACTCAGGTTCATATCCCAGATGGATCAAAGCCCTTTAAAACCTCGGGACCAGTTGCCAAACTCCGACAAAATGCACCCTCTGTATAACGAATCAGAGTCAAACGCTCATTTCGCTCATCGCCAATAAACGAGAGGCGAGGAAACACTAATTGGTCAGAACCAGTCGCTCCCGTTTCAAAAACATGTATGCTCCAGTGTTTTCTCGCTCCGTAATGATCATAGGAGATCCGGTAAACAGGAACCCCTCTTTCTACTTCAAACCAAATCTCCTCTCTTCCAAAGGCAGACGTCGGCTCCCGATATAAGACATCGACGCGCTGCAAAATTTTCGGGACGAAAAGCGTATCACTGTATAAAGTGGCTGCTGCTCCCTTGAGATGTGGAAGGGATCGGCTTGCGTTCCTGTACTTACTCTTAAACCGTCCGCAGTCATCATCCACTGCTGTTTCAACTGTCGGGCCCTCAATAACCGGGATAAGCGACACTTGGCGTCGCCCGACAAATGCGGCCCCTCGGGAAAAATGGCCCGAATATCCCATCAAGTCGTTAAGCGTAAATCCCGATCCAAGTATTGCATCATCGCGATTAGGACTGTATAGGCGACGGACGCCCTGCGCCACAGGTGACCTGACCCAAACGCCATCCGGAAAGTCAGTTACAAAGCGAATTGTCAGAAACTTGTAAGGCTCCTCATTTTTTACCTTAAAGGAAACTCTCTCACGAAAAAGCTGAGCCGAAAGCTTTGGATTCTCCCCGAGCATCGGATTTATCCGCTCCATAATGCCATTAGTTCGAAAAATCACGCTGGAATAGGCATTAGTCTTAGAAGACGGCAAGTCCCCATCCTCGATTGAAAATCGGAGCTCTATCCGTTTAAATGTCCAAAAAATGGACGTATAGTTCCAGAGAAATGGTGTTCCGTCGACTCCCAAAACACCAGGTAACTTAAATGGAGCCCCGAGACTCCCCATCAACTCTCGAAAATCGGCCGCAGATGGAAGCTGTTGCGGAGAGAATTCACGCACGCCGCCGATTGACTCTAACCACTTACTATTTTCTGCATCCAGATCATCTGACGCTAAAGGATCAGGGCGGGCATATAATGGCAGCTTACCCGTCGCAATCTGATCACGGAGGAATTTCGGGACCATCTGACCATACTGCCCCAACGACTCCTTATCCAAATAAACTGTCGATGCACTGGAATTATCAGAAATTGAGGTTGGCTCCGCCGGCCTCTGCTGTGCGTAGCTACGGTCTATTGAGATAGCAAGCAGCAGACAAAGAGAACTCACACGAAGACATGTCATGCAACATCCTTCTTGCCATGTTCAACCCGCTTCATTTTCTCTAGGTGCATATCGTAAAGAGTCTCGGAACCGAACTCCGCCATATCGAGCGATCGCATCATAAGTACCTCTTTATCTTCGATAAATAGGCGAGGGTCTGGTGGATATACCTCAGGATGGAGACCCGTATCCATTCTGATAGCGTCAACTGGACACGCTTCTACGCAGTATCCACAATAGATACAAAGCAGGGTATCGATTTCATAGCGATCAGGAAATTTCTCGATTTGGGGATCCTCGTGCTCAGCGGGCTCTATATGAATACAACGAGCCGGGCAAGCAGTGGCGCACAGAAAACACGCGGTACACTTTAAATCACCATTGTCCTTCAGAGTAAGACGGTGCCGTCCGCGATATCGCGAAGGGTACTGTCGTCTCTCATCAGGATATTGTATACTGGCAGATGCCTTCACCGCTCTCCGTAGCCCTAGGAGATGCAACGAATGCAACGTGAAGTTCTTAATCAACATACCGCTTGTTACAAAGAACCCCCGCAGGACCTCTACTAAATACAAGCGTTCTAAAAATGTCATTTCCTCGCGTCGTTTCATAATTCCCCTATTATCTCATCCCCACTTCAGCTAGATAATCTGCAAAACCCACCTAAAGAGACGCCAACTTACTGAATTCTCTAAATAACAACCCCCTCCGCATCGACGTAGTATTGATGCACTTACAAGGCTGAAAATATCATTTGCACTGACACGCCGGAGTACCTTAATTATTTCAGCGACACGATCTCGTTAATAATCCACGTTGCTGTGCAATTGTTGTAGACGGGCTCCAGCTAAGTCTATACCTTTTCCTGTCATTCTGTTAGAGTCTTACTCAACTTATATACATTGTAGCGTGCCAAAAGTCACAAATTTCGTGTCTCCCTGATTTGCAAGCATTTATCGTATGACAAAAACTATTGAAATATACTACTCCTTCCAGAGCCCACTTTCTTACCTTGCTCTGGACGGCATCTACTCACTAGAACGCGATTTCGATGTTGAGCTCATTTGGCAGCCGTTTTCGGCCCGAGCCTCCGGTCAACAAGTAGCGGCTCATCCAATTGTGATGGAGAAGCTCTCGTATCTATTCGAAAGCACAAAGAGGTATGCAAAACACTACAATGTGCCGCTCCACTTTCCTGAGGATTGGCCGAAGGATGAATTCGATCCAGGAAAGGTTACTCGAGGCGCTTTAGTAGCCCGGGATATGGATATACTAATGGAGTACAACTACAAAGTATTCCACAAAATCTGGGGTCTCGGAGAAAACCCAAATGACGAGGGCTTTATGCAGGAACTTTGTGAAGAGCTCGATATCGACCTTGGTGAATTCTTAAGTAAAAACTCGTCATCTGACACCAGAGAGCGGGTCAAAAACATATATAAGCGAGGAAAGAAGTTTGAAATCTTCGATACTCCGACATTTATAATAGACAGCCAGCGTTTCGTAGGTCTCGACATCCTTCCGTTCGTACGTGAATTGCTGCAGGATGGAAAAAAGTAGCTTACTGTCGGCGACAGTGGGTTCGTCTCGAAGACGAACCCATGATATGCGTGAATTTCCTAATTCCCCGTGAAACACGAGCGTCGAATCTTCTTAGACGTAGCAAAATGCAGAACCTCCTCCGACGAACTTTCACTACCGGAGGACGTTAAACACTATCTCTTTTCCGTGCTAAGAATCAGGGAGGGAGATGAGATTATAGTAGGAGAACGCAAGTACTATTCTGCAAATGTACCAACCGAGCAAAGCGACTCGCCTGATGATAGCTCTTCAAGTTCTAGCGGCGGGGCCACTGGTACCGCTCCCAGAGTCTATAAGACGAGAGCAACGACCGTTCAAACTCTTACCATAGTGTCAGAGATTGACGCCAAAGAACCTTCGCATGCGGTAATTTGCGTGGCTCCTGCCCTTGCAAAGGGTGATACTAATGACATCATAATTGAAAAAAGCATCGAACTTGGCATATCGCACATAGCAATATGGCAATCGAAGCGGAGCATCCCTTTACTTCGAAATCAAACGGATGTTGATAGAAAACTTCAGCGATGGCGTAAGATTGCCGCAGCAGCAGCCCAGCAGTCCGGCCGCGCTCGGGTACCCGATATTTCCTTCCTTTCTTCAGCAGCGCACCTGCTGCGGCACCTATGTGAGAGCACCAACGAAGAAAATCATTCACTACTGCTCTGCTCGCTCAGCCAGCAGGCCGTCCCATTGAGAAAATTGTCTGAAAAATTAGGCGCCCTCCGCGGGCGCCCCCCCGGGGGGGGGGGGGTGGGCG
>JBIIDM010000166.1:0-7560 GCA_044238365.1 Bdellovibrionota bacterium | reverse complement strand
TCTGAAAAATTAGGCCCCCTCCACGAGCCCCCCCCCTGTTTCTCAGTTATTGTCGGCCCCGAAGGAGATTTCTCTCCCGAGGAGGAAGAGCTTTTCCTTAAGGGCAAGGCCTTCGCTATATCTCTCGGCCAACGAAGACTAAAGGTAGACACGGCAGCAATCACTGCGGTCGCAATGCTAGATGTTCTTTTCTCAGAACCTTGCAATGTTTATAGTAAGAATGCGGGTCTATAGTAAGAGCGCAATGATTGCACTTTGGTACCTACTTCTTATGAGGCCCAGTGCTACCGACAGAATAGTCTTTGACGTTCAAAGCCCGGGCGATGATTTAAATTTAAGCCTACATACCGGTGTTTCAACACCTTGTCGGCCGCAAAAGTACATCATCATACAGATAGACAGCACCATAATCTCTCTTAGAAGGCACGTTTCTTAAATACGGCGGGCTGTGCGCTCCGCACTGTTTTTCATTTACTACCGTCATGTTTCACTATGAGTTCACATAGAGACACCCCCGACACCGAGACCCAACCTCCGGTCGAAGATCAGAAAACGCAGCTATCTGCCGAAATCACGGTACCCTCTTCACTACCTTTTGACCCACTGTTTGAGGATGTTTACAACACCCTTCAGAAGCTTCCAAAAGAGAACTTTGAGCTTCATATCGCACCTACGACTGACTCCGCAGAGATACGCTTGCTTTTTGAAGAAGTGCAAAGAAATTTAACTCCGCGAAAGCGGTCAATATCTGAAAGCAAAAGAATCCTTACAAGTGAAGAGAGAAAGATACAATCGGTAACCCTTGCCGAGAAGGCACGACACACTGCCAAAATAGTGAAGAGCAAGGAGGCAGAACGTGAGAAACGGGCCAAGATGGCACAATCGCGCCGAAAAGAACTATTGGCCGATCAGCAAATAACCCTTAGTCCCGGCTTCATGGATCGGCTTGGCGCGATCCTGATTGACACAACTGGGGTTCTTGCAACAACCATGATCGCCTCACTTCCGTTTGCCCTCCTGCTTTACCCGCTTGATATTTTTGCATTGATGACGGGCGCGCCTCTCTCCAATACGACACTGCTACTTTCGGGCCTCGTACTTGGATTATTACCTTTGACGATCATTATCTATAACGCTTTTTGGACAATATCTACAGGGCGAACACCAGGCCTCCGCTTTGGCGACATTGTTCTGGTTGATATGCAGAATAACCGTCCGCATATTACAAAACTCCTTATACGCGCGGCGATAATGCCGCTTTCGTTGCTCTGTTTTGGGTTCGTAACGCCGATTCTGGGTGTAAGATCAGTAGCCGACCTCATTTCTAAGACGCGAACGATACAAGAATATAGTAGTATTGAGGAAGAGGAGTAGGCGTCCAGTAGTTTGGCGGATCTCTTCGTCAAGAGGCAACCCCGCTCATTGCGACGTATGGTTGTACGTCTCATTCGCAAAATTACCTCTTTCCTTTACCTCAACCAACCTGGTGGAAGCTTATATCAGCAGTTATTTGCGGTGCGCGCAGCTTTTCTGCCAAGGCGGCTAACGATTACAGAGGATGCAGCTGGTGGCAAGGAATAAAAATGCCCAGAGACGGACTTGAACCGCCGACACGGAGATTTTCAGTCTCCTGCTCTACCGACTGAGCTATCTGGGCTTATTTCGCGAAAGAGTGTTTAACATAAAATGTACAGCCTGACAAGCGCCCGGCAATGAAGGACCGTACTTTACCAAATTTTGCATATGAAACCTCAATCACTTGAAGGACTCTCGATGATTCCAGAACCCGTAGTCGCTACCCATACACTCTACGCTTATAGTAGAGGAAGCGCTATTCAGCTTCAGGAGCTCGCGAATCGATTTAAACCCTGCACGTTCCAGCGATTAGGTCCGGAGTGTCTCGCGATTTCATTAGCAGAGCCTGCCAAATACCTCTATGCCTTTCGATACGGAAGCATCGTCCTCGTGAACGTCCCAGTGGAAAGCCACGACGAAATTCTGGCAAAAGCCGACTTTTCAGCTACCACAACCCGAACGTTGTCCACAAATGAGAGTTTCGGAGAGGACGACTTCTACCTTCGGATCTCGTATGACGCCCCCAAGGTCGGATTTAACTATGTTACGATTCCCGAATGGCAACCTGCGATGGTGGCTCTTGTTTGTAACTCCCTCGCACACTCCAGCGCCCTTGATCTCATTGAACGCGATGTTGAACAGACGCTCCATCGGTCTGAGACAATGATTCGGAGCGTCAAGGAAACTCGTGGTCCTGGCTTTCGCCGAGCCCGCCTGCTTCAGGAATTGGCGACACTCCTGGAAACCCGACACCGGATCTTCAATCAATTATCCCTCCTTTCCGAACCCGACCTAGCGTGGGAAAGCGAACTAGCGGCAAGAATATATGCGGGCTTAATTGATAATTTTGACATCAAGGTAAGGGTTGAGCGAGTAGAGAAAAACTTAAGTCTGATTGCTGACGTCGTTGAACTACAACTAGACCTCTATAACGTACAACGATCCGAGCTCTTGGAACTTATTATTATCGTACTGATCGTGATTGAGATCATTCAGCCATTTTTTTCTTAAAGGCTGAGCTTGCTGCAAGGTTTTCGATTAATAACACTCATATAACGGAAAATGATAGATCCTCGCCATGGCAGCAAGATCAATAAGAGCATCCGAAATAGCGACATCACCGTCAACCTCAATAAGAAAATAGAGGCCCTGCCCCGTCGCTCCTGTTCGAGAAATAATTGACGAGAGATTAATCCGACGCTGGGAGAAAGGTCTTAAGATCTGTTCAAGAACCCCTGCCGTATTTTCTCTAGGAGAAATTATCGCTGAGGATTTCAGGGCATGTCCAGTTCGAGAAAAGTCTACCGCTGAATTACTATCGCCAATCAATGCGAACCTGGTAATGCTCTCGGTGGCATCGAGGATATCATCAATCTGAAGCGCAAAGTCCAAACCCTGAATAGCTAATGTTGATACAACGGCACTTACAGCTCTCCTCGTAGGCTCAGTTGCACTAATCCCTGATACGACCTCTAGAGCTGCACTATTACTCTCAACGTAGATGACCGGCAGACCCAATTGCTCAATAAAGCGGGAACATTGCATGCTTGCCATATGTTGGGCATATACGCATTCTACCTGCTCAAGAGAAGGAACACGACTGACCAGAGAAAAGGAGACTTTTAGCGAAATTTGCCCAAGGATACTAACGCCTCCCTCAGCTAGCTTATCCAAAACCTCGGGAACGTACCCCGCCAGAGAATTTTCGAGGGGAACAACTCCGAGACCACACTCCTTGGGAATGGCATCGCAGGTAAGTAGCAAGGAACGATAGTATTTCACTGTATGGTCAACACCATCAACCATAAGTGCTTTGGTCATATTGGCAGCAGTCTCGGAAAAGGTCCCAGACGGACCGAGTGTTGCAAGTAATTTCATTTTTTTCCAATAGAGTAATCAGGGACTTTCAACCAACAAGGTAAATTTACTCTTGGTACTTCCCATAAATGCAGTCCCCGATGCAAGTACCTGCTGTTCAACGAATGAGTAGGTTTTCGCTATTCCTTGCTCCAATGGAATAGAGGGACTCCATCCCAAAATATTCCGAATCATTGTGTTATCGCTATTCCTCCCAGCAACCCCCCGAGGGGCACCGGGGCTATAAAACTTTTCTACCACTACTCCAGCACAGTTAGCCACCAAGTCGACAAGCTGGTTTATACTGACCACTTCTTCACTTCCAATATTCATTGGGTCCACTACGTCACTGGTCATAAGGCGAATCGTCCCTTCGATGCAGTCATCAATATAGGTAAAGCTTCGCGTCTGGTTTCCGTCTCCCCAAACCTCAATTTCAGTCAGTCCGTTCAACTTTGCGTAAGCGACCTTACGACAAATTGCTGCTGGAGCCCGCTCACGCCCGCCATCATAGTCGCAAAACGGCCCGTAAATATTATGATAGCGGCCAATCCGGGTATTTACTCCATAATCTTCTCGAAAATGCCGACACATCCTCTCAGAGAATAGCTTCTCCCAGCCATATCCATCCTCTGGCATGGCCGGATATACATCGCCCTCTTTGAGGGGCGCAACATCATAAAACTCCTGCTTAGCAATATTATAAACACCTGCTGAGGACGCGAAAAAAAACCGTCGGATCCCCAGATCCCGAGAGGCCATCAGCAGGTGCGTATTAATAAGAACACTCAACATGCTAGCGGCTTTGTTGGACGTCATAAAGCCCATTCCGCCCATATCGGATGCCAGGTTAAATACGGAAGTGGCGCTTTGAAGCGCGAGGTAACAATCGGATAACAATCGCAGGTCCTTTATCTGATTGTCTACATCATTAAAAATCTGGTGCCACTCCGAAAAAGGCTTACAGTCGATCGCCCTGACTGATCGGTACCCCTGTGCCCGAAGCCGAGCCACCAAATGCCCCCCTATAAACCCACCTGCTCCACACACTACGATTAGATCGGACTTATCCATAGCCGTACCTTGCCCTTAAAAATTAAAGCCGGGAGCAAAAGAGACTCTGCCCCCAATTTTAGATGCCGCTATCAAAGACCTTGTCTTATATCTTTGCGGATAGAACAAGCTGTATAATTTCAATAGTTTAGAGATGTTAAGCAAATCGGTTTTCGAAGAACTGAATAAAAAGTAACAACTTTTCCTATGCTCAGGTGAAGAAAATAAGAGGAGCGGTGAAAGACACGGCTAAAAATGTCTACTTTGGAGTACTATCGACATGAATCATGGATTCTCAATACTCGAACTACTACTATCATTAAGTCTCGCAGCAATTTTTGCTTCTGTTACTATTCTCAATCTCACGGGAACATTTCGCCAATCGGTCGCCAGAAGTGAGGCCATCACTATTGCTGCGCTTATAGAATCAACTCGTATCAGAGCCATTAATAAAGCAACTCCTTGTGAAGCAAATCTTGAAATCCGAAGATTTACCGTACAATGCCAAGGAAATCCAAGTCCTTACGTTTCTGAACACGCCCTAAAAGATCCCGTAACCGCATGCAAACCAAAAAAACTGCGGATGTGGGAACGAGGTGCGGGAAACGGTGAAACACTTTGCCTTGAAAGCCATCAGAAGCGCTGCCAGATAGTCATCTCTCTCCGCGGCCGAACATCAGTGAGCTGCCTTCCATGAATGCACTAGATCTCCTAATCTCAAGCACCCTTGCAGCCCTGCTGCTCCTGATTTCAATGGAGAGTATTACTCGATTTGTCCGTCTTGCATACTCTATCCAGCGTACATTCGATGCCAAGGTTGCACAAAAGTATCAACCGATTGTTTGCCCCTATTCCTCGGCAGCAATCAGTGTAACGTGTACTCAGGGCGAACGAAAGATTGTGCAGTTCAAGACCAGATATAAGAAATTTGATGAATAGAAATAGACACTACGGTATTCGTGGAAGCACCCTGCTTGAGTTACTCATCTGCACTGGAATTGCATCAGTAGTAGCAACCGGTGTAGTGATTACATTCGGCCACCTTTCGGCGGCCACACTTCGCCTAAAAACGTTCCATCAAGATGCCTATGGACTTAGCTCTACACTTGCTCTGCTTCAAGAGGGCATGAGGAATCAGGATGCACATACTCTTCCGCTTGTGCCACGAATTCATAGACGAACAATTACCTTTTTTCCCCCGGCACTTAGTTCCCTGACGATTGACAAACGAGATGATGAATCCAACGCCATAACGTTTTTTGAAGTTGTCCCTAAGGCGAATCTTCTGGTAAGAAAGTGGCTCTCCTCGGAATCCATCGAAATTTGCAACAATTCTCCCTTTTCATGGCAGCTTATTCGAACTGCCATTGCAGTGGCGCCCGACTCATTCTCAGAAATTATTATTACCGAAACCATCCCGACGTCTGAGTACTGCCACATTGTAAATTTTAATACTCCCGAACTTAGTCTTATCGCGCCTCAGAAGTTGAGATCCAAGCCAATCAAAATCATCCCTCTACGAAGAATATACACCCTTTACCGAGCAACATCGGGCGCCCTTCGATATCTCTCGCATGTCGGTCCGAAGATTATCGAGAATCAACCCCTCACCCACCGCTCACCCGTTCTGCGCTTAGATTTAAAAAACGATGATACTGAAAACAGGTATGGGCTCCACATTGAATATAAGACTGCGCAACGCACGCCATCAAAAACCATTCAGTTTTTTACGCATGTCCCACGATTATCACTTTCGAACAATGCGCTCAACGGATTCTAAAGGCCTCTTGGGCTCGTCTTTTTTTCAAAATAAATATCACTGCTGGGAAGCTTTGGCTCAAAGTCGATATTCCAACGAAAAGAAGGCTAGTCTGACAAGATCCGGCGGCTTTTCATCGCTCTGGCTCCCTTGTCTGCTGGTTTTGTGTACTACAGTAACGCTATACGCACTGGCGTACCTGAAGGGCGGCCTAACAGCGTATAAAACCTTTGTCACGAGCGCTCAGTGGTTTGATGACGAACTTCTCACCGCCAGAATATCAGAATCAGAAGAATGTAGCACCAGCGAGCAGGGCATCCAAATCTGTACATTTCCCTCGAAATCGACACTATTCTCTGACAACCCGAAGAACCTCTGGATTGATTGGGACACTCTGCTTTTACAAACAACTCAATGCCCCGATCCATGCATCGTTAGCGAAATACTACCGCCACTCCTTGTCTACGATACCTCGATTGAAATCGCAAATGCCTCCTGCACTCTACCTGACTGCATGTTTGCTTCGACCGAGCAAATAAATATTCACGGCACACTTGATACAACCGGGAACATTACGATTTTAGCCCGCGGTGATATTACCATTTCCTCCATCAATGTTTCGAAAAATGCCGGAGCGCTCATCATATCAACCCAGGGAACTGTTCGCGTTCTGAATTCGCTCAGCACATCAGCGATAACTATTGTTCATCCCTTTCCAGACGACCAATCGGCATTTCCTCCTTTGACAGAAACCTTTACTTCGTTACTTCCGATTATTGAAGGCATCCGTGGAGTTCGAGTGATTGAGGAGCGCTGATCTCGAGTTTTCACGACTGAGCACTAGGGTAATAACCTTTGTTCTTACGTCGAACTCAGGTTAATACGTTAAATCAAGACCTCGTCGCAAAACTTCAAAAAAGGTAGTACTCTTATTTTGTCTTCAGCAAGATAGTCTTTTTTTCCTCTGTGAACCTGATAAAAATATGGAATAGCTGTCCTTTCTTTAAAATAACGAATATGTGGAGACAAAGACTTTTCGCCCGTCTTACATTCAACGGCAAAGATTGGCTCCTTGTTTTTTAGGATGACAAAATCAACTTCTCTCTTCTGAGCGTCCCGCATGAATCTCAGTTCCATAGTATCACCCTCGGTATCTTCTATATAGTGGCAATATTGTAGAAGTTGACTGGCTACTAAATTTTCAAACTCGACCCTCTACTTTTTTGACTATACTTGGCAGTTCTCCCCGGTTGAGGCAAAGAGAAAGTTTTCCGCTTGACAATTATCTTTAACTATCTGAATCTTAAGCTGATTTA
>JBIIDM010000257.1:0-3206 GCA_044238365.1 Bdellovibrionota bacterium | reverse complement strand
TGCTTTAGACGCAAGGCGTGCAGTGACATAAAAGCGCAGGCTGTGAAGCTTGCTACGTCGAGCATTTTATATCATGAGCAACGAAGTGGATGAAGTAATTTCAGCCATTTACCGCAGTTCTTACGTCAAACTCAGGTTCTTAGGTGGTGCAGAAGATGGTCAGATTTGAGAGGAAATTTAACAAGAAATCTGCAGTAATACTGAAGTATTTCGAAGATTTCTTGTTAATGTTCCTCTCAAAGATGGCCGTCTTATGTGCCGCATTAGACCCAAAAACTTTGGCTTAGGTACTTAGTTGGGCTTTAATTTTTCTGGTTTGTGCGTCCAAATAAGTCCGTTTGGAACAACTTGAAATCTCTAGAGGCACACAGATCCCGTACTCCAGAGAGGATTACTCCAGTCCCAAAAACTGCACAAATTATCATGATCCATGAAGGTAGCCCTTCCTGAGTGCCAAACCCGGTAGGAAGTGAATACCACCTCCACATGTTTGGGATCAGATGTGCGAGGAAAAAGCCGTAAACTACGGCCATAACGAGATGTAGACCACGTTCTTCATTGGCAATGCCGCCGATCTCGGCCCTCTCTATCACTTCGATGTTGAAATCCCAGATGGTTATACAAATCTCGAGAAGAATTAATATACCAAGAAATATTGATAACAGCCCTTGCCATTTCACAAAAGGCAACGTAAGAAAAAGCAGTCCATAGATAAAATCTCTGAAGGCGTGAAGTCGCAGCTCACCCCCAACTTTTGAACCCTGAACTGGGAGTCGACAGACGTATTCGTGGTAATAAAGAGTATCGAAAGCACCGAGCACGCCCTGCGCAATCATTATCATTAACGCGATTTCCATCAGCTCTTCTCTTGCGGTATGTATCGTGTAAATATCATAGGAAGAGGAATCAAGATAGGACCAATTTTAATTAAGAAACAAGGAGTCACATCAGCTGGATTCAAGCATCGAAAAACAGATTTGTAACAAGTTGATTGGAGAAGTAATCTGTCTGCCCCGTCAAGTCTACGATACCAAGATTGCCGGGAATCTTCATCATAGTCATTCTGTAGAATCGAATTAAATTCAAAGATAATGCCGAGGTAACACCAAAACACACCCCAAGGAGCAAAGGGAATTGCGAAGTGTCCTGAAAAACTCATGATGGCCGAATGATACCAAGCCAAGATATAACGACGAAAATGAGTAGTTAACGTTAAAAATGCGGCCGATATATTGAAGGCGGATAGATATTTTCCACTCTTTGAGACCTGAAGAAACCCTGCTGGAATGAAGAAAATAATCAAACAGTAAGCGCTGAGAAAAATCAGAGAAATCTCAATAGGAACTCGGTATCCAGCTGAAAAAAAAGTCCAATAGATCAGAATTGACGGAAAAGACAATGTTGAGAACATAATGAATGCTACAAAGAAGAGTCCCACGCACAGCCAATACTCGTTAGGCTGCACACCGTTAGAAAACAAAAGAATGAATAGCACTAGATAGAGCGGAAAGAGGTATCCGAAAATAACTCCCATTGCCTTTACCCCTTCCATAAAGAAATAACCGACGTTTCCCTTCCATTCTGGAAGAAGGGGTTCAGTTCCAGATGAAAGGTTTGAGATAAGTACTTTCCGATATCCAAGGGCGATAGGCCATCCGATTGGGTGAAAAAGTAGAATCAGCAATCCACCGAAGAAGATCTTCTGCCGCCAATTCGGATCGCGAACGACGAATGCACCCGATAGTTCGCTCTTTCTTAGATTGCGAGTAGCCATATTGGAAATATTTGTTGAGCCCCTGTTTAATAATCCGACATCGGCACTGAAATAATATTCGAACTGGCTGGAATAAGACATAATTCCATTGTTCGAAGTTTAGAAAGAGAGATACTCTATTGATGTTCGCCGGGCATTTTTTGTTGCAAGGTGTATAAACGAGAGGGTTGTTGTGAAACGATGCTGTATGTAACCAGAATAAAACGCAATCGTAAAGAACTTGAGTTTCGAGTTATAAAAGCCCTCCGTCGAATCAATTCCCGAAGTTCTGCTATCGTTAACCTATTAAAAATTCGGAGAAAAAAGCATTATGCGACGAGTTTTTTCCTTTTGTGCTGCGCCGATGCTTCGATAGCCGCTGTATTTTTGAGGACTTTGTCGTATCCACAAAATTCTCAATCCACGTGGGGGACAAAATTCTCTTAACGTGCGACTTTACACTAGCTAGCATTCTTACCTCAGGGTAAGTTAATACGGTTGGCACCGTGATTATTCACGGATGGTAGGTACTCGCTTGGTGGCTGATACCTACCCCCCCTTCTTGCCTCAACTCCTCGGTAAAAACAACCGATTAAGCCACTTTTTATCTCGGAATTTATTAACCTGAGTTCGACGTAAGAACAAAGGTAAATGGTTGAAATTGCTTTAGACGCAAGGCGTGCAGTGACATAAAAGCGCAGGCTGTGAAGCTTGCTACGTCGAGCATTTTATATCATGAGCAACGAAGTGGATGAAGTAATTTCAGCCATTTACCGCAGTTCTTACGTCGAACTCAGGTTCTTAGATAAAACTCACGTGACGGTGCTTGTCGAGCAAGCCTGGCGCCAATTCTAAAGCGTCTTGTATCTACTTAATATACCTATACATTTTAACCTCCATACCTCTGTACACGACAAAAAAAACGTAACTATCTAAAATTACACATAAAAGTACTTTTGCCGTTTCTAGTAATTTCAGCTAGTTACGTTTTTTTGTCGTGTACAGAGCCTCCATACCATAAACATCAAATTCCTCCCGGTATACGTATAAATGGTCCGAACAGCGGCACTATTCAGGCGACCAAAAACAACCTTTGCACTTGAGTTCGACGTAAGAACTCAAGTTTTGCCGTTCCAGGAATCCTTCCTGAAAAAAACTGTTTGACTTGTCCTCCGCGTCTCTATTATACTTTCAGTAATTACTGAAAGTATAGGAATCTTAAATGAATATAGATCAGGCAAAACAAGAATTCGTGCAAACCTGGGGAAAGCTGGGCGGTGAGTGGGGCATTAACCGAACTATGGCCCAACTACATGCTCTTTTGCTGGTCTCCGAACCTCTCAACACTGATGAGATTATGGCGCAGCTAAAGATATCCCGAGGTAACGCTCATATGAATTTAAAGGCCTTGATGGAGTGGGGACTAATTTCAAAGGAAATCCGCTCAGGCGTG
>JBIIDM010000008.1:0-35272 GCA_044238365.1 Bdellovibrionota bacterium | reverse complement strand
AGGGTGTCGATGGATGATACCGCTCCCCACCTTGCTGAACGGTGTGATCCGGTGTTCTCGACGGTATTTGCTAACAGCAGAAACGAACGTTACGTCAACTGCTGCGACTTTGTATCTGACTTGGCGGCGGCTCTCTATATCGAAGACCCGTTTAAGTTCATTGGTAATTTACCCCGGATCGAGAGGCCACAGGCAATTGACGAGAATTTTGGGAGGGGCAAGTTGCGGATAGGGGTTCAGCTTGATTCGATTCGTGAACGGACAATGTCATATGCCCGAAATAGGAAAGTTCGCGACAATGTGGTATCTCCGCTTAACGCCCGTCTGCTGGCGTTGATGTTGACCACCGTATTAACTCTTGGGACCTGTATCATTTTTCTTATTCTGCAACAAAAACTCCAGAAGATTAGAAGCACGGGTCCGGAATCAACGAGCGCTACTGAGTATCTGACTCGGTACCCCGATTCGTATAGAAAACAGTATGAAGTATTCGCGGAACAAAGCGCGCCAGCTCTGCTTGATTACTTGAGGTCAAAAGGGAGCGAAGAAGAAAAGATCATTCTTGCGCTCTCTCAGCTGCGAGAACGGGGCGTAGGTGATGTAGCAGCGGTTGCTTTAAATTATGTGAGGTACGGCTCCAGGGCGGTAAGGATTGAGGCTTTCCGATGCCTTGCAACATATCCAGGAGAGGAACAAGATGCAGCGCTGAGAAGGGGGTTGTATGACTGGAGTCCTGAAGTTCGAAATAGCGTGGTTGAATTTATTGGCAGATATAAATTTTACGATATGATTCCTGATTTAAGTATCGCGTGGTACTTTGAACTCGTCCCGGAAGTGAAAGTGCAGATTACAAAGTCGCTGGAAAAACTTCACAACGGTCTTCTTGACATGGGCGGACGATCGAAACAATCGTAATGGCGGCGCTTTTCGTGAATGATCCGGGCCAAAATAAATGTCAACGCACCCTAGTTACCCAGAAACGCCAATTTTTCTGAGATTAAAGGCCCAAATAGCTGCGTATAAACGATCGGTTTGACGCGTCATTAATATTGGCCCAGCGACTGACATCGCGTCCCTCGGTAACCCCACAGTTCTTAGCATTTCCGTTCGAGGTTGTTCCGGCGAGGTACCATGTGTCGCTTCGTTTCACCATTATAGGCCCACCCGAGTCCCCGTTACAGGTATTGCTCCCGGTTGTCGAATTCCACGTCGCGACGATACTCGAAGAATCTGCGCTTTCAATCGTTACGTAGCCCGCCCTGAGCCCCTCGGGAGTGAGATTTTCAGTTAGTCCGTATCCGGCGATCAGGGCAGATTCGCCCACTTTTAGATCGTCGCTCGCAAGTAGGGCAAAGGTTTTTGTGCCGATTGCACTGCTCGCGATAACGATGGCTACATCATTCAGCTCCAGAGGAATATTTTGAGATGTCCAGGAGGGGTGGTACACAAAGCTGGCTGCCTGAATCACTCTTGAGCCGACCACAATATCAACACTACTTATGTCCCCCTCAAGGCAATGCGCAGCCGTTACGATTCCAGTTTGGCTAACAACAGTGCCCGTGCACATTCCTTTGTTACCGGCCGAAAATGTCATCACCAACTGAACGATTGGACTTTCGGCTGTGCCGCACTTTTCTCCATTCACAATCGAGGCGGAAATATCGCTTTGCGGAGCCCCAATAATTGAACAGGCAGTTGTGGTTGCTCCGCCCCCGGTACCGCCAGTTCCTCCGGTACCGCCAGTTCCTCCGGTACCGCCTGCCCCACCGGCGCCGCCCGTTCCTCCGGATCCCCCTGCGCCACTGCCAGTGCCACCGGTGCCGCTACCAATACCACCGCCGTTACCGGTCGAACCGTTACCCGTCCCCTCGGTTGAAATTTCTGGAGTATATAAGGTGCCTGCCCTGCACTGTTTGATCTGGCGCAGGACCTGACGCCAGTATTCTAACGTCGAACGCGCGGTTCGATAGGCTGTGCGGTTGCCAGAGCGGAGGAGTGTCCGGGAACTGCCTGACTTAAGTTTTCGAATCAGTGCTTTCACAATAACTATGTGGCGTGAAAATGACACCTGAGAGAAACTTTGATTCTTCACGGTTGCAAGCAGGAATGTGTTGTCGAGCACAAGACAGCCGTACTTCTTCCCGTCTCCGATCGTAAGAGCTTGCTGTGCCTGGGAACAAAAGGGGATTACAAGCACAAATGAAAGTAAGAGGCTGTTTATTAAGGTTCGCATGATAAGAAGAGTAGTTAAAGGTTAAAGCGTGTGTAAAATATACGCCAGTTGCTGTTCAAATTAAGCCCCCCCAGCACGTCTATATTGCAATCGATCGTTTCGTGGATGCAATACTAACACGACCATGTGTCCGTTACGTTTATCTCAGTTCTCGAACCATCGGTATACTCGGAGAATGATCTTGCTTCATTTCCCCCGCATTCATGGGCATATATCATCACGCGTACACACCCCGGACAATTTGCACTTGTATAGTTGGGATAAGAGAATATACTAATGTAGTTGTTGTTACCTGGTTTAACGCCGGGAACAAATGTGTCAGGGCTGCCGATGTTAAAAATAAGAGAGCCTTTTACCCAGGCTACGCCGTAAGAGGGGCTTGTCAGCTTATCGATATCTGCAAAGCCTGCTTCGACTGAGTTGTATATGTCATATACGGTTACTTTGTTCACTGTTCGATATGTGGCTGCTCTAATTGCTGTTACCGACTGTAGGCCCAAGGCTGAAAGAATTCCTATAATCCCCAGAACCACGAGTAATTCCACAAGAGTGAATCCACGTTCGTTACGGTGAGTGAGCGTTCGTTTCATCATAGCTCTTATAACCTCAAAAAATCCTGTATAGGCGCTTGTATAATGATCATAACGGTCGTTATTAAGTCGACCTAAGTTTGGTAGGTAACGTTCGACCAAAGTGCGTTTCTTCTTTAGGTTCTGCTGCTAACCTAATCCGGATTATTTACGGGCCCGCACGTCCATAGCGGTTAAGGCCCTGAATCTTTCACCGAAAATAAAACTTTTGAGACTTCCTTCCATGACCACACTATGGCAAAGTTGACTGGTGGCCACCGACTGTTCTTATTATAGTAAATTTCCCTGAAAAGTCAGGTGTTTAGTTAGGTTTGAGCGGGTTCAAGCCGCGGTTCTGGAGAACCGATTTTTGGAGAAAGGGTTCGGGATATGACAATTAACAGGAGAAGTTACATCGCATGTTGACTATAGCCTTGAGAATCCTTTTTGGAGATCTGGCGCGTTATATCGGTATGGTACTCGGTATTACCTTTGCTTCTCTGGTGATGGCCCAACAGGGCTCGATCTTCACAGGACTGATGTCCCGTACCTTCGGGTTTCTCACTGATACGAGTTTGCCTGACATTTGGGTAATGGACCCAATGGTTCAGTTTGTGGAAGACAGCAAACCCATGGCGGACACAAAGTTAAAGATGGTGAACGGGGTGACCGGGGTTCGTTGGGCAGTGCCCCTTTACAAGGGTAGTTTGCGTGCTCGTTTGGAAAACGGAAATTTTCAACAATGCAATGTCATTGGCATTGATGACGCAACCCTGATCGGTGCACCTCCAAAGATGCTAGAGGGGCGAATCGAGGACCTGAAGAAGGCCGATGCAATTATCGTTGATGAAACCGCGGCCAAAAAGCGACTGGCGACCCCATCAAAGATTCCGGGCGGGGCACCTGAGCCTCTTAAGGTAGGAAGTGTGCTGGAGCTGAATGATCGTCGCGCGTTAGTAGTAGGGATAGCGAATGTTTCACGGACGTTTCAGTCGCAGCCTGTACTCTATACTACGTATTCTCGAGCCACGTCCTTTGCGCCTAGAGAACGAAAACTGTTGTCGCTGATCCTGGTAAAAGCCAAGACTGGGCAGAACATCGCAGAACTTATAAGTCGGATCGAAAAGCAGACAGGGCTAAAGGCCATGACTACCGCTGACTTTAAAATTCTTACGGTTAACTACTTTTTGAAGAATACTGGTATTCCGATCAACTTTGGGATTGCGGTGGTGCTGGGGCTAATTGTGGGTTCGGCTATAGCCGGACAAACATTTTATAACTTTACCCTGGATAATCTCAAATATTTTGGCACGTTTAAGGCTATGGGGGCTACAAACGGTACGATATTTTCCATGGTTTTATTACAGGGGATGGTGGTGGCGGGTGTTGGGTATGGTCTAGGAATCGGCGCAGCGTCGATGTTTTACTATCTCTCGCAGAATTCAGAGCTCGCTTTTAAGATGCCAGGGGAGTTGCTGGTGGGGGTAGCGGTAGCGGTGGTAATAATTACGACCTTGAGTTCAGTGATTGGTTGCTGGAAAGTGTGGCGCACTGACCCCGCAATAGTGTTCAAATAAGGAAAGTCGGTGGCGTCTAGTAGTGATTTGGTAGTCGAATGTCGTGGGGTCTCAAAATGGTACAAGTCCGGGGACGGAATTGTACGGGCGCTTGAGGGAGTGGATCTTGAAGTCCACAGTGGCGAAATGCTGATGTTAGTAGGGCCATCGGGGTGTGGCAAGACATCGCTGATCTCAATTATTGCGTGTATCTTGAGCTATGAAGAAGGGTCGGTAGCCGTTTGCGGAAGTGATGTACAGGCACTTTCGGGGCGGTCAAGGGCTAAACTGCGGCAGAAAAATATTGGATTTGTATTTCAGTCCTTTAACCTGATTCCCTCGCTCACCGCTTCTGAGAATGTAGCGATACCCCTTGTTACGGGAGGCTTGTCGCTCCGTCAGGCTTGCAGTCGCGCCGTTCCGCTCATGGAGCGGGTTGGCCTGAAGGGCAAGGAGCGTTCCTTTCCCTCTCAACTCTCTGGTGGCCAGCAGCAACGTGTAGCCATAGCCCGAAGTTTAATTCATCGCCCACGTTTGATTGTTTGTGATGAGCCTACCAGTGCACTGGATCACCGTAATGGTGAGTTGGCGATGCAGCTCCTGAAGGAGGAATCACGGTCCAGTGGTTGTACAATTGTGGTTGTGACGCACGATAACCGGATCTTTCACCACGGTGATCGAATTGCCACAATGAACGACGGCAAGATAGAGTCAATTAAGAGCAAAGAGGAGTATACGAATGATAATTCGTAGTATTGCGATACCCGTTTTGGCAGTGGCAGGGCTGTTTTCGGCAATAAACGTGGTTCAGAAAGGGGCTGAGATTCCGGTGCCGCCTGAACCGTATGTGGAGCCCTATGCCTCACCCTTCAAGGAGTGGGTTGCTGGATCGGGGACGATTGAATCGTTAGGGGAGGAAACGGAAGTGGGCTCCCCAGTGAGTGGGGTAATCGAGAAAATCTATATCACAGAGGGGCAGGAAGTGAAGGAAGGAGATCCGCTTTTCTCGATCGATAGCCGTGAGTTCGAGGCTGAGCGTGATGCTCGGAGCGCGTCCGTTCTGACTGCGAACGCAGAACTACAGGAAGCAAAGAGAAGTTTCAATTATTATCAAGGAATCAAAGATAAACGGGCGGTAAGCGCCGACATGGTCGCTGAAAAATACTCGGCTGTAGCAGTTGCGGACGCCAGAGTCGCGGAGGCCAGAGCTAAGGTCCGACAGAGTGAAGTTGAAATTGAGCGCCGGACAATTCGTAGTCCAATTAACGGAAAGGTGTTACGATTGATGATTGAAAAAGGAGAATTTGCCACGAGTCAATCACCCTCTAAATATCTTCTTGTATTGGGAGACGTCAGCACCTATCAGGTGCGAGTGCAGATCGACGAGACGGAGAGTTGGCGCATAAAAAAGGGAGCAAAAGCTGAGGCGAGTCTGCGCGGCGCTCGTTCCGAGAGTTCTCCGATCGAGTTTCTCCGCATTGAACCTTTGATTATTCCGAAGCGTTCTTTAACCGGAGAGTCGAATGAGCGCGTTGACACACGAGTGCTTGAGGTAATCTATACGCTCAATCCTAAAGCGCTCCCGGTTCGACCAGGACAATTGGTGGATGTTTTCATTGAGGTGGCACTGTGAAGAGATTTACTGTGAAGAGATTTACTGTGAAGAGAGCTATCGTAAAGAAAGGGACCGTTAAAGGAGTAGTCCGCGTTGCGGGCCTAGGTATGGTGCTTATGGCTAGTGGTTGCATGGTCTTGAAGACTCCAACGGTTGATTCAAGGGTAACGGTTCCGGCCCAATGGTCAACTTTTCAGCAGGATGGCCTCTCACACGAGTCAGAAATCGTAGGGTGGCGTGCGATTGGAGGGGAGCCCCTGAAAAGGCTGATCGAAGTCGCATTGCACAACAACCGGACGATAGAAGGTGCAATAGCGGGAACTCAAGGGGCATTTGCTCGATATACGGAGGCCACGGGTGCCTTACTGCCAACGCTCGATGGTGAGGCGGGGTTGACGCGAACTTCTCCGTCACAAGGGAGTTTTCAGGGACGTATTTTGTCGGGACCTTTCAGTCAATATAATCTCACTGCACAACTTAACTGGGAGATAGATCTATTTGGCGCACTTCGGGCCAGACGGGCTGCGCAGAAAGAGCTCTTTGCGGTGAGCGAGGAAGAGTTGAAGGGCGTAAAATTAAGTGTTGCGGCGAATGTTGCACAGTGCTTTGTCACCTACCAGCATCGGCAGGCTCTACGAAAGGTGTATGAGGAGCAGGTGGCAATACAGCAGTCTTCGGTAGAGATGGTTCGCGCTCGGCGGAATGCTGGGTTGTCATCGGACTTAGATCTTGCCGAATCAGAGGCTGAGCTCGCTACTGTAAGGGCGCTGGTTTTTGACGTTGATGCTCGGATTGTTGAGACCGAAGAATCATGCGCTCATCAGTTGGGCACACTCGTACCAGAAGCTGCCCGGTTGCTACGTGAGGCAACAAAAGACTCCCCGGAGAAGCCGCCCGAACTTTCGGGTGTTGTGCCCGCAAAAACCCCATCAGAGGTGTTGAGAAATCGCCCGGATATTTTGGCTGCTGAGCACAATGTGGTAGCTTCTGGTTATATGCACGCTGGAGCAGTGGCTGATCTTTTTCCGCGCTTCTCTTTGGGTGCAGCGCTCGGCCACCTGTCTTTTCAACGACAGGACCTATTAGATAAATCTTCCGAGTACTGGAATATCGTTCCTGGAATGCATCTTCCCATTTTTTCCGGTTTACGGCTCTCATCCCGAATTGACCAGGCTAAAGCTGACCAGGCGCGGATACTTTCCGCCTACGAGGACGTTGTCTTAACGGCCTTAAATGAAGTTGACAGCCAAGCCAAACAGTTTGGCTTGGCACGAGAAAAAGTCGAGACACTGCGAAAGGGGGTCACACATCACAAGACAGCCTACGGTCTGGCAAATGAACAGTACCTTTATGGGATTTCAGATTACTTTCGGGTTCTCGTTTCCCAGCGACAGTTAATTCTTGCTCAGCAGAATATGATCCTTGCTGACGAAGCGAGTTATCTACTCGCCGTGAATCTGATTAAGGCCGTTGGGGGGGATGAGGCACTTCTCTCAGCGGGAAAACAGGACGCGGGGTGTTCCCGGTAATGATTTAAAGGAGAGGTAGCTAGGGCGGCTCAAAAAAACAGAACAAGGATTGAGATGCGCAATGGTCTGCTCTCTACCAGTTTCTCGGGTGGACTGATTGGATAGAAGATGACACTAAAGAAGGATTCAGGTAACTGTTTGAAATCTTGGTATATCTAATGGCATGCCCCTTTGTTGCATTGGACCTATAGGTGCGCGCAAAACACCTCACGAGCCGCTCGCGAATCCTGACCTGGAAACGCGACTCCTCGTTACATATATAGCCCTAGGAGGTTTTATTCCTCGACTTAGATTTTAGGGAGGCGTATCATGATTGGGGCGCTAGCCAATGTCTAATTTTAAGAGGACTTGGCATTTATTTTAGAAGGGCGATTCTTATCGTCTTGTAGTCTGGTTTTGGGCCTGCCGCTAATATCGGGATTTTCCAAGAACGAGCATTTACTTTCTTTTAGCGTGACAAGGCGATTATGTAACGTCGACAGCTGCTTGAGTTGCAGTTGATAGCTCCTTAATTAGGGTTGGGAGTGCGTTAAATGATTGTGGGGCTATGTAAATTACATTATTCGAGGTGAGATCATGTTTACTTTTACTGTTGGGGATAAAGTGGTGTACCCAGGGCACGGCGTTGGGGAGATCGTCCAGGTAGTATCTCGGAGCGTTGGTGGGGAGTGTCATACCTTTTTCGAGATCGAGTTACAGGATGGGAAGAGCACTAAGCTCATGGTTCCAGAGAATCGTGCTATTGAGGTTGGCTTACGCCACCCACTAAGTCAGGATTCTTTACTCAAGGTCTATGACATACTTAAGGAGCCCCGCCCCAAGGCTAAGCTCAGCACATGGAATCGGCGTTACCGGGACTACTCACAGAAGCTACGGTCAGGTTCGCTGTACGATATCGCCGAGGTATTGCGGGATTTGAATGGCATACGGTGTGGGAAGGAGCTGTCATTTGGTGAACGGAAGATGCTTGAGAACGCCCGGGCGCTTTTGGTTTCTGAGATTGCGGTCATTAAGAGACGTTCGGAAGATAAGGTGATAGTCGAAATAGATGAGCTCCTCATTCACTAAAGTTAGTCAGG
The DNA here is from genome assembly GCA_044238365.1 of Bdellovibrionota bacterium. Taxonomy (GTDB): domain Bacteria; phylum Bdellovibrionota_C; class UBA2361; order UBA2361; family JBIIDM01; genus JBIIDM01. The sequence goes on along the minus strand of JBIIDM010000008.1, from coordinate 26,691 downwards.
CAGCGATTATTGTCGCGGCAGGTAGCGGCACGAGAATGGGTTCATTGTCGTTGAAGCATGGCGTGCCGAAAGTTCTGTTTCCCCTCGGGAATTCGACGGCCGTAGCCATGTCGGTCCAGGCCTTTATTGATGCCGGCGTGTCGAAGGTGGTGGTGGTAGTACGTGAGAGCTATCGGTGTGACTTTTATAAAGCGCTTGAGGGATTTGAGCCGCCCCCGGTGATTGTAGCCGGGGGCGCGACGAGGTCTGACTCTGTTCGTGCAGGTCTGAAAGCGCTTTCCACCCTTCATCCGTCAGCCCTGATTGCGGTTCATGATGCGGCTCGTTGTTTTTGCACTAAAAAATTAATACAAGATTGTTTTGAAGCCGCGGCGAAGTACGGGGCGGCCACCGCCGCTATTCCAGCAATTGATACGGTGGTGCTGGCGGCAGAAGTAGTTGCTTCGGAAGAGTCAGCCAGTGATACGGGAAGCACTGCGGAAGTGGCCGGTAGCTCTGCTACGAGTACTGTCGCGCCGGGGACCATAGAAATATTGTTGCCTCGGGAGAGGGTTTGGCAAGTGCAGACACCGCAAGTATTTCGGGCCGAACTATTAAGAAAGGCCCATCATCAAGATAGTCCGGAGCAAGATAGTCCGGAGGTACCGCTAGTGGCTACCGATGATGCGTCATTGGTACAGGAGCTCCATCCAGTTACGTTGGTAACTGGCGAGCGGAGTAACTTCAAGATTACTACAGTTGAGGATTACCAGATGGCCCTTGCACTGACAGGAGGAACCGGCGCCTGATGGAGGTACCTCAGCAGCCTGTAGTTTTAGTCCACGGATTCATGGGATATGATACGCTGCTCTGTTGGCGAATGTTTTCTAAGGTCCGCTCTTTATACGAATCGTTCGGGGTACCTGTTTTACAACCAGAGCTCCACCCTTCAGCCTCGATTGAATACCGATCACGACAACTAAAAGCGGCAATTGAGGAAGCCTATGGCTTAGGGCACCCCGTGCATATCATCGGGCATAGCATGGGTGGACTTGATGCTCGCTATCTCGCTTCACCGGCAGGATTGGGATGTGGCGACCGGATTTGCACCATTGTGACCCTGGGGACTCCACACAAGGGAAGTCCGGTGGCTCGGCGAATTCCTCGCTCCTTGACGTGGACGGTAGGTCGGATTGGACGGATGGCGCTAAAAGGGCAGCGAATAGTGCCAGGGTTAGGGCGTTATAGTCGATATTGGGAGGATCTCGCCGATGATCGCTGGGAAGCACTTGAGGAGCTGACCGGAGAATATTTAAACAAGAAATTCAATACAGCAATAATTGATCACCCAGCTGTTCGATATTATTCGTACGGTGGGGACATCTCAAGTGGGTCACACAAATTCCTTTCGCGATTTCGAGCGCATATTGCGCGTCTGCTGGGCGTATTTAATGAGCCTCATGATGGTCTTGTCGCCGTAGAGTCCACTAAGTGGGGCACGTTTCTTGGGGTATTGCCAGCTGACCATGGCGCGATGATAGGGTTGCAAGTGATCCCCGGGGTATGTTCCGGATTTGATCATCTCCCCTTTTTTGAGCAACTCATGTACCATCTTGCTTTGCAAGAACGGTAACTGCTTAGGTATTTCCCCAATCTCTTCGTCAAGTGATTGTTTTGTGAATGAGGCGTGGAGTCCCACGCCTCATTCACAAAACAATCACTTTCCCGGACCTTGGAAGAATTCCCAGCAATTACAGCTATTTATGGCGTTTTTTTTGAAGCGTGTTGTATCGTGAGGGCACCTGAGTAGTTACTACTTTTGCAAGTGACCTCGGATTGAAATTTTCTTAGGCCTTTGTTATGAAAAAATTGTTAGTTGTAACCGGTGGGGGCGACTGTCCCGGACTGAATGCCGTGATCAGAGCGATCGTAAAACGTGCGACACTTGAGGGTGGATGGGAGGTCTGGGGGAGTGTTCGATCATATCAGGGTGTTCTTAGTGACCCTCCCAAATTAAAGCGGCTTGATACCCTTGCCGTTCGAGGAATTCATGTTCTTGGTGGGACCATTATTCAGACGACCAATCGGGGTAATCCACTAAATTGGCAGGAGGTGGGACCTAATGGAGAAATAATAATCCAGGATCGGAGCACCGAGCTTGTGACGACGATTAGGGACCTTGGTTTTGATGCGGTAATAAGTATCGGCGGCGACGGGTCACAGACTATTTCAAATACGCTTTATCAGCGTGGTTGCCCGGTGGTTGGAGTGCCTAAGACTATTGATAATGACCTTTCAGGAACAGATTTTACCTTTGGATTTCATACCGCGGTACAAATCGCTACCGAATCAATTGATCGATTGGTAACGACGGCCGAGAGTCATGATCGCGTGATGATCGTTGAAGTCATGGGTCGTGATGCTGGCTGGATCGCCCTCAATGCTGCAGTCGCAGGTGGTGCTGAAGTTTGTCTGATACCTGAAATAGAATATGACATTATGAAGGTCGCTGAGCGCGTCCAAGCCCGCTTTGTGGATGGCAAAGGATTCGCAATAGTTGTTGTTGCGGAGGGTGCCAAAGAAATTCGGGGTTCGGTGACGACCAATCCCAATGTGGAGGTGGGTCGTGAACATGTAAGGCTGGGCGGGGTCGCCTATAAGATCTCCGATCAGTTGAAAGCGGTCGGCGTCGACGCGGAGATTCGTGAGGTGGTACTGGGGCACTTGCAAAGAGGTGGTACGCCGGTGGCTTTCGATCGCGTTCTCGCCACTCAGTTTGGAGTGGCCGCTTTTGAGTTGGTAAATCAGGGAAAATTTGGGCAGATGGTATCGTACCGTTGTCCGAGAATTGAGAGTGTGCCACTAGAAGAAGCGGTAAGTCGGTATCGAAGAGTTGAGTTGCACGATCCGATGGTAATGACGGCCAGAGGGCTTGGGATCTGTCTTGGTGACTAATAACCTGAGTTCGACGTAAGAACTGCGGTAAATGGCTGAAATTACTTCATCCACTTCGTTGCTCATGATATAAAATGCTCGACGTAGCAAGCTTTAGCCTGCGCTTTTATATCACTGCACGCCTCTCGTGTCTAAAGCAATTTCAACCATTTACCTTTGTTCTTACGCCGAACTCAGGTTAATAGCTTTTGGGTTCGTACGAGTTACAACTGATGCTGATACCAGGACCAGCGACCTAGGCTTAGGACCTTTATATACCGGGATTCCGTAACGACGCTTAAGACCCCTGACTTTGGTTCTCTAACGAGCAGGTTTATATACTTGTGCTGCCGAACGTCTTCGTTGGTTGCGTAGTGCGGCGTAAGCGGGGCGGGGATCTCGCTTGTTCCTGTGGTCGCAAGCCAGAATGGTGACAGATTTTCGGTCTCATAGACGCCAAGGTTGGTGAGAGCCGCGGGTTCCTGAGTCGCTATCTGGCGGAGGATTTTTTCGGATGATTTGGAGTAGCTGAGATAGCTTCCACCAATAAGCTGGATAGCGGTGACCAATATGGTAAATAAAAGGCCGGTTGTTCCAATTAGACGCCAGCTCGTCCATCTGCATGGCGCCGTATCAGGTGCGGTAATGAGTGAGGCCAGCAGAAGAAAAAATCCTGGGATGGCCGGGAGGATATAGGGCGGTAGCACTTGACGTGCAAAGGTGAAAAAGACGGCCGGGAGAAAGCTCCATACGAAAAGAAAAAGTACCCAGTGACTGCCTTCAGGATCGTGGAGCTCTGGCAAGCGCGATCCGGCTTTGTTGGTAACTGGCCAGAAGCGTTTGATATCTGAAAGCAATGTCGAGCGAATTGAACTTGGCAGTAACAGGAGAACCCAGGGAAGGGTGGTGGCCGCATACATCCACCAAATTGAACCATAGGCCCGTTTATGTCCGTCTCCAAATTTATCACCGTAGTCAGAGCTGAGAAATCTTTGTATATTCTCATTGACGAACATGTAGCGCAATCCTCCCGGCGTTGCGAGCTCAAGTGCAATAAAATAGGGGAGGGTTGCCCCAATTAGAATTGCTATCCCGAAAAATAATTCTTTCTTGGAGCAAAGTCTAGGGAAGCGGAGGAAAACCCAAATTGCCGCTATAGGTCCACCAATCAGAACTAAAGCTATTGGCCCTTTAATCAGGAATCCTGCTGCGGCAAAGACCCAGAAGAGTGCAAAGTACCAGGGCCGAAATGGCGAATTATAGTGAAGTACGGCGTGCTTAAAGATCAGCAGTGCACAAGAGACAGCAGCTGTGAGCGTCGCATCAAGGGTGCTCCCGCCAAATATAAAGAACGGAAAGGGAGCAGTTACCAGCATTAGAGAGGCGAGCAAGCCGGTACTTCGGCTGCGTTGGTGGCGTGCATGGGTGAGAGCGATAGTTATTATAATTGCCGTGAGCGCTAAAAAGCTCGGTAGCCGTGAAGTCCACTCGTCAATACCGAATAGAGAGTAGGCGATAGCGGTAAGCCAGTAATGAAGGGGCGGCTTACTGAGAAAAGGAATATTGCCATCCCCAGCCGGAAGATAAGGTACCAGCCATGCGTTGTCCTGGTACATTGTAGCGGCAACCAGGGCATAACGGCTTTCGCTCGGGTCAATCAGGCCCATAAACTCCAGGGTAAGGCCTCGTGCGGCCACTCCAAGAAGTAGGATACCGAGAAGTGTAAAGAGTTGTGATCTCGCGCTGATGTTAAGGGTTGAGTCCTTTACCAGGTAGGTCCTGAGGCCCCAGGAAAGAGCTACGGCAGCCAATGCAGCTGTCACCGAAAAGATTAGATTGAACGGCATGAATTGTGTAGAGTAGTAAAAGTCGATAAATCTTAAGACCACAGTTTTTACTTCAAACTCAGGTGGCGATTAGTGCCTTGTCCGCGCCATTTTGGTGGTATGAGCAAGTCAATTATCCAGAATAGTAGAGGTTGAGGGGTGCCTTATGCAAGTGGCCCCCCCCCCTGGAACTGGTGAGAAAGTGTTATGAAGGACGAGTGCGAACGGGAGAATAATACCTGTAGTGATCTAGGGGCCGGCCCTGTGTGCGCCGAGTCGTTAGGCGACCACAACATCGGAGAAGGGTACGACGTCACCGTTATAGGGGCGTCAACCGCGGGAACCGCGGCCGCGCTGCAGCTAGCTGAGTTGGGATTCAGGGTTCTTTTAATTGAGAGGGCAACCTTTCCACGATTTGTAGCGTGTGGTGAAGGGCTATCACAGATTGGTATTGAGGCCCTTGCGCCTTTGCTTGTTTGCGGGAGTCAGAATGGTCTAAGCCTGGATTCTGTGCCGTTCCAGGAGTTTTATTCGTACGTAATTCGGGGAGAATCGACGATTACGATTGGTGGAAATAGCGGTACTCTTAATAGAGGAATGGTTCGAGGAAGGGGCATAAGTCGTTACTATCTTGATGAGTATCTTTGTAAAACAGCGAAGTCTCATCCTTTGATCGAGGTGGTAACGGGGGTGCGGGTTTCGCGGATTACCCAATCAGGCTCCGGTATAATGGTATTTTTGGCTGGCTCGAGAGCGCCACTTAAGAGCCGATTCGGTATAATAGCGGGAGGCAAGTGTTACCGGTTCCTCGCTGAGTGTGGCTTTCGGCACACTGAAGGAGCAAAGCAACGTGTTGGTGCCTCAGCGGAATTTGTAATTACCGATTCCGCCCAGGTCGATCTGTTGATGAGTGTGTTTGTCAAGCCAACAATGGAGGTGTATTGTACGCCTGTGGGCGTAAACCGGATAAACCTGAATGTACTCACGGCTGGAGAAGGTATAGCCCGCCTTGGAAGGAAGCGCGGAATAGTCGAGCTTTTTAGCAGAACGTTGGATGAATATGGGGTTTCCGCCTGCCAGTATTCGGAGATTCTAGGCGCCATTCCTGCTGGTAGCAGGCTTAGGGAGCCATGTATAGGGAATCTGATTGCTGTAGGGGATGCACTCGAGAGCCTTGACCCGGTTGGCGGTATGGGTATGACGCATGCCATTATCAGTGGGCGCCTTGCTGCGTACAGCATTAATTCGAGTTTCAGAAACGGCTCCGTCCTTTCGAGGAATTGTGCTCAGATGCGACGAAAACTGTTCCCACTGCGTCAAACAACCTCAGCGGCCGCGCTTGTTGTGCGGACCTTCAGTCGGCTCCGTAGTCTTGAGCCTTTGTACAGAAGTGGTTTGCTGGATTTCATCGAAAATCGGATGCTGGAAAGGAGCCTGACATGGGCGAGACGCCTCTAACACCGCTAGTCCGGATTATTTACGAGACGCGCCTCGTGAATAATCCGAGCTAGGTTCCCAGTTGTTGTGAATTTTAGAAGCAAAATCGGTATATGCTTAATCTTAGTCCGAAACACCATAGCACGGCTCCGAGAGCAGACTGTTGCGTAGAGTCGCTCAATACTTTTTTCGCGTTTATAATAATGCTCTTGACCCTTTCGGTGCCTGTACTCTCAGAGAAGTTGAACATAGAATCAACTCCCAATTGGCCAATTCCCCATTGGCGACTTCCGCTAGAACTCTCGAAGGCGAATACGTCGGTTTCTTTCAAGGTTGATAGTACCTGGCATATGATCGAAGGCAAGGTGACGGACATCGCTGGCAAGGTATGGCAGGAAGACCCTCGAGAAAACGGGACGGTTCATGCTTCCGTGCAGCTCGCGGTAAAGGATTTTGACACCGGAAATGCAAGCCGCGACAAAAAGCTGCGTTCGGTTATGCACGCAGAGGTACATCCGCAAGTGATTTTTGAGATGGAGCAGGTTCGCGGCATCTGTACTTTTCAGGACCTTGAGCGGGTGGCGTCGAAAACGTGCAGTGGCGCCGGTCATGGATTTATTGATATTTCCGGGGTTCGGCGACCTATTATCTTGGAGATGACTATTGTACGTAACAATACGGATTATGTCGTTAAAGGTCATACGTTGTTAAAGTGGTCAGACTTTGGTGTCGACGATCCGTCCATTCTGGTGGCGTATGTTAATGAGATAGTGCATATAGAAGTAGCAGTAACGGTACCGGTGCTCTCTGGCCAATGATCCGTGTCAAATACTCGCTCATGCATTTTTACGAGTAATTTTTTCAGCCATAGATATTGGTAAGCGTTAGCGCACCTGAATAGCCACACCGATAGTAAGGACAGCTGTGCATCAACAATCTAAAGGCATTATTAGGGGCATCGGAACCGCAGTTCCTGATACGATCATCTCGCAGGCCGATTTTCTCGAGTCTATGTTACAGCGAACTGATTCTTCTCGAGAGCGACGGTACTTGCATTCAGTCCTTGGTGATTCAGGGATTGACGAAAGGCACGTGGTCCTGTCATTGGCCAAGAATGGTCAGCTCACCTATCGCGGGGAGTCTTTTGAGAACGCATCATCGCAAAAGAGGAACGACGTGTTTTGTCAGGAGGTAACGCCACTTGTAGCGAAAGCTACGCGTACGGCGCTTGCTGTAGGTGGTGTACGTGCCGATGAGATTACCCATATTATTGCGGTTTCGTGTACTGGATTTTCAAATCCAGGTTTTGATTTTGACCTAATTTGCCAGCTGGGGATACCTAGTGATGTTCATCGTTATTTTCTCGGTTTTATGGGATGTTACGGGGCATTCCCCGCGCTGGAACTTGCGGCACTGTTCTGCCGAAACGACCAGGATGCCAAAGTATTGTGCGTGTGTGCTGAAATTTGCAGCATTCATTTTCAGCCCCATGGGGGTTTTGACGCGCTGCTTGGTGCCTCCCTGTTCTCTGATGGAGTTGCTGCAGCCGTAGTAGCCGGAGATGGCGGCGGCTCGGGCGATTTGGTCATCGAAGATTTTCATTCACAGATTGTTCACGATTCCGAGGGCCTGATGGCGTGGCGAATTGGTAATCAGGGTTTTGACTTAATGCTTTCTCCCTATGTTTCCAGAGTTGTTGGGGCAAACATTATGGACTTATTGCCAAAGAGCTGGTCTTCAGTGGCAGATGGTCACTGGATTGTGCATCCCGGAGGAAAGTCGATTCTGGACCGGGTCGAGACTAGCTTGAATTTTAATGACACTGAGGCACTCAGGGAATCTCGGAACATTCTGAGAAGCTACGGTAATATGAGCAGTGCGACTGTCCTTTTTGTCCTCGAGAGCTTTCTGAGGCAAAAAGAGGTGCTCCCCGGTGAGACACTTCGTATGGTAGGGTTTGGGCCTGGATTAACAGTAAAGGCGATGGAGTTACGGGGTAGCTAGGCGGGTACATCCGTACTCGCTACAAACTTTTAAGTGGATTAGAACCGGATGAATCTCACCATTAAAGAAGCAGACGCAGTGAAAGCGACTAGTTTTTCCGTCTCCGGCGGGTTGCATGCCCCCAAGGGGTTGCGAGATCCGGAATTCAAGCTAAAATATAACAAGGACCACTTTCGGGTTGCGGCAAGCCGCTATGATATTGCAACACGGTGCCTCTCACTCTTTCAGGATCGGAAGTGGAAGGTTGCGCTCATAGGTTTGATTCCACCAAAGAATTCCACAAGAGTGCTTGACCTTGCTTGTGGCACTGGCGATGTTTGTCTGGCTGTTTCTGAACGATTTAGCACCGCGGAAATTACAGGGATTGATATTTCCCCGCCTATGTTACGGATTTGCGATATTCGTGCGCATAAGGCTGGGGCGAAGATAACCGTAGTCGAAGGTGATATTGCCGTGCTGCCGTTTAATGATGGTGCCTTTGAGACAGTAACGGCCAGTTATGCATTACGGAATAGCCCTTCGTTGGCGGCGACTATTGCCGAGGTACACCGAGTTCTGATCCCCGGCGGGACTTTCTTAATCCTTGATTTTTCGAAATCCGCCAACCAGTTCGTTCAGGGTTTTCAAAGTGCCCTGCTTACGGTCTGGGGCGGGTTATGGGGGCTGTTGTTGCACGGGAATCCCAAGATTCATAGTTACATAGGGGCAAGCCTTAAAAACTATCCGCCACAGTGCGATGTCGTTCAGATGATTGAGGCCTCCGGTATGCGTCTTACGTCTCGACGTCGCTTTATGGGAGGCGCAACCGAGCTACTTTGTTTCTCACGCCTGTGATAGACGGTCAATGGGTGGGTGATTAGTGTGGCCAACAGTGGAGCCTCGGACATTCCCCGTTCAAAAACAAACAGGTCTCCTTTCTGGAGACACATTGGCGTCGTATTACTGAGCGGATTCTTTGTGTTTGTTCGGGCATTTTGCTCAGAGACCTATGATGGAGCACGTTTGCCCGACCTGACCAACGGAGTCGCTCATATCCCGTACCAGTTTCGCGCATTGGTCCCGTTGATTACTCGCGGAATTAATCGGTGGTATCGGCTCATATTTGGGGATCATACCTTTCTGGACACTATTTCGGTCACCCTTTTAGGTAGAATGGCCCGCAATCAGTTTGATAATTGCGACCCTACGCTTCTTCTGATGTATCTTCTCGTAGAATTTTGTGCGCTGCTCGTCCTGGTCAGCGGTAGTCTAAAACTACTGACACTTTTTTGTGAAGAAGATTGCATTGTAGAGGAGCGCATGCGTACGCTACTTATATTGTTGCTTTTTGTTGAGCTATTTTGGAACTATACACTTCCTTTTGAGCAGCGCTGGTGGTATGCGTCCGATATTGTGGGATTGGCGTTTTTTACCTGGGGAGCTTACAGGCTTTTAAAGGGTGAATGGCTGGCCTATGGCTTGCTATTTTTTGCTGGAGCATGGAACAAGGAGACCGTGTTATTTCTGATACCGCTATTTTATCTACGGGCGCTCAGATCTTTTCCAGAGGCCCTCGTGGCCTTGAGCGCGCTACTACAGCTGGTGCTATGGGCAGGCGTTAAGTACGGCTTAAGTGTGATGTATGGTCATAACCGAGGCTTTTTGTTCCATCCAAATATCATTGAAAACTTCGAGCTGCTGTTCCGTTTCAGAAGTTGGTTAATAATAGCCTCGTGTGGGTGCGGCGTTGTGCTTTTGACAATGATTGTTACCTCCTGCTCTAAAAGAGGATACATGAACATGGTGCTCTGGACCTTTATACTATTTATTTGCGGATTGATTTTAGGCGGTCGTATTACGGAACTTCGGGCCTACGGTGAACTGCTGCCGCTAGCGGCTGTCATGGCCGTAACCCAGCGGCGCGTCCGCGAGGTCGGCTGATCTTCTTCGTCACGTGAGACGGTATGCCGTTGAAATGTGCTAAAGTGTGATCTAAATCATAACAAATCCAGTGGTTTCACTGTATGTTTTGCAGGTCGAAGGGATTAGTTCTTGGTTTTTGCGGTCCCATACCTAAAGACGTTGGTGTGGGTCGGAGATAACTGCTCAGGTATTTTCCCAATCTCTTCGTCAAGTGATCGATTTTGTTCACTGCGGCGTGGAGTACCACGCCGCATTTACAAAATAATCACTTTTCTCGACCTTGAAAAAATCCCTGGCAGTTACAGATGGTTAGCTCGCTTTTGGGGCGCATTTATGTTGGGGGTACCTGAAGTAGTTACCCAATTTCTATCCAATAAATTTCAGCAAACTGGTTATTCTCTTGTCAATGCGGCAGCCCGGTTCCGTCGCGATCGCTTTGGTGTTGCATTCACTGGTACGCCCCTTAAGCCATTTTGCGTCGGCTTGGGCCTGATCACCCCGGTCAAAAAAGAACGGCAAGTGATGTGTAACCGCAAGTCTGAGAGCACGGACTTCCAGGGATCTCGGCGCGGCTGTGACGGCAGAGTCGAGTAACATAAGACTTTTGTTTGCTAGATCTAGCTTGCTTTGGGGCCACAGACGATTGCGTGCTTCAAATGCGACAAAGCTTGCACAGTAAGCCTTATAGAGAGCCTGGTCCTCCGGGTCGGAAGAAGGTAGCGAAGGAGGGATGCACTCAGTGTTGCCTGTTATACTCCCCGTGACTTTCGATTTTCCTGCGTCTAGTGGAAATACTTCTACCAGCTTTTTCATGCCATCATTAGGTTTTTGCCGCATTCCGGCTACTTGGAGGTATGTGGTGCGAATCTGGCCGAACTTTTCCGCGATGGTCAGCTCAGTTGCTTCAGGCGATTCACGGCGCTGGACCGGCATGCTGAAGGCTAGTCCGTTTGTTGCTAGTATTCCTGAAAGCAGGCAGCAGGCAGACAATGATGTGCGAGTTCGGAACTTCATACTATGATTTCCTGCGGGTAATCGCTAATCTATCGTACAGAAAAATAATGCCCCACACTAAGATGTAACTGTAGAGCAGATCTTCGCACGGTATTGTCCCAAGGCGAAATCCCGATAGGTGTGATGGATTGTACCAGACGATTGGGAAGGAGGTAAGTATCCCGTTTATTATCAGGAAGCCGGGAAGGTGCAGAAGGTAAGTTACTGCAATATGGGCTGATTTTCTTTTACTGAACGGGGTGCTTAGTAATATGAGAGACAGTGTTACAACAGTAACGGTATAGGTCTTTTCGTAAAATGCGGCTGCGGCAGCGATAAGGAATATACCTAACCCATGGTAACAGAATTGCGGAATGTGGACGCTCAACCGGTAGTAGCAGGCGACTTCATACAAAAATAAAACTGCGAAGGGGACCGAGATAAAAAACATGACTTCTTCGATTGGAAGATTAATCACGTAAAACCCCATAACGAAGTCCGGGGAAAACCCCCAGACTCCCAGGGCCGTAAAGATCATGTCCCAAATTAAAAAGGCGCTTCCAATGGCTACTATTGGTACACCCGTCCGTCTCCAGCGAGTGAAAAAGCGAAGTTTGGTGTCAAAACTGGCGAATACCGGACCTGCCAATATAAGGACGTGTAGAAGCAGGTAAGAATAGTGCCTCATAGCGCTGATGCGTTGCTTTCCCGGTTTCTATCGCGAGAATATTTAACATAATTGCGCGCTCCCTGATACAGGACCCGTGCGCGTGAGGGTTTGACCTTCCGGTCAAAAATGAGTAGCGGGTTCTTTTTAATGCTTAAGGCTGTCCACGTATACATATCGGCAGCCGTAGCAATTGCTGTGCGGGGTTTGGGGGGTATAAAGTGATAGCCATCCTCGGCCTCCTTAATCCAGAAAAGGAAACGGTCCACCTGATGTGCTATGAACTGTGAGAAACGGGAAAGATTCTCCCTTGCGTGAAACTCATTGAGCTCCGAAAGGCCGAACTGCCGAAGGTCTTCGGTTGGCAAGTAGCGCCGCCCTAGAAGGCGGTCCTCCTCTACGTCGCGGACGAAATTAATATACTGCATGGCCTTGCCCAGCATCTGTGCGCTTGCATAGGCGGCCTCGGGAAGTCCCATAATGCGGCACATCATTAATCCTATGACTTCAGCTGAGCCGTACATGTACTTCTCGGTATCTGCAAGGCTTTCACACGGTATATGCGTAAGATCGGCACGCATTGAATCAAGGAAGGCGTCGACCCAGAGAGGTTCGAACGTTACCTCGTCCATTAGGGTAACAAACGACTGAATTACTTTCGACGATGAAGGATGCCCGCTGAGTGTGTGTCTATAGTCCTTCTCAAATTCGGTGAATCCATTAGAGTCAGGGATTGGAAGATCCACGAAGTCATCCGCCGTACGGACAAATGCATACAGCCGAGTAACCTTTTCTCGAAGCTCGCTGGAAAAAAAAATGCTGCTGAAGAAGTACGTACGACTTCCACGTTGGAAAATAGAGGTAAGGGTTTCGTCAATCTGAACCATATACGCAGGTATAGTTTTTTTTCACGGTTTCAAAACCTGATTTCTTACGTCGAACTCAGGGTTAAAGATTTGCCGAGATCTGGGCACCTCAACAAGGGCTCAGAGGCTCTCACCATCAACACGCCCCAATTCGTTTTAACTACCAGAGATTTTCCCGAGATCGCGGAAGGTTATTGTTTTGTAGGCGTGGCACTTCACGTAGCAGTGAACAAAATCAATTACTTAATGACGACATTGGGAAAGTTCCTGAGTAGGTACACTCGTGCTCTGGGTACTGTAGCATGGCTTCATGGTCTTATCCAGTTCAGGGCAGGGGGGTACCTAGCCTACGTCGAACATTCGGCCACTTATGACATTCGGGTGATGAACGCGTATACTTGGGGACGGTTGAGCAAAGGGAGGCGATTGGTTTTCCAAGTGTGTTTTCTACAGGGCTGTAATCCGACTTTTTATTATCGAAATAAATTAGGGCGCTATGACGACAGAAGAACGAAAGGGAGTTTTTATTGGCGGTGCGCTAGGTGCAGTAAAATCATTGTGGCCTGAACTCTGTGTGGTAGCGGCGTGTCTTGTGCTTTTGATGTCAGTGGTCGGCTTGCCGTCCCTTTCGACTCGTGGTGAAGCCAGAGAAGCCCTGGTTGCATTTGACATGTTCACTAACCATCACTACATTTTGCCGGATGGATACGGTGGCGAAGTGCCCTCTAAACCGCCGATGTTGCATTGGCTTATCTCTTTAGTCGCCTATTTTTCAGGAATGAATGAATTCGCTGCCCGAGCGCCGTCGGGAATTTTTGCCGCGCTGTTCATGGGCCTCTATTTCGGAATTCTTCGGCGGCTACGTTCAGATGGTTTCGCCTGGGTAGCAACAGGAATGCTGTTTTTTTCGTTCGAGTGGTTACGTGCGGCGACAACCTGCAGGGTTGACCTTCTGCATTCTTCGTGCTTGGCCGCGGGATGGTTATGTTATTTTATGACGCGAGAAGGGAGCGGCGCCACGAAGTGGTGGACAAGGGTTGGTTGTGTGGCTGTTGCCGGTGCCTTCCTTTCCAAGGGGCCCGTGGCGGTGCTGCTGGTTATCTTAGTTATAAGCCCTTGGGAGTTTTTCAGATGGCAACGGGTTAAAACGCCTTGGTCGGAGATTGTTGGGATCGTTATCTGGTTTATTGTTCTCCCCAGTTTGATTTCATCGTTGTGGTATCTCGCCGCCTATCTTCAGGGCGGTGATGCGTTCACTGATAAGTTTATCGAGGAGAACCTCTCCCGGTTTTCAGGCACAATGAAAAAACCTGCACATGAGCACCACTGGGTGTATCTGATCGGGACCGGCCTCCTTGGCACTTTACCGTGGAGTATTCTGGTAGTTCTAGCTGCCTGGAAAATGAGACTAAACCTGAAGTTTCCTCCAGAATCTTTCTTCCGATTTTCCTTGCTCGCGGCTGTTGTTGTATTTCTGTTTTACTCCCTACCTAGTAGTAAACGGGGCGTCTACCTGCTTGTCTCCTATCCATTCTGGGTGGTGGTGGCATTGGACCTGGGGCAGCAAATGCGTGATTCATTGGTTGAGTGCGTTAGCGTTCTCTACCGCTATCTCTGCATATTCATAATTGGAATATATTCAGCCATTGGAGTTTTTTACGTTATTGGCAGAATTGCGGGCGCGCCTTTTACGTCGGGAAACTGGGAACGATACCCTCTTTATGTGACTTATCTGGTACATGAGCTGGCTGTTGGGAGGCTGGGAGGCATAGCGATCGTTTTAGTGCTGTTGCCACTGACCGTTGCGGTCTGTTCAGTTGCAGGTCTGATGGATCGTGCACAGCGTATGGTGCCTGAATATCTTCGAGGTCAACGCTGGACTGGCATAAAGGTTTGCGCCCTGTTTTCAGCGCTGTACTTGGGTCTTCAGGGAAGTGTTCTGCCGGTGATCGGCTCTCAGACCAGTGGAAAAGCGTTCGCTCAAACATTGCTGCATGTGGTGGAAAGTGCCCCCGTGATATCATTCCGCCAGGAGTTTTACTCGTTGAGCTATTATTCAGGAGTTAGAATGAGGACGCGTGAGCAGCCATTCTTCTTTGACGAGTGGGTTGTGCTGGCAAAGAACGATGTTGCGGAACTTCAGGGTCTGTTAGGAGAGGGGCAGACCTTTGTGGTTCGGGCCAGTGAACCGCCAGGCCTTAAGAATGGTAAGGAGACTGTGCTTGGGCAGGTTGTAAAGAAAACGGCTGTAAAGGGGAGCACACCGGAGGAAAAGCAGGGTGGCTCTATTCGTCGTTATTAAACAAGCTCTAAGTAAAAGCTGGCGTGGTTGTAGCCCTACCCTACACATTTTTCGAAATCTTGGTTGTTGGCCGTGATGCATGGTACGCGGCTGGTATACGATTCTGACGTTTTTAAATTGTTACAGTAAGGAGCTCAACATCCTTTACCTTTTCTCTCGTCTCCGTTGAAGCTGAGGTAGAACAAATTTCCCCATTCAAGGAGGAATTTCTCGTTGGCATTTGATTGCTATCTATAGTACACTTTCGTTGGATAGTATTACTATAGATAAAAATGAGTTACGCCCACGATCAGCTTGAATCCGACTCCGCTCATCACTATTCTTCTAAGAGTGCGGTCGCGCATTTATTGTCATTGTTTAGAGCCGAACGTTATGACTTGCTCGTTGTAATATCGTATGCGCTCGCCATTGGCGTGTTGTCGCTGGTGGTGCCCATCTGTGTTCAAAGTATAGTAAACACGGTTGCTTTTGGATCGCTATACCAGCCTGTCATTGTGCTTACCGTGCTTGTTTTGCTTTTGGTTGGGCTGTCGGGGGCGTTGAGTCTGGTACAAGTGTGGGTGGTAGAAGTCTTACAGCGTCGACTTTTCGTTCGTGTTGCCCTAGGCTTGGCTCAGCGAATTCCGAGGTTCCAGGCGTCGGTATTTCGGAAGGAAGTCCCACAGGATCTGATTAATCGATTCTTCGAAGTAGTGATAGTTCAGAAGCTTGTAGCAAAGATTGTATTGGAAGGGATTGCCGTGATTCTTCAGGCAGGCATCGGTCTCCTGATTCTTTCATTCTATCATCCGTTTCTGCTTGTGTTTGTGCTCTTGCTGGCACTGTCATTGCTGATTATCTGCGGTCCACTGGGATTAGGAGCAGTCGCCACTGCGATGAAGGAGTCCTCGGCAAAGCATACCGTACTAATTTGGCTCGAAAACCTCGCCGAGAATTCATTTCTGTTTAAGAGTGGTCAGGGCCGAGCATTTGCGATGGAGCGGGCTGATTATACAACATACAGTTACCTTAAGTGCCGAAAGAAACATTTTCGCATAGTATTTCGTCAAATGTTTGGTTTTGTAGCACTCCAGACAATTGCGAGTGCTGCACTTCTGGGGCTTGGTGGATACCTGGTTATTTTTGAGCAGTTAACGCTCGGTCAACTGGTAGCAGCCGAGTTGATTGTTTCCGGTGTTCTCTTAAGTTTTAATAAGCTGGGGCGCCTACTAGAGAGTTATTACGATCTGGTGGCGTCAATTGCTAAACTTGATTCGTTGATTGAATTGCCAACTGAAGCCGCCACCGGGGATGATCTTCAGAACGAATCAAAGCCCCTAACGGTTATTTTGCGTGATGTAGTGGCTGGTTTTGAAGGATGTCGTCAACCGGTATTACGGGGGGCTTGCCTTGAGATTGCCAGTGGTGCAAAGGTGGCGATTTACGGAGAGAATGGTTCAGGAAAGAGTTTGATCGCTGATTTAATGGTGAGGTTTCATCTTCCGGACGAAGGAACGGTAATCTTAGGCAATCAACACTTGGTTGACCTCAATCCCATGAGTATTCGTGAACGAGTAAAAATGGTCCGAGGGTTGGAGGTATTCAGAGGTACCATTGAAGAGAACCTTACTTTGGGGCTGAATCAAGTTCTCCGAAAGGATCTCCGTGAGGTATTAGATAGTGTTGGGCTACGGGAGGAAATTGAGGAGCTCCCTAATGGTTTGGAGACATGGTTGCGGGAAGATGCGCGTCCTCTCTCATCTGGACAGGCTAATCGGCTCGTGCTGGCCCGAGCTTTGATTCTTAAACCGCGTCTACTGATTCTGGATGAGCTTCTTGATTCGATTGATAAAAGGGTAATGGAGCAGTATGTTTTGCCCACATTGCTTAGCCCGACCGCCCCATGGACATTACTTGTAATGACACATGATGAAGAGCTGGCAAAAAAATTCTCTAAAAGCTTCGTACTTGATGATGGTTTAATACGTAAGGTTTGAGGAACAAGCTCTAGGCTATGAAAAAGAATTTATCAAGACGTTATCACCCATCACTTGAAGACCTTGAACGTGGGATATCAATCCAGGTTCAGAGTATTGCGATGGTTCGCGGTAGCCCGTTGGTGTACCGCTCGGCAATTTTGATGCTCATGCTGCTGGCCGTATTACTTGCCTCTCTAATGTTTCTACCGTGGCAGCAGACCAGTTTTGGAACTGGAACGGTTATTCCCTTTGATCCAAGTGAGCGCCTCCAGGAAATACATGCACCGGTGAAGGGCTTGATTGAGCGCTGGTACGTGGTTGAGGGGGATATTGTAAAAGAAGGCGATTCTCTAGCGGAATTCAAGGATATTGACCCGCAGCTCCTTGATCGATTAGGGCAGCAGCTGACTGCCGCCACTGCGGGACTGCAGGCAGCCTCCACAGCAGTAAAGACTTCGTTAAAAAACCTGGAACGGCAGAAGCTGCTGGCAGCAAAGGGGCTCAAATCTCAGCGCGACTACGAACTGGCGCAGCTGGAGTACCAGAAGCTATTGGCTGAGGAGGCTGGGAAAATAAAGCAACTTTCGGACATTGAGGTTAAGCTTTCAAGGCAGGCGTCACAGACGCTGAAAGCCACTCGGAGCGGTCAGATAATGCGTGTTTACTACCCGCAGGGTGGTGTTGTCGTCAAGCAGGGAGATACTGTCGCCGCTCTTGCACCGACTACCGACCGCAAGATTGTAGAGCTCTTGGTTAATGGCAATGATTTGCCGTTACTCGATAAGGGGCGAAAGGTTCGGCTTCAGTTTGAGGGTTGGCCAGCTATTCAGTTCAGTGGCTGGCCATCGGTTGCCATCGGTACATTTGGTGGTATCATTAATAATATTGATCACAGTGATAATGGAAAGGGATATTTCCGAATCTTTGTGTTGCCTGATGAGGAGCGGGCACCATGGCCTGATGCCAGGTATTTGCGTCAGGGAGTTCGAGTAAAGGGGTGGGTGTTATTAGACACAGTGGCGTTGGGTTACGAACTGTGGAGAATATTCAATGGGTTTCCGCCGGTTGTTCAGTATCAGCAGCAGCCGAAGAAGGAGAGTGAGTACCTCAAGCGTTTCAATAAGCAGCTTGGTAAGTTGGCAAAGTAGGCAATTTTGACGAAAAGATGATCAAATTTGAAGTTCTGCGATATTATGGGCGTGGCTTATCCATTCTTTTTTTTCTAGGGCTAAAGTCTCCCCTTGGGCTTAGCCAGGCTCGTTTAACTCTTGATCAAGTTATCCAGGCTGGGTTAACAAGTCATCCGTCCATATCTGAAGCGGGGGCCGTAATCGATGAAAAAAAAGGGAAGAAGCTCGCGGCGATTGGTGAGTTCGATGCCAAGCTAAAGGGCGAGTCAAAGGCTTATGGCGCGGGGTATTACGATGGTCGTTATGTCGATGTTGCCGTTTCAAAGCCGCTGACGGCCAACGGCGGAGAGATTTATACAGGATATCGTTCCGCCGATGGTGAATTTCCGATCTACGATGGGGATCTTGTCACCGGCGATGCTGGCGAGGCGCAGGTGGGCGTGAGAATGCCGTTGTTGCGGGGTCGAGCGATTGACGAGCGGCGCGGTGAGATTACAAAGGCTGGCATCGATGTCGATAGTGCGTCCAATAAGCTTATTTCGACCCGTTTGAAGGTAATTCAAGGTGCGACGGCAGCATACTGGGAAGTGGTTGCCATGGGGAATCAGGTTCGTGTGATTGAGGAATTGGTCGGTGTTGCGCGGGAGCGTGGTGTGCAGCTTGGGTCACAAGTAACGGCCGGGGATAAGCCACGGTTTGACCTGGTAGACAATCAACGAGCAGTGCTCAAGCGGGAAAGCGAGCTCGTGAAGATACGAAATCTCTTTCAAAAGGCGCTCATAAAACTTTCGATGTATTATCGCTCAGCGGAGGGGGTGCCCTTAATTCCCGAGGAGTCGGAGGTTCCTCAACGTTTGCCGGAACCAAGTGGGGAGGAGTTTCAACATTTTGACGAAGTACTTCTATTAAAGGAGGCCTTAAAGAATCGTCCAGAGCTCCAAATGGTAAATTTGAAAAAGGACCAGGTGGCCGTAGATCTTTCGGTTGCAGAGAATCAGTTTCTCCCCCAACTCGATTTGAATCTAGCAGCAGCGCAAGACTTCGGAGCGGCAGAAAAGAAGATTGACCAAGGGGAGCTGAAAGTAGGGTTAAAGGTCGAGGTGCCACTTGAGTACCGTAAACTTCGTGGAAAGCTGGCGGCTGCCAAAGCACAAAGTTCGCAAATTGAAGCCCAGCGAACCTGGGTCGAGAACGTTATCGCCAATGATATACAGCAGAGTGTGGTGACACTGCGGGCGACGATTGAAAGGGTACGCCTCGCCCGAGCTGAACTACGTGCTGCACGTGAACTGGAGGCCGGAGAGCATACGCGATTTCAACACGGCGACAGTAACCTGGTATTTGTAAATCTTCGTGAGCAGACTGCGGCAGAGGCTGCTTTGCAGGAGATTCAGTCACTCCTGGATTATCAGCAAGAAGGGGCTCGTTTACGTGCGCTGCTGGCACGTGATCCCTACCGTGAGTAGGGGTCGTCGCTCGGTACCAGTACTACGTCTGATTGGCAAAATTACCTCTTTCCTCGACATTAACCTGCTGAACGCTTAAATCATGGGTGATTTGCTAGACGAGAAACAGGGGCTGAACGATTATAGCCGTTGTTTTGACACTAAGGGATCCTCGTACTATGGTTTGGAGCGGAGTCAACCTAACTAACATTAATAAAATGGGAAGGAGAGTGTGGATTTATTTAGTGTCATAATACTAGCAATCGTTGAGGGGATCACCGAGTACCTGCCCGTGTCCAGCACCGGTCACATGATTCTGGTTGATGAGTGGCTGGGTATGAGTGGTGACCTTGTTTCCAATTTTGAGATTTTTATTCAACTTGGCGCCATCTTGGCAGTAGTTGTGCTCTATCCTCACCGATTTCTTGCGTTGATCCCCAAAAAGGGCGAGTGGTC
Organism: Bdellovibrionota bacterium; assembly: GCA_044238365.1. GTDB lineage: Bacteria > Bdellovibrionota_C > UBA2361 > UBA2361 > JBIIDM01 > JBIIDM01. Next base: position 6,792 of record JBIIDM010000008.1, on the reverse strand, counting down.
CCTTAAGAAGGCATTTGACAGAACGGCTGGCTTTCACGGAGTTCGGGCTCTCTCCCTCCTCTTTGTGGGGTGTTTGCCTGCATTTTTTATGGGGGCTCTATTCCATAAGGCTATCAAGAGTTACCTTTTTAATTCGCTTTCCGTTTCCGTTGCATTGGTCGTCGGCGGTATTGTTTTAATCATTATCGAACAAAAGAAGCGTGAACCGTCGGTGAGCGCAGTCGATCAAATTAGTCTCCGCATTGCAGCCCTGATTGGAGTGGCGCAGTGTTGCGCTCTGTGGCCTGGTGTTTCACGTTCGGGAGCTACCATTGTAGGTGGCTTACTTTGTGGACTCTCGCGTGGAGTTGCTGCCGAGTTTTCATTTTTGGTTGCGGTCCCGGTAATGTGTGCCGCCGTGGCATTTGATTTATTGAAATCAGCATCCAGCATTGATATGAACGCTGGAGCTCTCTTTGGCGTTGGATTTGTAGTTGCGTTAATTGTAGCCGTCCTCGCCATAAAAACCTTCGTTTCTTTGGTTTCCCGGGTTGGAATGGCTCCTTTCGGGTGGTATCGAATTGTGCTCGGGTTGATTGTGGCGGCTAGCTGGATTGTACGCTGAGTAAGGAGCTGTCCAGAGATAAAACTGCGCATTTAACGCGAATGCTTTACCGCAGTTCTTACGTCGAACTCAGGTATTAAAGAGCTAGCGTAATACTAACGGGGAAGTGGTCAGAAATGCCGTCAATATCCCACTGAAACTCTCCGCATTGATCTTGATAGGTCATCCGACGAGGGATCCCCTTTGAATCGGCTGAGAGATGCCGAATAACCTGGAATGAGTTTTCTATGTAGGTAGCGCCACTTGTAGAGTTAAGCAGTGCCGGTGATATGACGATCTGGTCAAGCATTGACCATGGCCCCGACAGGCCTAGCGGGTAGTAGTATGAGCCGGGTTGACTATCTGCCAGCCCCTCCCATGAACAGTTGTAGAGGGCAATTCGTTCGATTGATTTTTGCGTTGCAACGTGATGCCGATCAAAAGATGCGCGGAGATACTGCATCAATGATGTGCTGAACGGTTCATCGTTAAAGTCTCCCATTATGAGTATGTTTTCAGTAAGGCTGAGAAATACTTCTGGACTTTCAGAAAGGTTGGAACGTTTCCTCTGGTTTCGTGATATTTCATCGCCATTATGAACGGTCCAGGCATGGTGCTGTAGATTGTCACAGACGGCCTCGCGATACATATCCGTCAGGTACTGATTCTCAGGGCGGGCCTTAAGGTGAACGGCGAAGACTGAGAGAGTAACGTTCGAGCTTGGTACGGTAAGTTCAACCTGAAGGACATCGCCACGGTCGAAACGCTGAAAGAGCCTGTGGTACACCGCACTTCTCATCGTGAAAGAACGAGTATCATAGAGGAGCGTCGTATCAAGATAGGGCAGATTGTGGTTTGTGGGAATTGCAGCTGTCATGAATGGTGGTAGAACCTTTAGCACATCCCTTATTACCCTTTCATCTTCAATTTCGCATAGTCCAAATATGATCGGAATATCATCTTGCACTATCAGTGCGGTCATTGCCGCACCGAGTAATGTAATTTTTCGTTGGTATCGCTCCATGGTCCAGCCCATTTCAGGATTTTGATTCCCTCGGGGGCCACCGCTTTCAGGGTGAAATAGGTTTTCTACATTCCAGAATATAACATTCAAATGCTGGGATAGATTGTTGTTGGTGGTAGTGTCTCGGATCATAGTAAATTTTCTATATCAATTACCATTCCTTAATTACTCGTGACTCGCTGTTTTTTGTTTGCGCCTCATCCTTCGTGTTTATCCATAGCTTAGTCGGATACCAAATATAGTAACCTAAATATACCGGTTCCACTTTAAAAATCCTTAAAAACGAGGAGCCGGTATATCTTTTGCGGCGCAAAGCCCCCGGAGGGAGAAGCAAATACCCATTCCAGCAAATAGAGTCATCAGACATTCCACGCTCCTGTTGAGAGAAATTGCTTTTTGACGAAGAGATCAGCCAACCTGGCAAACGCGTACGTTATGCCACCTCCCATAGCAGTCTGCAGGTCAGAGCAATCGGCATGCCCATAATACTCTCTAGTTCTCCGTCAATTTTCTCGACAAGTGGCTCCATCAGCGGGTGTTCGACCGCAAAGCCACCCGCGCAGTGGAAGATCGTTCCCTCAGCGATAATGGCCTCGATGATCTCGTCAGAAAGGTCCTTCAGATACACCTTGACCCGATCTACGCCCACTACCGATTTTTTGGTGCTTGTATTATAAACCTGTACCGCCGAAACAGTTTCAGCAGGCAATGTGCGATAAGATCTCAGAAATCGCCTTGCTTCATCGGGGTCTGCGGGCTTCTCACGAATTTCATCTGCGACTACGACTACCTGGTCGGCAGTGATAATAATAGCAGCGTTTTGCACACTCTCTATGATCACACGCGCTTTAGCCGCCGCCAAAGCGACCGCAAGATTGTCCGGATCGTCATGTCGGATTAATTTTTCATCGATATTGGGACTCATCGTGGTGAAAGTCAGTCCCAGAGCACGTAGAATATTTCCTCGAACAGGCGATGCCGATCCGAGGATCAGCGGTAGTTTGAGAGTGGGAAGTGAGTTTGTCATGTTATTTAAAACAAATTTGTTTGAAGTGCAATGACCGCATTGTCACTTTCGATGCGACGGATTAGGGCGCAGTATTTAATACAGAAACGGAAACTGTTGCGTTGGAAGAGTAGTAATGGATTGACTTGGTGGTCTCATATAACAGAGAATATCAGATATGCGCAGAAATACAACAGGTTATACACAGAAAACTCCTTCGTAGGTATTTAATCAAACCCAGGCCATGCGACTTGTTGAACCTAATCTTTGGCAAGAAAATGCGAAAGGAATAACGAAGCTAGCGCTTCGTTTGGTCTTTATTCTACACAGAACACCAGTTCGTAAATTTGCGAAGTCTCGATAAATGACACTGGATACAGGAATGAGAATACTTTTCCTGAAATAGCTAGGTTGGGTTTAGATTGACAATTTTTTTTGCGAGAGCGATGTTGTCTACAACTTCGTTGTGCGAGCAAATTAATTTACCATGCACTAGGATAGTATTGTTAATTACCCCTGGTTGCACTTAATTAGATATAATATAATTAACATTTTCAACAGCATATTTGACGGGAGGAGGGGAAACAGGATTGATCTGTTTTGCAAAAGTACTTTGTATAGAGTACATCGGATATCTGCTCCATGTGGGCGTCTTACTAAATCGAGGAATAATTTATGAACCGCGAGGATCTGATGAATAGTACACGCCCGGCATTGCTGGTAGTTAATGGTGTACTTCCTAACGAGGCAAAAATAAGAACGCTGTGGGGTCAGGCGGGGATGATCGTGTGTACTGATGGATCTGCTGACCAGCTTCGTGCCGTTGCGCCGGATATAATGCCAGATGTAATTATAGGTGACCTTGATTCACTACAGGACGCCCTGAGTTACGGTAAAAGCACGGTCGTACAGATCGAGGATCAAAATTCTACCGATCTGGAGAAGGCGCTTACCTACCTAATCGATCGCAAATGCACCTCTGTTAGTGTGGTGGGTTTTTACGGCACCCGGTATGACCATACTGTCACAAATCTGCAGATTCTAAGCGCTGTGCATCAAAAGCTAAGTATTATGTTGGTGGATAACCTAGGTTACGGTGTGTTCCTATCGCATACTTCGAGCCGGAACTCAGTGGTTCTGGAAGAGGCAGTTGGAACTACAGTCTCCCTTATTCCACTTGGAAAGGTCGTCTCGGGATTACGACAGTTGGACTACAGTATCCTCTTAATGATGAGACTCTTGGGTGGGGCGAGCGGAGTGGACAAAGTAATCAAACAAACTTGCCGCGGGCATCTGTTAGCCTGAAGAACGGTGCTGAAACGGAACTCGGCGCAGGGGTTCTTCTTATCTGGGTGCTAACAGCCAAGTTTGATGGGGTGTATCCGATGTGAGGTATCGGCTGTTGCCTCCAACGCGCTGATCAGTGGTGCCAAAGTCGCGATAGTGGGGCAAGCCCAATACAATAAAGCCTCTAAAAAGTTGTATAAATGTTATCGTGTAGGATTAAGTGGCACCCTATATATCTCCGTACCACCCTGCTTGTTATTGAAGTTATTGTCTTCAGTGACAAGAAACTCCGCTCTTCCGTCTTTATCTTTCACTAGAGTTAATCCTTCCAAATTTCCTGCGCTCTTGAATTCCCAAACGAGTGTCTTTTGCACGGATTGAATAGGGGTTTTTCTCGCTATTAAATCCTGGAGGCTTAAACCGTTGAGCTTGTCGGCTTCATCATATTTAACTGAATAAATAGCGACCCGGTTAGAGATATTTGGTTCATTGCTTCCCGGTTCCGGGACAGCACCAGGTACAAAGGCACGCTCCATAATATACAGTGTTTCTGTCTCCTTGTCATAACAAGCACTAACAACACCGTTACTCCCTTTCTGCTTTTGGTGTACTTTTGGGTCCGGACTAAATTTATTAGTAAATATCATCACCGGATCTGGCGCATAGAGATATTCATCATCACCTACTTTAAGACGAAGGGGTCTACCAGCTATATTCGAATTATTTTCATCTGATGTATCAGATGTAAGTGGTTGTTCACTTATCGTTACTACGGTTGGCTCGTTATCACCGTTAGGTATCAGAGTTAAAGCCTCGTTGCCACTGTTTTCTCGCATACCACGGACATCAAGATCAGTTTTTTTAAAAACAACTCCTGACGCAGGATCAACCGTAAGTAGCTGGCCAGGTTTGTTGTCATAACTTTCTGTGCTGATATAAAGCTTTCCATTTATAAAAGTAATTTCTTCCATATCAAGAGGCCCTAGTAGGGTACCTTTCTCATCTTTCAATAAGAGCTCCTTTTCCACTGTGAGTTCTTTAGTAAGTGGGTTTTGACCCATCACATATACTCGCGCTCCTGGGTTATTTTTTGTACGAGTATCATCACTTACGGCATATATCAGACCAGACTTTTCATCGTGGGTAATGCCAGAGATGCCGCCAAATCCAGGAAACCTATCTAATGACAAGGGAAAAGTATTTACCGAAGCATCACGCTGAACCAACTGTTCCTGTTCCCGAACTTTGTAGAAGGTCCGCATCGCTTTACCCAACGCTTCGCCAGGCTTTAATTCTGCAGGCGTAACTTCTGGTTTTACTTCCGCCATAGACTGTTGAGACATCGCACTTCCCTCTATCTTTAACAAGATGGTTAATTATTTACAAATAAGCGCGGTATTATTTATTTTTTAAAAAAAAAACTATAAACCTGAGTTCGACGTAAGAACAAAGGTTATAAGACTGCGTTGAATAGGTTCTTTCATCAACACGGGCTTAGTAGTACGGCAATCCATGGACAGCCACACCCAAGGGTTTTTCCACAGGAATGGCGCACTCTCAGCAAAGGCTTCGAGTTGCTCACCTCTGTGGCCCCCTCTCCGGTCGATCGGAAACAGTAGTTCAAATAAATGTAAATAAAAAATGTTGCACTATCAAGCGTTATTAAAGAATTTAGGATAAATGGAGAAAATTTAGTGAGTTTCGTGGTGGAAATCACCAATCGGGACACCCTGTTTTTTAGGACTTTTTGAAGTGGAGCCGGTATATATACGGGCATCGGCCAGTTCACTTTGATGGGAAGTGTCCGATGTGAGGGACCCAACGCGTTGCACATTTGTGCGAAAGTCACGGCAGTGGCGCAAGTGCGACAAATGTTGGTTCACTTACCTTCAACCATTTTTTGTTCTATCGTTCCGAAGATGCTGTTTCCTTCATGGTCAAGCATTTCGATTCGGATTCTATCGCCGAATTTCAAGAAGGGAGTTTTGGCTTCACCAGATTCTATAATTTCAATCATCCGTTGCTCAGCGAGGCAACTTACGCCGGTTTTTCGGTCCCTATTCGATACGGTGCCTGAGCCGATAATTGTGCCGGCGCCAAGACGGCGGGTTTTAGCAGCATGGGCTATAAGTTGAGGAAGGGTAAAATTGAGGTCCGTGCCCGCGTTTGGGCTACCGAGTACATTGCCATTAAGGCTTGTTCGTAGGGGGAGATTTATCCTGCCATTCTTCCAGGCTTCGCCTAGCTCATCTGGTGTTACTGCTACCGGGGAAAAAGCGCTCGAGGGCTTACCATGAAAGAAGCCGAACCCCTTTGCCAGTTCATTCGGAATCAAGCCGCGAAGTGAGACGTCGTTTACCAACATGATCAGTCTTATCGCTGCTTGAGCTTGTTCCAGAGAGGCGCCCATTGGCAGATCGTCGACAATTACTGCCACCTCTGCTTCGCAATCCGCGCCGAACTGTTCGCTTGCAAATGGTACATCATCGCGCGGGCCGATAAACGAATCGCTTCCGCCTTGGTACATCAACGGATCCGATAGGAACGACTCTGGCATCTCCGCACCGCGCGCCTTGCGTACGAGTTCCACATGGTTGAGGTAGGCACTGCCATCGGCCCACTGATAGGCCCGGGGTAGGGGGGATTCACACTGTTTCTCGTCGAACGGGATGATGTCGGGTAGGTTTCCTTCTTCAAATTTCAGGTACGCTTCACGAACTAGTGGAATTAGAGTCTGCCAGTCATCGAGCAATCCCTGAAGGGTTTTTGAGATGTGTGGAATGGGAAGCGCCAGGGTGAGCGTTTTGTTAACTAGGACGAGTTTCCCATCCCGCGAGCCATCTTTGAGAGTTGCAAATTTCATAGGAGTAGTACCAGTTGTTCTATAGCTCG
>JBIIDM010000256.1:0-3214 GCA_044238365.1 Bdellovibrionota bacterium | reverse complement strand
GGGACCGATGGAGTTGACTCTTTTTCAGCAATAACTCAACTCTCTTAAGTCCCTCATCCCAGCACGACAGAATTTCGGCAATCTTAGATTGCTCGGATGGAGGGGGTAGCGGGATCTCAATTGCAGATAAGACAGTTGCACTGAGGTTCTTTTGTGACGTTTCTGACCCAAGTTTCCTGAGGTTCAAATAATTATGTGAAAAATAATGATAGAGATATTGGGAGGACGCTTCACCATTGAGTGGCTGAATTGCCAAACACGCTTGATTCATAGCCGAGTCGATTCCAAGGACAGCGACCTTTCCTCGTGTTATTCCTTGTCCATAAAGAGCCATCAGCAGGGTTCCGGCGGCAGCTACTTTTGCTGAGGAATTTTTTAATCCTTCCTCAGTTATACACTCCTCTGTTTGTCGAATTACCCTATAGTTTACCTCTCCAGTCTTGACCCAGGGTATGCTCCCGCCCCAGTATGCCGGATTACCTCTACTCGGCGTGCCACCGGCGAAGGTTTTTGCCACCTCTTCAAGGCGCCTTATCTTCCAATCTCCTGGTGACTTCATCAGATTCCCAATTCCTTTAAATATCCCTTCATCTTCGCCCTGATTATCGTTAACTCGCCTTCCAACTTTTCAATTTCGGCCTCGACTAATTCAATATCGATCTCGTCTTCCTCCTCAAACGTATCAACGAACCTAGAAATATTAAGATTAAATTCGTTCTCTATCAGCTCTTTCAACGTTGCTAGGTGCGCATATTTGGGAATGCTTTTACGCTCCTTAAACGCACTAAAAATCCTATCTATATCCACCTGTCGTAGTTTATTCTGATTCTTGCCTTCCTGATATTCCCGACTTGCATCAATAAACAACACATCCTTATCCTTCTTACCCTTATTAAAGATCAAAATTGCAGCAGGAATCCCGGTCCCAAAAAATAAATTCGAAGGCAGCCCCACAACAGCCTCCAGCAAATTCTCTTCAATAAATGCCTGCCTAATCTTTCCTTCTGCGCCACCCCTAAACAGAACCCCATGCGGTACTATCACGCCTACCTTGCCGGTTCCCTCCACCGTAGTCTCAACCATATGACTAATAAACGCATAATCCCCCTTACTCTTCGGTGGCACCCCTCTACGAAACCGATTAAAAGCATCAGCTGATGCCGTCTCAGCCCCCCACTTATCAAGTGAGAAGGGAGGGTTTGCTACTACTATGTCAAACTTCGTTAACCGGTCAGCTTCTATTAATTTAGGATTTCCAATCGTGTCGCCCCATTCAATCCTGGCGTTATCAATCCCGTGCAAAAACAAATTCATTTTAGAAAGTGCCCAAGTGCTACCGTTACTCTCTTGTCCAAAAAGTGAAAAATTATGGTCCTGAACCTCATTGGCCACATGAATCAACAGCGAACACGAACCAGCACAAGGATCACAAATCCGATTTCCCCTCTGTGGCTGCACCAGCTTTGCCAACAGAATCGCTACTTCGGCAGGCGTATAAAACTCACCACCTTTCTTACCCGCATCACTGGCAAACCTCGCAATCAAATATTCATAAACGTTTCCAATCACGTCCTGCTTACCAATTCGAGAAGGTCTTAAATCCAACCTGGGGTCCGCAAAATCCTCCAAAAGCATCTTCAATCTACGATTACGATCCTTAGTCTGGCCTAAATTCCCCTCTGAATTAAAATCAATATTGCGAAACACTCCTTCAAGCTTGGCCTTATTAGCTTCCTCAATGCCCTCCAGAACCAAGTTGATAGTCTCACCAATGTTTGGCTCATTACGCTTGTTGTATAGCGTTTCAAAGTTGCACTCTTTGGGTAATACAAACCTCTCCCGCTCCATCTTCCGCTGAATTCGAACATCATCACCGCCGTATTCCTTTTGATACTCCTCATAGTGATCCTTCCAGACATCACTCAGGAATTTAACAAAGAGCATTACCAAGATGTAGTTCTTGTACTCCGACGGATCTACGACACCCCGAAAAGTATCACACGCCTTCCACGCTACGGCATTAATTTCATCTTGGGATGTTACTGGGCTGTTCATATTAATTCTCGATTGCGTTGATTATTGATTGGTTTATGCATTGATTTTGGAGTTGGTAAAGCCGTTGAAGCTTTCTAGCTATTCGCTCTTCCTGAAGTTGAAGAGTAAAGATCTGTGAAATGTGTTCCTGAGTCTTGATGTTAGGAAGCGGTACCTGCATCTCGCCAAGAGCTTTTTTGTTTAAAACTGGAAGGACTGATCCTGCCGCAAACTGGTCCATGTACTGCTGAGCTGGAACTTGATTAAGATACCAGGCTAGAAATACAGGTAGAACGTTGACGGGGGTAACGACTAGGCAGTAAGCACTTGCAACGGTCTTCGTAAGTTCTGCCTGGATAAGCACAGCCGGATGGTGCTTGCCCTTGGCACGAATCACCACGTCCCCAAGCTTTAAAAAATCGACAGTCTTTAGTGCCCCATCAGCCAACGAACGAATTTCATGATCTTCTAAAGTAAGGCTGCCTTTTTCGTCCCTTACCTGAAGATGCCGGAGACTTCCGCTTGCACAGTAAGGAACTTCCTTACGGAACTGCACCCCGGCCCGGATGGTGGAAATAGAGGAGAGGGGTTGAAATTTAGCCATTGTTGCAGTTATCCAGAAACTGTACTCTTTATTTAAGTGTACAGTTATTAACTAACTGCGTCAAGGCAAATTGACGCCAATTGGAAAGAATTTCATTAAGGCAATGTAAGCCCTTACCTTGGTTCCGCCCTATTGGACAATTACATAGCACTCATTGATGGGCGTTGGTCGCCTCCCGATACGGAAGTAAAAAATGTAGGGTACTAGTGCGAGATGGCAATCCAGGCGGCGGCTTGTGGGGATCTAATACCATCACAGAAAAAGACGGTCCAAGTGAGTAGGCTCTGCTGACTATTGCAACCTACAAGATTTCGGGGTCCCTTTGTCGGCTCCAAAAGTCTGCGTCAGGAGAAGCGTAAAGGGGAGACCACTGACCTGCCCCTTCCAATAGCTGAAACAGTATTGGTTGCGTAAGACAAGGTGTGCGGATACCTCATGGCATTTTTCACAGTCACCTTCGCCGAAAGGCGAAGGTGTATCTAGTGCGCCCGGTAGGGCGTGAGTCTAACGGGTGAAAGTCCCGAACGTGCTGCGGTGAACCGGTACGTATAGTTGAATCCAGGGTGTCCACCGCGA